>JAWLEV010000157.1:0-3333 GCA_041685915.1 Anaerolineae bacterium | reverse complement strand
CCCGCCACCAGCGAGATCTATAAGGAGGGCAAATACGTCCTCGCGCGAGAGGGAGAAACCCTATCCAGCGAGGAGATGGCCGATTTCTGGGCCCAGTGGATCGAAGACTATCCCATCATCTCCCTTGAAGACGGCATGGATGAGGACGATTGGGAAGGGTGGAGCGAACTCGTCTCCCGCGTGGGCGATAGGGCACAGATCGTGGGGGATGACCTACTGGTCACCAACGTGGAGCGTATCCGGAAGGCCATATCCCTCAATGCGGCCAACGCCCTCCTCTGCAAGGTCAACCAGATTGGCACGCTGACGGAAGCCATCGAGGCCGTGGAGATGGCCCACCGTGCCGGCTGGACGAGCATCGTCTCCCACCGCTCTGGTGAGACGGAGGACAGCACCATCGCCGATATCGTGGTGGGCCTGAATACGGGCCAGATCAAGACCGGGGCCCCTTGCCGCAGCGACCGCGCGGCCAAATATAATCAGCTGCTGCGCATCGAGGAGGCGCTGGGCGAGACGGCCTATTTCCCCGGTCTGGACGCCTTTGACGTGGAGGTATAGATTCCAAGAAAACATGAAATTACTCATCGCCACCCACAACCGGGGCAAAAAGGCGGAATACGCCATCATACTGGACGACCTGCCTCTGGAACTCGTGTCCCTGACGGACCTGAACATCGACGTGGAGATTGCGGAGACAGGGAAGACGTTTGAGGAGAACGCCCTGCTCAAGGCGCGAGGCTATGCGGCCCTCACGGGCCTGCCGACGCTGGCCGACGATTCGGGGCTGGAGGTCGATGCCCTCGATGGCGCACCGGGGATCCATTCGGCGCGCTATGCCGGCCCGGAGGCCAGCGACGAGGATCTCTACACACTTCTCCTGCGCAATCTGCGCGGCGTGCCCGACGCCGAGAGATCGGCCCGCTTTCGCTGCGTCATCGCCCTGGTGTGGCCCGAGGGGCGTGAGGAGGTAGTGGAGGGAACATGTGAGGGACGTATCCTCCGCAAACCCCTTGGGGAACGGGGGTTTGGTTACGACCCCATCTTTTATGTGCCCGAAAAGGGGAAAACGATGGCCCAGTTACCCATGGAGGTCAAGAACCGCATAAGCCATCGAGGGCACGCCGCCGTAAAGGCGAAACGGGTGCTCAAGACAGCCCTAGCATAAGTCCCGAGGATGCCCAGTTTGGTCTCTGGGCATCCCGATATTAAGAATCGCTACGTCTCGCGCAGATCCACCAGTTCGGCATCGAGATCCTGCAGGATCTCTTCCATCTTTTCTTCCTCGATACCCTGCACCTTGAAAGCAATCTCCCGATTGGTGGGATCGTCCCCCCAAAAGGTCCCCAGGGCAACGATATTCCCTCCATGGGAGGCCAGCGCCTCCGTCAGGCGGGCCAGGACGCCGCGTCCCTCCTGGACCTTTATGGTGACCCGCAGCCCCCATATCCGGGACCCCAACAGCTCGGCAAAGATCTTGAAAAGATCGCTTTCCGTGATCATTCCCACCAGGGTATCGCCGCGCATCACGGGAAGTCCCCCTATGTCGTTGTCCACCATGATACGCGCCGCTTCCTCCAGGGGGCAATCCTCTTCCACCACGATCACATTACGCGTCATGAGTTCGTCCACTGTGATCTTGGAGATCAAATAGTTCATCTCATACACGCTGAGGGTGGTGGCCGGAGAAGGAGACGCATAGAGCAAATCCTTTTCCAACACAATACCCACCAGCTTGCCCTCCTTATCCAGGACGGGCAGACGACGAATGCCCTCCTCTCGCATAAGCTTTAATGCATCATGCAAGGATACATCGGGCCTGATAGTAATAGGATGTCTGGACATACGTTCCTTAACCAGCATCAACCCACCTCCTCAAGCAACATGGAACTCGATCCATATACCCCATAAACATCCCGACAGTGAGGGCATTATATATTCTGACATTCTATTTGTCCAGGAAGATCGGCGATCGGCGGCGACGTGGAGAGGGATTGCTTGACAGTACAGGCGCCTTATGCCATACTTTTGGCAAGTGAAAAGAGGATTGAGAACACCCATGAAAAAAGAGATTACAGCTAGCGGCGCTTTTCGTCTTCTCGCACCGCGCCCGGTCTGTCTGCTGACGACGAGCTATAAGGGACAGGTCAACGTTATGACCTTTGGTTGGTCATCCGCCATAAGTCAGGAGCCACCCCTGATCATGCTGGCCATACATCCCTCGCGTTATACCCATGGGATGCTTGAGCGGAGCGAAGAGTGCGTACTCAATATCCCAGCACGGCCCCTCGCCGAACAGGTCTGGACGTGTGGTACCAGATCGGGCGAGGACGTTGACAAACTGGAACTCGCGGGGTTGACGACGGAATCGGCCCAAGATATCGATACCCCCTGGATCGACGAGTGTCTGGCCCATATAGAGTGTGCCATCGTGGACCTCTTTACACCGGGGGATCATTCCCTCTTTATCGCTCAGGTGGTCAGTGCGTGGGTGGAAGAGGAAGCCTTTGACGGCGTCTGGCGCGGACCGGATAATGAGGAGTTGCTGCCGCTGCAACACCTAGGGGGAAAGACCTTTGCCCTGATGGGAGAAAAAATCACCCTATCCTAGCCCGACACCTTCAACGCATGAGTCCAAGCGATGTTACACTGCCCGCTTTTGCCAGCGACAACGAACATGGAGACCAAGTGTGAGCCCAATTCTAACCGATCGCTCATTTGACATTATCACCCACAGTGCAAAGCAAACGCGCCTCGTTGGTAAAAGACTGGGACGCCTGCTCGAACCCGGCCACGTGGTCTGTCTGCAGGGAGCCCTGGGGACGGGCAAGACATGTCTCACCCAGGGCATTGGCGCGGGGATGGACGTCAGAGGCGTCATACACAGTCCCACCTTTGTGTTCATAAACGAGCATGCGCCCCAGGGATCGGGGCCCTATCTGTATCATGTGGACCTCTATCGCATTCAGGACTATATGGATGCCCTGGCCCTGGGAATAGAGGACTATATATATGGTAATGGCGTCACCGTCATCGAGTGGGCCGAGCGCGCACAGGATATCATGCCCGAGGAACGCCTTTGGGTCACTCTCTCCTATCTGAACTATGATAGCAAACGCCGGATACAGTTCGAGGCCTCGGGCGAGGAATATATGGGAATTCTCCTCTCCCTCAAAAAGATGTTGTGGGGCAAGGAGAAAAAACGGATACCAGGAAAAAAGGCTGAGGAGTAATGTTACTGGCTATCGATACGGCCACGCGCTATGCCAGCATAGCGCTCTATGACGCCTCGGGCGTCGTGGTGGAGAAGAGCTGGCGTTCAGAGAACAACCATTC
>JAWLEV010000156.1:0-3334 GCA_041685915.1 Anaerolineae bacterium | reverse complement strand
CATCCCCAGAGACCCTAAAGGTTTGTAAAAAGCGCGTCTCCCTGTTTCGATCTGCCCCGTGCATATGCACAAAAGAGCAGGCGGTCCTCCGTGTAAACCTTTAGGGTCTTTCGCATCTAGACGATTCTGATTACCGCGGGACTCTAGCGTGTAACCGGTACCTTTTGGCGAATGCAGAACCCATAGGGTTCTGCCAAGGGAAAGCGCCAGCGCTTTCCCCGCGCGCAGGGCTCAAGCCGCAGCGCTACGTGCAGTTCCCCTTCCCCTGGGCCTAAAGGCCGCAGGCTCATATTGCAGAAAAGCCCCTTTGGGGCTCACCCAGCCCTCGTAGAGGGCTTTGCCCGCTAAGCCTGGAGCCTTCAGGCCCAGGCTCGCTCGCTTTCCCCAACTGCCAAGGAAAATCGCGAATGCGATTTTCCCACACTCCCTAAAACGGCCACAGCCTCTTGAACAACGACCGCGAGCGCTCCTTTTCCGGCACGGCCTCGCCCCTCAGTTGCCGCGCCAGCCCCCGGTAGGCGCGGCCCAGGGCGCTGCGGGGATGGGCCGTGGCCACGGGCACGCCGCGATTGACGCTGTGGGTGGCCAGGGCCTGGTCATCGGGGATCACGTGGCGGATGGGGATGCCCAGCCGCTCCTCGATGTCCCCCCGGCTCACGCCCCCGCGCAGGGTGCCCCGATTGAGCACCAGCCAGACCCTGTCCCGGCTATAGCCCCGGTCGTACAACTGCTCCAGCATCAGCCGCGTGTTGCGCAGGCCCACCATCTCGGGCAGCACGGACATGACGATGCGGTCGGCGCCCCCCAAAAAGGCAAAGGCCTGTTCGTTCAGCGGCAGCCCCAGGTCCACGATCACCCAGGGAAAGGTGCGCCGCAGTTCCAGCAGGATGCGGTACAGTTTCAGCGCCGGGATGGGGTTGCCCAGGTCCCGGGGCGGCGGCGCCAGCAGCAGCCGCACGCCGCTGGCGTGCTCCACCAGCACCCCCGAGATCAGGTCGGCATCGATCTGGGGCAGGCGGGGCAGCAGATCGAGGATGTTGCGATCGGCGCGGGCGTTGAGCACCACGTCCACGGCGGGGGCCGCATAGCCGGCGTCCACCAGGGCCACGGGCCCCTCATCCAGGGCCTGCAGGCCCACGGCCGTGTTCACGGCCAGGCTGGTACAGCCCGAGCCCCCCTTGGGGGCGCAAAAGACCACGATCTGGCCCTCGGGCGCGGCCTCGGCGTCGGCCGGGCGCTCCTGGCGCCCCACCACCTCCCGCAGGCTCCTGACCAATTCCTCGTCCTCCAGGGGTTTGGTGACAAAGGCCTGGGCCCCGGCCAACACGGCCAGGGAGGCGGTGTTGGCCACCTCCGCCCGGTCGATGAGGGCGATGACGTTGGCCGAGGGCACCTGGTCGTGCAACTGGGAGATGACGGTATCGATCTCGCTGGTTCCCAACGCATCGTCCACCAGCAGCACCTGGGGCAACAATTCCTGGGCCCGGCCTGCGGCCTGCGCGGGGTCGGGCACCCAATGGAGGCGATGGGCCCGCTCCCAATGGACCAGATGATCCCGAATCCACCGCCCCGCGTCCTCCCGCGAACTGACCAACAGAACGTCCAGGGCGCCACCGGCGTCAGTCATCGAGGTGTCCTTCCTGCAGATCTATGATGGTCCCCGCGGGGGAGATCAAGGGCCCACCTCCCTCGGGATGCCAAAGGCATCTATGATGTAATCCACGTTGACGGGCTCGGCCTCAAAGGAGCGCTCCACGCCCGGGGGCCGCAGCACGATATCCTGGATGCCGCCTTTGTCCATGACATACTTGAGCACGAGGGCGTCCTGCTCGGCCAGGGTCAGCAGCAGGGCCTTGGCCTGCCCCCCCTCCTCGGCGTCCTCCGAGGGGATGGGGCTTCCCTCGTCCCCCTCCTCGCGGGCCGCGAACTGCTGGCCCGGGAGGGCGGCGATGCCCACGTTCTCCAGCACCACAAAGGTGACCTGTTCCTCCTCCCCCTCTGCCGTCGCGCCCTCCTCCTCGGTGAGGGCGGCCAACTCTCCCTCCACGGGGAGTTCCAGGGAGATGAGGATATCCACCCGGTCGCCGGGCTTGAGGATGTTGATGCGACTCATGAGGTCCTCGGCGGGAAAAGCCATCAGCACCTCGTCCTCGGAGAGAAAGAGGGCATGCCGGCCTTTGCCCGTGATCAGGTTGGGGTCCAGCAGCCGCTGGCGCAGGATCACCTCCCCCGGGTACAGGTCCACGAGGGTGACCATGCCCTCAGCGTCCTCCATCTCCTCCACGGCGCCCTCGGGCACGGCATCCACGGCCATCTCCTCCACGGAGAGGTCCTCCGCCGTCAGCGCCGTGCGCAGGGGCACGGCCCGGTCGGCCACCACCACCTCCGTCGTGGGCACATCCGCCATCTCGCCCTCCTGGCCCCGCGCCACGGGGCGCGAGAGCACGGTAAAGGCCACGATACCGGCCAACACGGCCACCACCACCCCGGCCGCCAGCCACAGAAAACCTCTCAATCGTCCCACAGCGCCTCAATCCCTTCGTCTATGCAAAATGTCGTCCATCAGATGCCCGGCACTTTTACGCGATACCCCAATAGAACAGGTGCGGCCTAAACAGAACGCGGCCAGATGCAAAGGTCCTCATACAAGTGCCAGGCACCTCTCTCCCCCCGGTTCCACAGAGACCCCAAAGGTTTACCAAAACAGATACAGAATTGCTCCGCAATTCTGCCAAGGGAAAGCGATAACTTTCCCCCAGACAGGTGGAGAAATCGCTCCGCGATTTCTCCGAGGGAAAATGGACAGCGTCCATTTTCCCCGCCCTCCCCTGGGCCTGAAGGCCGCAGGCTCATTCTACAAAGCCCCTTCGGGGCTCCTCCAGCCCTCGTAGAGGGCTTTGCTAAAAGTTAGAATTGCAGACCGCTATCGTGATAGTTGCCGAACTGCAATTCTAACTTTCCTGAGCCCAGTGGGTTTAGCCCTGGGCGTCAAATCGCACCACAATTCGCATCGCGCGCAATCTCCATCGCGCTCAAGCCGACTTCGAAAGTCTCCATAGCCACGATACACCTGCATCCCTCCGCGTGCAAAAGTTCCCTCTACCCGTCGGACGGCGGTAAGGCGGACCTCCAAAGTCTGTTCATCCCCAGAGACCCTAAAGGTTTGTAAAAAGCGCGTCTCCCTGTTTCGATCTGCCCCGTGCATATGCACAAAAGAGCAGGCGGTCCTCCGTGTAAACCTTTAGGGTCTATCACGTCATTGCCGCCGCATGAGAGACTTCGGAAGTCTTCAAGCGCATCTCAGCACTCTATCCGTCCGCTCCTGGCGCATCCC
>JAWLEV010000155.1:0-3341 GCA_041685915.1 Anaerolineae bacterium | reverse complement strand
GCGCCGGAAGGTGCGCCCCCCTCGGCCAAAGCCGCGGGATTCCATGGCCAGGGCCAGATCGTCTCCCAGTTGAAAGGCCTGGATCAGGAGGGGGGCCATGAGGGCGGGGTAGTGGCGCAGGGCGGCAAAGCCCGGTTCCAGGGGGATGCCCCGCGAGCGCTGCGCATCCACCACGTTCCGTGCCTTGCGGCCGATGAGGGGCACGAACTGCATGGACGTGCTGAGCACAAAGGCGATCTCGTAGGGCAGGCCGCTCTTGACCAGGGCGTTGCCCAGATCCTGGGGCGCCGTGGTGTGAAAGAAGAAAAAGAAAGTGGAGATGAGGGCCATCAGCCGCAGGCTGGCCGTGACGGCGGTGGCCAGATCGAAGGCCAGCAGGGAGATGAGGAACCAACTGGCCGTCATCAGGGCCGCGAGGCGCAGCCAGCGCAGATATTGCCCGCCCTGGCCCACGGCCACGATGGCCACTGTCAAGAGAAAAAGTTCCGTGAGCAACCAGGCGTTTCGCCTCGAGGCCACGACGAGGGCGGCATAGAGTATGGTCAGCAGCAGACGGGTGCGGGGATCCAGGGGGCATGCGCTCTTTTCAGGGGCTGACACGTATCTCCGCTCCTTTCCCCAGCGCCTCACGGATGCGAAAGGACTGGGTGGGCTGCAGGTTCGCCTGTTCCATGGCTTCTGTATCGCTCATCACCTGCTCGGGTGGGCCGTTGGCCAGGATGCGTCCCCCGGCCAGCAGGGCCCAGCGGTTGGCACAGCGTTCCGCAAAGTCCAGATCGTGGGTTACGAGCACCACGGTCTGTCCCTGGTCCTGCAGCCTGCTCAGTAGATCCCTCAGGGCCCGCCGGAAGGGCCAGTCCTGTCCCATGGTGGGCTCGTCGAGGACGAGGAGTTCGGGGTTGGCGGCGAGGGCGGCGGCAAAGGCCACACGTTTTTTTTCCCCGCCGCTGAGCCGGTGGGGCGAGCGTTGGAGGAGGGGCTGCAGGTGAAACAGGGCGATCAACTCCTGCAGCCAGTCCTCGTCGTAGCGTTCCAGCGCCCGCGCCCCGACCTCGATCTCCTCCTGTACGGTGAATTTAAAGAACTGGTCGTCGACGTTCTGAAAGGCCAGGCCCACGTGGCGGGCCAGGGCGGAGGTGTTCGCCTGGCGGGTGTCCCGGCCGAGGACGAGGACCTGTCCCCGATGGGGCCTGTACAGGCCGTTAAGGTGCTTGATGAGGGTGGTCTTTCCGGAGCCGTTGGCTCCCACCAGGGCCAGGCACTCGCCCGCCCGCAGGGAGAGGTTCACGCCTTGCAGGACGGGCGTCCCCTCGAAGGAAAAGGTGACGTCCCGCGCGTCGAGGAGGGTTCGGCCCTCGGGGGGATGCTCTTGCTGTCGCGGGGGAAAGAGGTCGGGGGGCAGGGCGCGATCCCGGGCCGCTGCGGTCAGGGATTCCACATCAAGGGGGACCTCTTCCAGGTTCAGGGCCCTGCCCACGCGCACAGCGGTGGGGGATCTCAGGCCAAAGCGTGCCACGTCCCCGGCCAACACGTCCTGGGGGGTGCCCTCCAGCGCGATGCGTCCCCGATGCAGCACCAGCATGCGCCCGGCGTCGACGGCGGCGTCTTCCAGGCGGTGCTCGACGAGGATCACGGTCGTACCGCGGTTGTGGATCTCGCGCAGGGCGTGGCGCACGCGCTGCACGTTTGCCGGGTCCAGGCTGGCATAGGGCTCGTCCAGGACCAGGATCGGCGGGCGGGGAGCGAGGGCGGCGGCGATGGTCGTCAAGCGCTGTTCGCCGCCCGATAGTTGATGGGGGTTTCGTCCCAGCAGGTGGGTGATCTGTACAACGTCGGCGATCTCTTGGACGCGGGCGTTTATCTCGTCCCGGGGCCACCCCAGACTCTCCAGCCCAAAGGCCAGTTCCCCTTCCACGGTGCTGTTGAACAACTGGGCCTCGGCGTTCTGCAAGACGATGCCCACGTGGGCAAAGAGTTCGCTGACGGGGTGCTCTCGCGTGTCGAGGCCGTCCACGCGCACTGTCCCCCTGATATGTCCGCCATGGAACTGGGGGATCAGCCCGTTGAGGGCCTGACAGAGGGTGGATTTCCCCGAGCCGCTGGGGCCGCAGATGAGGACGTATTCGCCCGCCTCGATATCCAGGTTGAGGTTTTCCAGGACCCAGTCCGATGCGCTATTCCCATAGCGGTAATATAGATTGCGAATCTGCACGAGGGGCTCAGTCACCGGGTGTGCGCTCTCCTGTCTGTTCCACGTACCCCGCGCGCCCGAGGATGTCAAGGGCCAGTAACGCCAGGACGGATCCCAGGATGGTGCTGGCGAGGAAGGAGGCGATGAGCACGCCCATGGCCATGGTGCTGCCCATGAACACGGGGGCCACCAGCCATCCGCTGACCAGGGCGCCCAGGATGCCGGTGCCCACGATCTCGCCCAGGGCCGCCCAGTAGGCGTTGCGCGTGTAACGGTAGGCATAGCCGGCCATAAAGGCCCCGATCATGCCGCCGGGGAAAGCGAGCAGCGTGCCCACCCCCAGGGCGTTGCGCAGGATGCCGATGATGGTGGCGTTGATGAGGGCCCACCAGGGGCCCAGCAGGATGGCGCCGACGACGTTGACAAAGTGCTGGGTCGGATTTACCTTGGCGATCCCGACGGGAAACGAGGTCAAGGGGGACAGGGCCACGCCGATGGCCACCAGGATCACCGCCCGGGCTATCTTGCGCGTGTTCGTTCGCATGGTTCGTGTCTCTCCTTTTGATATGCTGATCATCAACTTTTGGATCCACTGAAAGACCTTCTTTCAGTGGATAGAGGGGTACTGTAGATTGTGGTTGTGCGAAGCACAACCACAATCTACGTCCTCATTTCCCCTTTAGCCACCCTTTTTCCAGGGCAGTCAACTTTTTGGTTCGAAATGCCGCCAGCCTCTGGCTTCCAAAGGTATCTCCTGTCCGTCCTTCAGCGTCAGCCATCGGCCCTCGTCTGCGGGGAGGATCTCGCCGATGACGGTCACCGGCGTGCCGGTCTCCCGCTGGATATGGGCCATCAGGTCCTCCGCTGCCTCCGCAGGCGCGGTGAAGCATAGTTCATAGTCGTCGCTGGCTCCCAGGGGCAGTCGCCAGGCTGGCCTGTCGGTCAATTCTGCCACGTGGCGCGCGGCCGGGGAGATGGGCAGTTCCTTGGCCCACAGCCGGACGCCCACCCGACTCCTATCGCAGATGTGGCCGATGTCGCTGCTCAGGCCGTCGCTCACGTCGAGCATGGCCGTGGCCCGACCGGAGCGGGCGATGATGGTCGACTCGGGCAGGCGAGGTTGTGGTAAAAGATAGCGGCTCAGCAGCGC
>JAWLEV010000154.1:0-3362 GCA_041685915.1 Anaerolineae bacterium | reverse complement strand
CGCCACTCCCGACGGCTCTCCATGGGCCGTATCAACTGGGGAAAGGCAAAATCGCACAGGGGCAGGGAATCGATGAGCATGTGCTGATTCTGGCTCCACAGGGCCACGGGGGCCTTGTTGTCAAAGGTGGGCTCCAGGGCGTCCTCGTATCCCCATACCTCCCTGGATACCTTGCGGAACTGTCGGCGGGCCACCTCCCGGTCGTCGCAGAGGAAATTGGCCTGGATCAGTACACTCTGGTGGGTGCCGATGGTGGGATCGCGGCTCTCGCTGGCGTGCATCATGGCCGAGATTACCCAAAAGGGCAGGGGCTCCCGATCCCTGAAGCGCCCCTCGCGGTGGGCGATGAAACCAAAATCGAAGGTCAACTCCCGCCCCAGGTCGATCAACTCCCCGGGCAGTTCGTCCGCCAGGACGTCCATGGCCCGCTGCAGGCCGTCGGCAAAGAGGGCGCCCAGTCCCTGGCGATGGGCCATCTCCCGGGTAAAGTTGCAGAACCACTCTCCGTCCTCGGGGGCGATGGGGTATCCATGGATCTCCTCCAGGCCCAACTGCCGGCAGCGGATGAGCCAGTTCTGCGTCACCAGACGGAAGCAAAAGTCGAGCCCCAGGCGGTTGCAGATGTCGTGGAAGCGGTGCTCCTGTTCCCTGCCAAAGGGCGTTCCCGGCGGCAGATGTACATCGGCATCCTCATAGTCGCCCAGCCGCCAGCCCCCGCTCAGATAGAGGCCCCCGACGCAGAACCCGGGCATGCGCCGCCCGTGGGGACCGCGGCCATAGTGGGTGACCACGCGGCAGTCAAAGGTGCAGGCCTGGCTACAGATGGGCCTGAGCCCAGACGTGTCCCCCTCGTCCTCCTCCCGCAGGGCGGCGGGGCTGGGTGCCAGATGAAAGGCGCCCGCGTCCAGCACTTCTTTCAACAGCGCATCGGGCCGGGCCACGGGCACGGCGCCCGTCCCCCGTACGGCGATGGCTTTAAGGCGCTTGCTGCCCCACACGGCGCCAAAGCCGCTGCTTCCCGCCGCGTTCTCCTCGGCGTGCTGCACGGTGGCCAGGCGCACGCCGTTCTCCCCCGCCGGTCCAATGGCCAGCACCTGGGTCTGATCGCCCAGGTGTTCCCGCAGTTCGAGTTGGGTCTCCCGGGCGTCCCGACCCCACAGATCGTCGGCCTCCACCAGGCGGGCGCTGCTGTCTTCTATCTCCAGATAGACGGGCCTGTCCGACGCGCCGTGCACGACCAGGGCGTCGTAGCCCGCGTACTTTAGTTCAGCGCCGAACCAGCCCCCCAGGGTGGAGTGGGTGTACCAGGGGCGGGGATAGGTGCGAGGGGAGATGGCCGTCATCACCGTGCGCCCCGATGTGGGCGCCAGGGTGCCCGTCAGGGGCCCTGTGGCCACCATGATGCGGTTCTCCGCGTCGTGGGCGTCTATGCCCGGCGGGATCTCTTCCCAGGCCATGCGCGCGGCCATGCCCCGCCCGCCGAGATAATGGCGGGCGTAGGGCATGGTGTCGCGCCGCGCTATGCGCCCGCTGCGCAGATCCACATCCAGTATCGTGCCCATCCAGCCGCCGGCCATCTTATACCTCCTCTTCCACGGGGACGAATGTCAGGGCGCCCACGGGGCATATCTCGGCGCATAGTGGCCCCTCCTCGCGGCCCGCGCAGAGGTCGCATTTGAGGTAGCGATCCCCCGGAGCCTGAAAGATGGCCCCGTAGGGGCAGGCTCGGGCGCAGGCGCCACAGGCGGTGCATGCCTCCTCCTCGATCAGCACCACGCCCCGCGCGTCCAAGGACATGGCATCGGTGGGGCAGACCGCCAGGCAGGGAGGATCGTCGCAATGGCGGCAGATGTGGATGTCAAAGGTGTAGGGTCCCATCTCCTTGCTGACCCGCAGGCGTGCCACGGCGGGGCCGCAGGCCCCCTCATGATAGAGGGAACAGGCCAACGTGCAGGCCTGGCATTCGCGGCAGCGACTGGCGTCGACGTGGATGGGTGTGGTGGGCATCGGGTTGCTCCTTCTCACAGGGTCCGTGGCTCAATTATACGATAATCCTGTGCGAGGCTCAAAGGGGCGGGGCCACCTTCGGTGGCCTCGCAGAATCGCCAGGCGATTCTGCACGATATGATTATGGCGGGTGTCGACAAGATAGCCAGCCTGTTTCCAACAGGCTTGTTCCTCGTAGCCCCAGGATTCATCCTGGGGTGCGTGGTTATCCCTCCTTCTCCTTAATCAGCAGTGTCCATTCCCCCTCCTGCACGGTCTCGTCCTCCTGATTCAGCACCTCCAGGGCAAAGACCACCATGCCCCCGCCCATGCTGGGCACGGCGCGCGTGCGCTTTACCGTCACGTGCAGGCGGATGGTGTCGCCGATATGGATGGGAGCCTTGAATTTCCAGTCCATGCCGATAAAGGCCTGGGCTGTGCCCTCGATGAATCCGGCCCGGGCTGCCAGACCCGAGGCCATGGATAGGCCCAGGAGGCCGTGGGCGATTCGCTCGCCATAGGGCGTCTCTTTGGCGAACTCGGCGTCGGTGTGCAGGGGGTTATAGTCGCCGGAGAGGCCGGCGAACTGGACGATGTCGCTTTCCGTCATGGTGCGTGCGGGGGTTTCGATCTCCTGCCCCACGCTGAACTCGCTGAAATACAGACCGTTGGTTGCCATGATGTGCATGACCCTTTCTCAATAGTTTGCCTCTACCTCATTGTACCAAAACACGACGGAATATCAGAGGGTGCGAGGCAGCCGTTTTTTCCTGCGGCGATAGGGCATTATAATGGAAAGAGCTTTTTTCTGTCAGGGGAAACGAAAAGGATGAGAGAGCGTGCCCGGGCCCTGTGGCGCTTGCTGTGCTATACGGCGGCAACGTGCGCCTTTCTCGCCGCCGTGTCCATCTTTTTGCGATGGTGGACGGATCACCACTACAGGGACCATGTCTATACGGTGGAGGACGTCCCCGCCCGGGACGTGGCCATCGTCTTTGGGGCCGGGGTGTGGCCCGACGGCACCCTGAGCCCCGTGCTGGCCGACCGCGTGCAGACGGCGGTGGACCTGTACGCGGCGGACAAGGTACAAAAACTGCTGATGACGGGGGATAACCAGCGCGCCGACTATAACGAGCCCGCCCACATGCGCGACTATGCCCTATCCCTGGGGGTGCCCCTGGAGGATATCGTGCTGGACTATGCGGGGCGCCGTACCTATGACAGCTGCTACCGCGCCCGGCACATTTTCGACGTGACCGAGGCCATCTTGGTCACTCAATCGTACCATCTGGACCGCGCCCTGTTCATAGCCCGTAACCTGGGCATCGATGCCGTGGGGGTGGCGGCGGACCGGCGCAACTATGTACATATCGAGG
>JAWLEV010000153.1:0-3384 GCA_041685915.1 Anaerolineae bacterium | reverse complement strand
GAGAAGAGAGAGGCGGAACGGCGGGCTTCCATCACCCCCAAGTCCCAGATCGAAAAGTGGCGCAGTGGCGAGGACTAGAAGCGCCTGACGGGTGGATGCAGCTCTCAGTTACCCGAGATCATACGCACCCCTCGATCAGGACGCGATTATCGGCCAAGGCCTTTCCCGTCTCATCAGAGACGGCCAGTCTTTGCATCGTTTCCAGATCATACATCCCCAGAGTGATGGTGTATTCCCGGGGGGAGCGTCTCCCGCTACGGTGACGTGATCGTCATCCACGATTGTCTCTCCGGACCGCCAGCGCGTGCTGGGCATGGCGCCTCCCTGAGGCATCGTGTCATCCTGTCCATATACCCGTCCATCGGGTCCCAACACGTGCACGAAAATGTTATAGTCCTTGTCCGTGGGTCCCTCGCTCTGCCAATAGAGGCGCACGAAGACGGTTTCCCCTGGAGCCAGCCTCGTTTCCGAAAGATCATACCCACGAAGACGAATGCCATATTCAAAGTGAAAGGTGCACTCTACAGAAGGCGATATAGAGAAAAACTGATCTGCATCGTGCATCCTGTAACAGATAGCCCGCACCTCGCCCACAGTGATCTCACTCTCTCGCGTCGCCCCTTCCCCAGACATTGCCATCGCCCCTCCCTCTGGGCCAGGCGTCCGCGAGCAGAACGAGGCTCGTCCAGGGAACCAGTAACCCGCCGGGCGACTTGTTGGCCATGGCGAGCCCTCCACAGATTCCCGAAAAGACCAGATAGCGCCGTTTGTATCCATCTCTCCCTCGAGAGGCCAACAGGCTCGTGACCGAAAGCATGACAAAGGTCGTTAACAACGCATCCAGATGATGAAGACGAGAATGTGCCAGATAAAAGGGGTTGAGACCCACCAATAGGACGCCCAACAGCGCGACTGCCCTGCCAAAGAGACGCCGCAGAGGATAATACAGCGCCAGGATGCCCGCCCATGTGACGAGGGCCACGCCCCACCGCGCCCAAAAGGTGACGGCGGAAACGCCATCGCTCCTTGCGGAGACGGTGTTCCACAGCATACGTAGTACCCGGAGCCGGGGAGTGAAGCCCTCTGCAGCCCGCGAGACGCGAATGGCCAGGGTGCCAATCCACATGGTGACTACGCCCGAACGCTCGGACTGATAGGTACCAAAGAGATCTTCCCCGGCCAACGCGTCGCAGAATGCCTGGCTCCGCGTGGCCCAGGTGGCCTCGTCGATGGTGATAACGACGCCCAGCCCGGTCACCCGCAGAAGGAGCGGAATCGTCACCAGAACTAGGAATAGGAGCACCAGGGGCCACCTCGTCTCGCGAGGGGGAAAAAAGAAACGCGCTCGCTCACAGGATCATCCTTTGTATCGCACGGCTGACCATCAAAGATAATCCCTACCCATAAACTATGAACCACCAGCGCCTGCTCCCCAAACCTCGACGAGGAGAAACCTCATCGAGCCAGGGCATGGATCTTGAGGGCCAGCTGTAGACACAGGCGCGCGTCCGCGTCGTTCAGATCGACGCCCGTGATCTCGGCGATACGGCCCAGGCGGTAGTTGAGGGTGTTACGGTGCACGTAGAGCGCCTGCGCCGCCTGACTGACGTTGTTGTTCTGCCGAAAAAAGACCTCCAGCGTATGCACAAGCTCCGTCTCGTTGGCCGCATCGTAGCGCAGGAGAGCCCCCAACACATCCTCACAGAAGCGGTCCAGGCTGTTTTGATCTCTTAGGTCGGCCAGGAGCCGATAGAGTCCCAACTCCTCGTAATACCAGCCGCCCTGCCGTCCCGCGATCCGCTGGCCCAGCTCCCGGGCGCCCAGGGCCTGACGCACCCCCTCCCGCAAACCCTCCAATCCCCGCACGATGCGGCTCACGCCGAACGCCTGACCCAGTTGGGCATTCGCGAGCGCCCCACGAATCCAGCGGCGCGCCTGGTTCTCGCTTACGGACGCGCCAAGGTCACAGAATATCAGATGATTCTCACGATAGGACAGAGAAAGGATAGTCACTTCTCGCGTCCGGCCCGCACGCCGCAGCCCCCGTTCCAGCACCTCCGCAGACGGAGCCCCACCCACAGCCATCACCACGTGACACCTGTCCGAGGACGGATCGTAGCCCAGATGCCAAAAGCGCGAGACAAGTTCTTCCTTACCCAGTTCCCCATCCAACAGGCGATCCACCAGGGTCACCCCCAGGCGCTGCTCCGTCTCGCGGCGCGACAGGCGGCGCAGCATCTCCACGCCGCACATCTCGGCCGCCTCCCGCGCATAGATCCGGTCCAGGGAGCCGACGGATTCCGCACGCAGGAGCAGCCTCCCCAGCAAGCGTCCCCCAATCTCGATGGGAAAGTCAGCCTGCGACGTGCCCTCGTTCCGCGAATCACCCTCACTCTGCACCAGACACACGCCTTTCTCCTGCTCCACGATCACGCGGGCGGAGGAGAAACGGGCCAGGTCGTCCACCACGGCCTCCATCCCCCCACGGGCAAAGGCGTGCTGCACCCGCTGCCGTATCTCCTTCTCCCTCCGTGCCAATTGTCCCTCACGGTCCACCAGCGTGCGCAGGATGTCGCGCTCCACGTCGTGCAGGTTGGAATCCGGGGGCAGCTGCAGGACGGGCAGAGCCAACTCGTCGGCCAACCGCGCATCATCAGACTCCAGCGCCTCGTCAATTATGAAAGCCGAGGCACCAAGGCCATGCAACTCTCCCAGCATGTAGCGCGGCGTGAGACGGGGATCGAGCCGCCGTGCCAGGTCCAGGCTGGCCACCGCCACATAGTCCTCCTTCAGGTCGCCGAACATGGGAAAACTGGCCCGAATGGCGGCACACCAGGCCACCGGGCGGTCCAGTCCCCTGGCACCCCCCAGCAGAGCGGTATCTCGTGGCAGGGCCAATTCCCACACCTCACGCACCGTCACTTGGGCTTCTAATTTTCCGGTCACTGTGCTGCAACTCTCCCATTCTACAAGGCTGCTCCACATCATCCTCTCAAGATAGTATAATGAATTCGAGGATACGCGGAAAAGACGGCGTAGAGGCCATTCACCGAAGCGAAGAGTGGCATTGAAGAAAAGCGGAGGAGTACAGAGGATGGAATTGTACCCTAGGTCCAGATACAAGCAAACTCGCCCGGGGCGTCAAACACCTCGGGCGAGAGCGCATCGCGCCTCAATTGTGACAGACCACGTCCTATCGAAACATCTCGTCCTCCATGTCCTCCGGGTAGGCCAGCGTCTTGTGGTTGGCGATGTCAATGCCAAAGAGCTCGGCATCTCGTGTCACGCGCAGCATATCAAACTTGTCCAACGCCCAGAACAGGATATAGCCCGTCACGGCGACAAAGGCAGCGATGGCCACAGTGCCAATAATTTGCACGCCAA
>JAWLEV010000152.1:0-3403 GCA_041685915.1 Anaerolineae bacterium | reverse complement strand
GGAATTCGCCCTCCTCCTCGCGGCCGTCGGTGTGCTCCACGACGCAGGGCTGCCCCGCCAGGTCCATGGGGTGCAGCACACAGAGGCCGATGCGGTTGCGCAGGAACGTGGTGCCCGCCCTGCCCTCCATGGAAAAGGTGATGGTGCCCCGTTCATCCCCCGTGATGGTGCCCCGCCAGTAAAAGTCGATCTTCCCCTCCACGTTCTCCACCCGAAAGGTGATATGGAAGGTGTCCTCTTTCACGTTCATCTCCACGTCGGAGAGGGTGGAGGGCACGGTGCCCCAGTGCCGATCCCGTACCGCCACATAGACGCGCCGCAGGATCTCGCGGTCGCCCAGTTTCACGTAGCGCAGGGCGCCCCCCATGGTGGCGTCCTCCTCAAAGAGGAGGGTGAGGGGTCCGGCGCGCAGGCGCTGGCGTCTCGTCGGGGGCTCTTCCTTGCCGTGGTAGAGCACGTTCCTGGATAGCATGGGTTCCCTCCTCGTGGTAGGTGGGCGAATGCAAGGGTCGCTACATAATTATACTGGTCGCCGCCAGCGGGCGCCAGGCCAGCCATGAAAAAAGAGCCCATTGCCTCCCAGGGCGATGGGCTCTTTGGACGCGTCGTTGTCTGCGATCAGTCTAGTTCCTCGAGATCCTCGGCGGTGGCGCCGCTGAGGTCGCGTCCCGACAGGTCTCGATCGCGCAGGGTCAGGCCGTGCAGGTCGGCGCCATACAGGTTGGCTTTGGACAGATCCACCCCTTCAAAGTCGACCCCGTGCAGATTGGCCCGGCGGAGGTCGGCCTTTTCCAGATTGGTGCGCTGCAGGCGCGCGTCGCCCAGATCGCAGCCCTGCAGGCTGACCTTGCCGGCGTTCACCTCCGTCAGCGTGCTGGCCTCGAGGTTGGCCCCAGCCAGATTGGCCTTTTCCAGATTGCTCTTGCTGAGGGCGGCGCGATGCAGATTGCAGCCCCGCAGGTCGGCCTTTTCCAGGGACACCGTGGTCAGCGAGGCCTCTTTGAGATTGGTGCCCTGCACGTGGGCCTTTTCCAGGGACACGTCCTTGAGGCGCGCGTCCTCCAGATTGCAGCCCTGTAGATTGGCCTTTTCCACCGACACGTTCTCGACCTGCAGGCCCCTCAGATTGACACCCATCAGGTTGCCATCGGCGAGGGTCTTCCCGCTGAGGTCCACGTCCTCCAGGTTGGCCCCCCGCAGGTTACAGCCCGAGAGATCGGCGCCCCGCAGGTTGGTGCCTTTCAGGTTCGCACCCTGCAATTTGGCGCCCTCCAGATTGGCTTCGCGCAGATCGGCCCCCTGTAGGTTGGCTCCCTGCAAACTGGCACCGTCCAGGTTGGCGTCCTCCAGTTTTGCATCCTGGACGTTGGCGCCGAGAAGGGCCCCGCGCGGCAGGTCGCGGGTCACGCGGGAGACGACCTCCTCCACCTGCTCGTCCACGTCGGACATGGCCTGTCCCACGTCGGCACCGAGGCCGGCCGTGGCCCGCGCCACGCGCTCGCCGATGCCCCGGGTGGCCCGCTCGACGGAACGCTGGATGCGCTCCGCCCACTCGCTGCCCTCAAAGTGTTTGCCTTCTCCGTGCTCCTCATCGTGTAGACCAAGGGGCTCTTCGGCCGATTCCTCGGCCGCCTCCTCATCGGTCTCGCGTTGCTCGTCCTCGCCTCCCTCCGCCTCCAATGCCGCCAGGAGGCGGTCGGCTTCCTCCACCGAGAGCTTGCCCTCACGCACCAGTTCCAGAATCTGCCGTTGATCCTCGTACGTCCGATCACTGTTCGCATTCGTCATGACTCTCTCCCTCCCTTTAGCGTCGTCAGGGAGCGTACCGCCTCCTTGACGTCCAGATCACCCATCTGCACCTGTTCCAGTATGCTTCGCCGCCGTTCGGCGACCTCCTCATCCTCCTGCGTCGGCACCGGGAAGCCCAGTTCCTCGATGACGTCGTTGAGTCGCGCCCGCAGCGTCCAGTACGACTCGCCCGACGCGCGCTCCATCTCTTTCAGGTTGCCGCGATTGCGCACGAAATCGCGGATAAAGGTGCGCGTCCTTTCCGAGAGCTGGCAGAAACCGCAGGGGGTGTAATGCCCCCGAATGACGGTGTCGCAGTTGGTACAGTGCAACTCGCGGATCTCCAGTTCCCCGCCGCATGTTGGACAGCGATCCAAAAGTTTGTACATAACATCCACCTCCCTCTTTGCTTTTTGATATTATAGCAAAAATTTTGGCAAATGTCAAGTACTTTTTGACGATTATTCGAGACTTGGCAAGATTTTGGATTCTGAATCAAGCGGAGGATGGGTGCCAATATGAGAGACCCTAAAGGTCTGGCAGAACAGAAGGTCTATCACATCTGCCCAATACGCATTTGAACGACGTAATCTTAAGACCCCGCCCAGACATTTAGGGTCTTGACGATATTTCTCCGGAGGCTATGCATTGCCAGAGTTCGCGAGGGGTGACGATTTCCACATCTTCCACTTTTTCCAGTATGAGGAGGTCCGCGTCTCCCGTGACCAGGTAGTCGGCGCGGCCGACCAGGGCATAGGCGATGAGGTAATCGTCCTTGGGATCGCGGGTCACGGCGGGGATCTCTATGGTTATGGTGGGGATGCCCTCCGATATCTCGGCCAGGATGGCGATCAGGTCCTCCACTTGTTGCGGGGAGATCCTCTCCGCCAGATAGGGCTTCTGGGGCATCTTTTGCCGTAGTTCGGCGAAAATCTCCTCGGGGAAGAGGAGGTCGATCTTTCCCAGGAAGGCGGCTTCGAGGATGTGGTTAACAGGGCTCTCTCGTTGAGGGCTCAGGAGGTGACTGATGAGCACGTTGGTGTCAAGAAGGACGCGCATCTCCTAGCGCCCCTCGTAGCTCATTTTGCCTTCCTCGATCATCTCCTCGACCATCTCCCGGCCGAGGCGCTCGGCCAGGCGGTCGGCCTCCTCTTTGGTCAGGTCCCGGTTCCGCTCCCCTATCTCTTCCCTGAGGGCCCTGAAACGGTCCAGGAGTTCCCGTCGGCGTGCCTCCTCGCGCCAGCGGCGCAGCCTCTCATACTCCTCGATGGGTATGACGGCCACCTTGGGCTTTCCCCGGCTCTCGACGATGACGTCGTCCTGGGATTCGACAGCCCAATCGGCCAGGGAGCCAAAGCGGTTCTTCATCTCGGTGGCGGAGACGATTCTGGGCATCCTTTTCTCCTCCCTCTACGCGGGATTATTGGATAATAAATTAACTAACTATATGCACAGTATATTGGCTTCTTTTTGCCCCGTCAACCCCACAAAAAGTCCGAAGGGCCACTTTCGAGGGAAATCGGGCTGAGAAAGGCGATGCGCTAGCGGACCGCCAGCCAGGCCGCATACTTCAACGCCGCCTGAACATCCGCGGGCTCCAGGTAGGGATAGGCGT
>JAWLEV010000151.1:0-3424 GCA_041685915.1 Anaerolineae bacterium | reverse complement strand
CTCCACCCCCCAGCCGGGGCCTGCCGGAATATCCACATAGCCCTCCTTCACTTTCAGCGCGGGCGTGAAAAGATCCTCGGTCCAGGGTGTCTCCTCGATGGAGAATTCGAAATGGGGTCCGGCGTTGGGGATGGCCCCCATCAGATGCAGGGTAAAGACGGTCACCAAAGAGCGGTTAGCCGAATGAGGTACACAGGCCATCCCCGCCTCTGCGGCCATATCGGCTGCCCGAAGAGCCCGGCTCATCCCACCGATGTAACAGATGTCGGGTTGGGCGATATCCACAGCATGCATCCAGGTGATGCGTTCCCACTGCTTCAGATCATAGTCCTGTTCGCCGCCAGCCACAGGAACATCTTGGAAGCGGGTCACGCGGGCCGTCCAGTACAGTTCCCAATAAGGACAGGGCTCCTCAAAATGGGAGACGTCGTTTTCCTCCAACAGCTTTGCCACCTCGATGGCCTTGTCCGGCGTGTAGCAGCTGTTCCCATCCACCTTCAGATCCACGTCATCCCCAAGGGCCTCGCGTACGGTGGGTACCAGCGCCTCCGTCCGTCCCGGCCACTGATCCTCATCGTGTCCCGTCACCTTCCCCACGCGGATCTTGAAAGACCGATAACCGTATTCGTCTCGCAGGCGCAGGAGACGTTCGGCCTCGGCCTTGGGGGTGATATCCCGGCGCATAGAGGAGCCATAGGGCATCAGGGGGCGCGACTTCCCTCCCAACAATTCACAGACGCTCTTCCCCTCCACCTTGCCCTTTAGGTCCCAGAGGGCGGTATCGAGACCGGTGAGGGCGCGGCAAACATAAGAACCAGGGAACTTGTACGTCCCCTCGATGACGCGGTCCACCAGAGCATCGATATCCCCGGCATCGGCTCCCAGGGCCACGGGCGCCACCTGACGATGAAACACCTGGGCCGAGATGTCGGCATTATAGGTAGACATCTGCCCCATTCCCTCGGCGCCGTCGTCGGTGATCACGCGCACAAAGCTCAGTGGATCCTTTGTATAGGTTTCTAAACGCTGTATGATCATCAGTTTCCCCCTTTTCTGGCAAGACAAACCCTCGGACACCAATGCGATCGAATCACTCCTACATCCTATCTTACCACGCAGCCCCCTTCTCCAGCAACTCATAACCAAAAGCGCCAGGAACGGGGCGCCTCCTACTTTATCCGACCTCGCCCGCATTCAATCGGCGTTGCATTCGCGACGAGACGCGATATACTATGTTCCGATACACGTGATCCCACGAAATGATAGAGTACACTATTTTCCTACGGGAGGCAGATCATGGAACATCAATTCGCGCCAGACCACTTTTACAACACCTTTGGTCCCTATGAGCCAGTTTTGGAGGTGGACGATGGCGACACCATCATCACCACCACCCTCGACGCGCGGGGCAAAGACAAAGAGGAGCAAAAGGTGGCAGAGCGGGGGAATCCTCTCACCGGCCCCTTTTATATCAGGGGGGCGGAACCGGGGGATACGCTATGTGTGCACATCGACAAGGTGGTACCCAACCGGGCTCGGGGATGGAGTCGCACGGTGATCGCCGACCACATCGTCGACGCGTCCTTTGTTCGTGAGATGCCCGAAGACGTACTGGCCTACTGGGAGATGGATACCGAAAAGGGCATCGCCACCCTCGTGGAGCCCGAGATGGAACTGGGTCGCCTCACGCTGCCTCTGGCGCCCCTGTTGGGATGCCTCGGCGTAGCCCCCAAGAGACATCAGGCCATCTCCTCGGCCACCTCTGCCGAACACGGTGGCAACATGGACTATCGCGCCCTTGTAGAGGGCACCACCGTCTATTTCCCGGTCTTTGAGGAGGGCGCCCTTCTCTTTACCGGTGACGGGCACGCCGTACAGGGTGACGGGGAGATCGTGGGCACGGGCATCGAGATATCCATGGACGTCCAACTCACCGTGCATGTTCTTAAAGAGATGGGAGCCCACTGGCCCCGCGGGGAGAATGAGGACTATATCTTTACAGCAGGAAACGCACGTCCCCTGGATCAGGCCCTGCAGCATGCCACCACCGAGATGCTGCGCTGGCTGGAAAGCGATTACGGCCTGGATCACCGGTCAGCTAGCACTCTGTTGGGCCAATGCGTCGCGTACGACGTGGGCAACGTCTACGATCCGGCATACACCATGGTCTGCAAGGTCGCCAAGGACCTTTTGCCCACCAGGGAATAAGAAAAGCGTGGGGCGGATTGGCAATCCGCCCCACGCTTAGACGAGGCCAGCAGGCCCTATGCTGACACAAGGGAATCAGTACAGGGCCTCTTCTGTTTCCTTTTTTGGCGGGGAAGGAATTCTTTCTAACCGATAATAAGGATCCCCCTCAAGCACAGCCTCCTCATATCTACCCCTCGAGTTCCAGAAGAGCCATCCCACACTCTCGGCATCCTCGGCTGCTTTTCTTTGCAAGAGATAATGGGATATCCCATAGGGAACCCTGCCCAAGGAATAGTGCTGCAGCCAGGGACGCACCGGTACCGTGACCCGCTCCTGAAGTTTGACGATGCTGTGATACATCACCTCATAGGGATAGCGGGCGGGCTCGTCGTAACCGAGATTGCCCGGGATAAAGGTAGTGGGATAGAGCATGGGCGAGATATAATCCACATGGGGAGCGATGTCATCGATGCGCTGACCGATTCCCAGATCGCGGGTCGGATCCACCCAAACGGTCAGCCCGAACACATCGGCAGAGAAAAAGGCGGGCGTCTTGGACAGCGCCTCGTACGCCTCGGCGCAGAATGCCTCCATGGCCGCCGTGCGGGTCTCAAAAGTACTCTCCTGCTCGTAGACCAGGTCACTCACTTTTCCATCGGAGGGGAAGCGAAGATAGTCGAACTGAACCTCATCGAAGCCCATCTCGACCACCTCAAGGGCCAGGGCGATATTGTAATCGCGCACCTCCTGACGGAAGGGATCGGTCCAGCGTAGATCCTCCCAATCCAGATAGAACTCACCGCTCTCCCGCTTCACGGCCCACTCGGGTCGCTCCTGAGCCAGGAGATCATCCTTGAATATCACCATGCGCGCGATGGTATAGATATCCCGCTCCTTACACTCTTGTACAAAGGCCTGCAGATCCACCACCCCCCTCTGATAAGCCCCCACCTCCTGGGCTACGGGCAGTTCGCTGGGCCAAGCGATCCGCGCCCTGTCGCTTTTTACGTCAACCACGATGCCGTTGAGTTTATCGGACGTCTCCACCAGATCCAGAATCTCAGAAAGGCGCTCGGGCAGCGTAAGGAGTCCAAAGGGAATATACAACCCATGCACCTCATGTTGCTCAAGGGGAATGGATATATGTCCCGTCTGCGTTATCTGCACCGACGTCCTCACATAGCCCGGGGCCTTTATCAGGCACTCCTGAACGCCAAAGACATCGTTCAGCACG
>JAWLEV010000150.1:0-3437 GCA_041685915.1 Anaerolineae bacterium | reverse complement strand
CCCCAAGCTGAATTCACGTTTATCCTGTAGTTCCAGGTGAGGTGCTAATGCAAAGAGACACATCGAGGCAGGAATCATTGTGCTCAAGGCCTGATAGGCCGCCGCGAAAGACAAGGAGGCCGGAGAGCTATTGCGCATCAAGTACCGCGTATTCCATGCATCGCGGGACTCGGAGGTATAACCTCTGCAGGCCCGATTGCGCAAGACGGTGTCGGAACGCAGCAATCGACTTTTCGAGGTCCTCGACGCAGTGTCCTATACGCGGCGATCCCCACTCGTTCCGTCCCTCTAATAACTGCCGTGCGGAACGCATGAGGCCGCTTCCCCACCATTGAGAAAGAGTCTCCGAGGCTGCAAACATCCCTAACGCTGCGCCCTGCTAACCGTGGATAAGGGGGCAGCTTCGCAAGGATGAGCCTGCCGGGGCATTCGCTCATGTCAATCAAAGGATCTTGCTGCTGACAGGTCACACGTACATAAAGGAATACCAGAAGGTGACTAGCCAATCATTGCCTGACCGACTCCTCACGACTCGCGAGGCTGCGGATTTTCTCGGAGTTAAACCCGGGACGCTGGATACCTGGCGATCGTCCAAGCGATACGGCCTCTCTTACGTGAAGGTGGGAAAGCATATCCGGTACCGCCCGTCTGACTTGCAAGAATGGATTGATAGCCGAACGGTTATCTCAGCGGCCGGGATGTAACGGAAGCCATCGGCCACCAGCCTTTGCCTGCGTTGCCATTTGGTCGCAAGCACGACTGCGACGACAGACGGCAGCGGGGTATAGTCCTGTAGCGTCAGCACGTTCGCAGCCCACAGACCATCTTCGTGGGCCATGCCTAACCACCGGGTTTCGCCGCGTGCTCGGCGATTGGTCAACACGAGAACCACTTGTACCCTGTCCACACGCGATTACAGAAAGGAGTCACACATGACGGCTGATACCCAAGAACGAACCATCATCAGTGCCGAGACGTGCCAACGCATGGAGGGCCCCGCAGACGCCATGACCATTCCCCGGTGGTTCCCGAGATCCGGAAATGGCCCGAATGACCGCGAGTCTCGACAGTGTCCACGGTGTGGTGGTTATAACGTGCTGGACGACACCATGTGCTACGACTGCCTGGACGAGTTCGCAGACAACGGTGTGTTGCCGCGCAACCACATTGTGCGATATGCCAAGGGCATGAAAGACAGCGAGTGCCCCGCAATCGACCTCACCCCGATCAAGGCCATCCGGGCCAAGTGTCTCGACTGCGTCGGTGGAGGTTGGTCCGACGTCAAATACTGCCATGTGATTGACTGTCCATTGTATCCATACCGAATGGGAAAACGCCCCGTCTTCGGCGTTCGACCTGAGGAAATGGCCGCTGATCGCGCAGACAACCAGCTAGCTGCCGTTCTATCCTCAAACGCCGGCTGTGATGACTCTTGGGAGGCTGGAGACAATGGGCAGCTGAATGACAGGGAGGCGTGGCAGTAATTTGGAGGTCAGAGGTGTATGTCGCCGGAGTGACGTTTTTGTGGGAAAGACCCCTCCAGGGCAGCCTATCACATTAAAAGAGGCGTGGATCTTGGAAGGGCTGCCTCTAGAGCTATAACCGCTTTGACGCATGCGACGTCATGCAGGCGTCTAACGCCACGCATCCGGTTCGTGGCAGGCTGCCCAGTACACGTCATCACGTATAACCCCGCAAGGGGATTCAGAAAGGATGCAGATCGTGATACAAAACACCCAGTCTGACTCCAGAAGGAAAGACGACACTCGGTTCTATTTCTACGCCTCGCCCGACCTGCCGCTGTTGGATACAGATTGGTGGGCGGGCGCGTACATCAGCAACTTGATTTATCGCCACATGGCGATGCGGCTCGAGTACTGCAACGGCGTGCCCTTGAGTATGGCCTACCTCAAGAACGTCTTGGGGCAGAAGGCACAGCCTACCGTCAGGGAGATGCTCGACCGGGGCGTCATCAAACGAACCAATGGGTACGCGGTTGGCGAATCGTCGTACAAATATGCGCTGCTTCCGCCTTATGACCAGTGCCAACGGCTCGAATGCTCGCACCGCCAACTCATGAGCAAGATCGTCGGCCAGTCGCGAAAACGCCCGGCGATGGTCCAGGAGCTTGAACGGCATGCCCGGCTGCTTTCCGTAGACAAGACCGCCGCCATGGCTGCAATCCGTACGCTGACCCCCAAAAGAGATCAGGGGAGCATCGAGGACGTCCACGCGAGCGCCACCACATCTGTAACAATCATCGCGGACGGTGCTGCCCAGGTCATCATGGATAAAACACATGGCCGGGTCTTCGCACCCCACGTGACGCTCAATAGTCAGCTCCGCCAGTACCTGAAAGCCCCGGACGAGCAGCCGATCGTCAGCCTCGATATCCGAAACTGCCAGCCACTCCTCCTCGCCCTGGCTTTCTCACAGTATTTTCATCCAGACAGAAAACGGCGCCATCGACTGCTTAAGCGGGAACTCAAGCCCTTGGATCTCCCGTATCTCTGGCGCTACCCGCAAACCCGCGCGGAACCGCTGAGAGCCTCCAGCGTTCCACACGGCACAATACCCAAACCCTGTCATACAAGCGACTTAGTGCACACCGTGCATCATATAGAGAGAAAGGGGCCTGTTGGCCTGTGTTCTGTTTGTGTATCCTGTGTTGGCTGTGTGCTTGGGGTGGGCTCTGGGTTCCCGCTTGGTTCTGGTGCCGCAGCGCCTTCCTGTTCCGATTCCTCCTCTTCTTCTGCCGCCGCCGCCGCCGCGTCCCCGTCCGCCCCTTCCTCCTCTTCGACGGAGTGTGATGGTGTTGTCGTCGCCTCCGATGGGGACGAGCTCGCATCAGCCGACGCCCAGCCCTCGCCTCTGTCCGACGCGACCCCTCCTCTGCCGCCTTCATGCAGTAGCTGGATGGAACTGGCCTCGCGAGGTTTGCTGTACGAGCATTTCGGCCAGGACCGGGAACAGATCAAACACGAGTTCATCTTGGTCCTCTTTGGCAAGCGTCCCCTCGAATCGTTCCAGGTTGGACGTCAGATCATAACGGAGTTTCCTGAAGTGGCGGAGGTGGTGACGGCCATGAAGACACGCAACGTCCTCGCCTGCAATGGCGATAATCGTCCATACCGCTACATGGCTTGCCTGCTGCAGCTGTATGAAAGCACGATCATGATCTACCGCGTCTGCGGGCGGATCCTGAAGGAAAAGCCAGATGTGCCCTTATGGCCGATCCACGACTGTATCATGACGACGGCCCCGCACAAGGAGTACGTCAGGGCAGTCATCCGGCAGGAGTTGTCCGCCCTCGGACTCTCGCCCGAACTGAAGGAGGAGGTCCTGTGAGAGCCGACGCGCGCCGTGACAGTCGTGCGTCATAAGGCACCTTGAAGGGGAGGCAGGCGCAACGTCACTTGACTCGGCTGTGAAGAACG
>JAWLEV010000068.1:0-15121 GCA_041685915.1 Anaerolineae bacterium | reverse complement strand
ACAAGATCTCGCATACTCGGGCCGCGTGTCGTATAATAGAGAAGGATGCCGCCACGTAGGCGGATCGTGCATGTGGCTCCATAATACCCCACTCGCTTTCGTTCATCGCTCACATAGACGAGGAGACAATAATGGAGAAAAAGATCGTCGTTCACACCGGAGCCGGGCCAGATGATTCGTGCGCGGAGGAGCGCAAGGCCCTGGACAAGGCGCCGGACATAGAATTGATCAAGCGGGGCAGATGCCGCACGCCCGAGGAGGTGCTGGAGGCGGTGCGGGACGCCCACGTGGGACTCTGCTACAGCGAGCCCTACACCCGCGAGGTCCTGGCCAATGCGCCCCAACTCAAGGGCGTGGTGCGTTATGGCGTGGGCGTGGATACCATCGACCTGGGGGCGGCCACCGAGCACGGTGTCGTAGTGGCCCACTTTCCCAACTTTTGCACCCGTGAGGTGGCCAACCACGCCATCATGCACCTTTTAGCCTGTGCCAAGAAACTGCGCCAAATGGACCACCTGCTGCGCACCGAGGGCTGGGAGGCAGCGAGGGCCATTCGCTCGCCCATGGGCCCCATCCATGGCGAGACCCTGGGGCTGCTGGCCTTTGGCAACATCGCCCAGGCCACGGCAGAGCGCGCCCAGGCTATGGAGATGAATGTTATCGCCTACGATCCCTTTGTGGATGATGCCGTCTTTGAGGCGGCCGATGTCGAGTCCGTGAGCATGGAGGAACTGGCCGCCCGCTCCGACTATGTCTCGTGCCACATCCCCCTCAATCCCAACACCGAGGATATGATCGACGCCGCGTTTTTTGCACAGATGAAACCTACGGCCTACTTTGTCAACACCAGTCGCGGCGGGGTGGTCAAGGAGGCCGATCTGATAGCGACCCTGAAGGAGGGGCGCATCGCGGGCGCCGGCCTGGACGTCTTTGAATCGGAGCCTATCGGGTTGGATCACCCCTTCCTGGAGATGGACAATGTGGTCCTCACGCCCCACACAGCTTCGTCTGCCGACGAGACCTATGCCCAGCGCGACCGGGACGTGGGCGTCGCCGCCGTGGCCCTCGCCAGAGGCGAGATTCCCGAGTATGTGGCCAATCCCGAGGTGCTGGATCATCGCCGCACATAAGAGGCCAAGGAGAGATATCGCATATGATAACAGGAGGTACGCAATGAGTCACTCCACCCCCTATCGGGGTGTGTTCACCATCCCCTCCACCCCCTTTGACGAGGAGGGACAGATGGACGAGGAGGGGCTGCGCCGCGTGGTCGACTTTTGTGTCGGCTGTGGGGCCCACGGCATCGTCTATCCCGTCAACGCCAGCGAGTTCACCAAGCTCTCCGATGAGGAGCGCCTGCG
The DNA here is from genome assembly GCA_041685915.1 of Anaerolineae bacterium. Taxonomy (GTDB): domain Bacteria; phylum Chloroflexota; class Anaerolineae; order UBA1429; family UBA1429; genus JAWLEV01. The sequence continues at coordinate 13,760 of JAWLEV010000068.1, read as the reverse complement.
GGGAAGCCGCATCGTGGTGGAGCAGACGGCGGGTCGCGTGCCCGCGGTGGTGGGCACGGCCGGCGTCTGCACGTCCCATGCCGTGATGTTCAGCCGCCACGCCGAGGAGATAGGGGCCGATGCCGTCATCGCCATGGCCCCCTATATCAACAAGGTCACCGACGCCGAGGGGCTGCTCGCCTACTACCGGGCCATCTCGGACGCCGTCGACATCCCCATCTTTGTGCAGAACCACACCGTGGGCACCGACATCCCCGTGGACACCCTCGCCCGCCTGGTGCGCGAGGTGGGGCATGTGGAGTATATCAAGGAAGAGACCATGCCCGCCACCCACAAATTGAGTCACCTCATGGAGATGGAGCTACCGAAACTCAAGGGCGTCTTTGGCGGCTCCGGCGGGCGCTACCTGCTGCTGGAGCATCCCCGTGGCTCGGCGGGACAGATGCCCGGCTGCCACGTCACCGACGTGGTGGTACGCCTGTGGAATGCCCTGGAGGAGGGAGACCGGGAGGAGGCCAAGCGCGTCTATGGTCTGCTGGCTCCCCTCTATGCCATCGAGATCCAATGCCGGGGTGCCATCTACAAGGAGGTGCTGCGCCGGCGCGGCGTTATCAAGTCCGCTTTCAGGCGCAACGCCCCGCCCGGCGTCATGGACGAGCACGATCACCGCGCCCTGGACGAGATCCTGGCCGACCTGGAGCCCCTTTACACCTGGGAGGGCTTTTAGGGTGTCCGCTGGCGGATCTGTTTTCAGAGAGAAACGAAAGACCCTAAAGGTTTTTTGCAGACACTTTTCCTTTGTTGAAACGCATATAAGACAGGACAAAGAGAGTCCGACATTTCTCTTAGCAAACCTTTAGGTTCTCTCGGTATAATCGATATCTACAGCTAAAGGAGCGTGTGCATGGAAACAATCGAACCGGGTACGACGGGTCTGATGGTCTCCGCCGTGGGCTTTGGGGGCATCCCCATACAGCGTCTGAGCGAGGAGGAGGCCGTGCGCGTTGTGCGGCACTGCCTCGACCTGGGCGTCACCTTTTTGGACACCGCCCACGCCTATACCACCAGCCAGGCGAAGTCGGCGTGGGTGAGCCCCGTAACGCCGTTGGCGTGGGGATAGCATCCCGTGTGCAAGCCAGAGCGGCTGGGGCTGCACTGGGGCGCCGTGCCGAAGTGATTGGCGAACCGGACGCCCTCCGCCGCAAGCCGGTCGAGATTAGCTGAGACGACGGTAGGTTGTCGGTAACAGCTGAGGTGTTGGCCTAGATCGTGACTGGTGACGAAGAGGATATTAGGGCGTTCGACCATCGATTGTTTTCCTTTCGTCTAGAATCCGTGCACGTGAGAGGTATGATCCGGACCCTCACTTTGACTGTAATTCGATCCTGGATGGACGCAAGTGAGTGGGTAACGGGGTTTGACCGTCCAGGACGCGGAACTGGCTTTGGATGGAGGAGAGATGACCTCCTGAGGTTTAGGTTGACGGCGGCGTGGGCTTGCGTCCTGGGCCTTTCTGCCTACATTGGGGGTGGTAACGTACCGATCCGTAAGAGTATGGAACTGTCCGATTTTCTGTCGCTTAGGGGTGTGATGATGATGCAGAGGGTCCTCGATTCGTTGATTCCATATCTCTCCCTCGTGACCCCCGGTCTGGTACTGGGGGCGGTAATGCTCTACGTCGTTCGAAATGAGCACCGACTGAGAATCACCGTCTATGTGGCGCTCTTCGTGCTATTGCGCGATGCGATGACCCCGTTGGGGCTCTGGTCGCTGGGTACGGAAGGCTTCTTCTGGATCAGGCTCAGTGAGAATCCGGGCTTCCTTGTCGCGTTCGGCCTCGGCAGCCTCGGGCTCGTCCTGGTCTTGGTGAGGTTCGACCGGGAGAATCGCCCCTCTCTCATATGGATACGAGAGCGATCGATCGAGGGGTGGTGGGTCGGCGGTTTGGGAGCGGCGATCGTGGTGCTGCCTCTGGCGCTCATCTACCGATCGACGCCGCAGGCAGCGCGCGGCGGTGCCGTACCGACAGGGATTCTGCCTGCGCTCCTAATCTTTGCCCTCTTCGGCAATCTGCTGGAGGAAATGCTCTTCCGTGGATATGTCCTGGGCGAGCTCACTCTACAGATGCGGCCGATCCGCGCCGGGGTGCTCTCGGGGGTGGTCTTTGCCTTTTGCCACATCTTTCTCGCGACGACGGTGACCGATGTGGGATCTCCGCTGCTGCTTTTCACCCTGTGGGAGGGGGCAATTGCCGGATTGGTCGGGGCGCGGTATGGGATTGGACCCGCGACCGTTACCCACGGCGGCGCCGTCTTCCTGCTCGCTTCCGGCTTATTCTGACGGGGTCTCCATTGGGAGGGACCGGCGGTTCTGTTTCCGCCGGACGCATAGCCCGGTATGGCGGATTCTGGAAAGTCCTCTGTCATGGTTTTACCAACCAAGTAGGAGCAGTCTATCATCAGTGCAGACTACGGAATCCCGAGTGTGTGCCCACCCCCTGAAGGAGTGTATGATGCAGATCGTAGCCGATAGTGGAACCGACGTGAGCTTCATCATCGTTCCATACCAAGTGCCAGTCACCTGAATTCAACATCTTTTCAGCAGCTTCTCTAAAAGATTTCCAACCAGCGACTAGATGAACGAGGTGAACGAGATGAAAGTGACCAAGGTAGAACGTTTGCGCAGCAAGGCACCCCTTACTCTCCCCGAGCCCTGGAAGGCGGCCTGGCGTTGCCCCAAGGCCACGCCCATCACGTCCTTCACCTTCTCTTTCTACAAGGTGTACACCGACGAGGGCATCGTGGGCTACGGCCCCGATACGGGAGCCCGCGATCCGGCCATGCTCGAGGGCGTCGACCCCTTTCACGTGCGGGCCTTTTGGGAAAAGTACATGAGCGGACGGCGGGCCGGCAATGCCGGCCACGGCGCCGCGGGGCTGGAGATCGCCCTGTGGGACATCGTTGGCAAGGCGGCGGGGCAGCCCATCTACAGACTGTTGGGTGCCTCCACGGACCGCGTGCCCGTGTACGCCGCCACGAGCCGCCTCATGGCGCCCGAGGAGATGGCCGCCCACGTGTTGGCCATCATGGAGGAGGGTTTCAAGGCGGTGAAACTGCGGCTGCACCGGCCCGATCCCTGGGACGACGTGGCCGTCGTGGAGGCCGTGCGCGAGGCGGCGGGCGACGACCTGAAAATTCTCGTGGATGCCAACCAGAACAACGCCTCCGAGGGCTATGCCTTCTGGTCGCGGCGCACGGCCATGGCCGTGGCCCAGGCCCTGGACGCCCTGGACGTCTACTACCTGGAGGAGCCCCTGCCACGGCAGGATGTGGAGGGTCTGGCCGACATGGCCGCCGTGGTGGATATGTTCATCGCCGGTGGGGAGCACACGCCCACGGTGTACGGCTTCCGGGAGCACCTCCTGCGCGGGGCCTATGACATCGTCCAGCCCGACGTGATCCTGGGAGGTAACTATGGCATCATCGGCGTGCGCCGGGCGGCCACATTCGCCGATTATCTGGGACGCCTCATCGTGCCACACGTGATGAGCGGGGCCCACTTTGCCTTTGGCATCGCCGCCACCCTGCAGGCCATGGCCACGGTGGAGAACTGTCCCCTGGTAGAGTACGGCTACGATCCGCCCATCCTCACCCCCGAGACGAGCCAGCCCATGTTCGTGGAGCCGTTGTTGGTGCAGGAGGACGGCTGCGTTCCCCTGCCCGACAAGCCCGGCCTTGGCGTGGAGGTGGACGAGTCGGGGTTTGAGGTGGTGGGGTGAACTCATCGTAGCACAACGCCCCTGATGAGTGCTGTGCGTGAAGGGCGTTGTGTAGTGTACTATGCAGGAGGAAAGAGAGGAGACAGAAGAATCTTGCACGTGGGATATTGCATGAGCTCTTTCCATATGACGCGACGAATCGGAGATCAAACGCGCATAGAGTTTAAGCAAGGAAGTGTGAATGGTCACATACACTGACAGTTTGGAGAGCATTTCCGCGAGCGAGCTATATGGCTTCTTTGATGGTTGGCCTAATCCTCCTAGCCCGAGCGTACACTTGGAACTACTCCGGAACAGCTATGAGATTGTCTTGGCTCTGGATGAGCAGACAGGTCAGGTAGTGGGTTTCGTTGCAGCCATAAGCGACGGTGTGCTGAGTGCCTACATTTCGTTCTTGGAAGTGTTACCAGCTTATCAGGATCAAGGTGTTGGGCAAGAGCTTATGCGGCGTATGCTTGAGAAGCTACAGGGTTTGTACATGGTGGACCTCCTTTGCGACTCTGAACTCCAAAATTACTATGCGCAGTTCGGAATGCGGACTGCCAACGGGATGATGCTTCGAAACTATGATAGGCAATCAGGGCCAAAGTGCGTGAAAGAAACGAGATAGAAAGGAACAACGCTCCTGACGGACACTGTGCCTCACAGCAGTATGTATTACAAATCCCAGGCAACGGTTGGGATAACGTGGGCGCATGCAAAGTCTGTTAATGATCCGGTGGCAACTTGCGAGGAAGCCTAGCGCCCCGGGGTGAATCCCGGGGCTAGGAGGGAAAAATCCTGTTGAAAACAGGCTAAACAGGCACTGCAGCTGATCATTGAGCATCCCCCTATGATGGTATATAATCCAAACAAGAACCTGAAAAAATTTGGAGCTTTTACTATGGCTAGTATCAGAATCACCCTTCTGGGTGAGCGTTTGAAGGAATTGCAGGAATTGTCGGAACGACTTGGCGTTCCGGTAGAAATCCTTGCCCGAATAAGTGTGGAAGATATGTTGGCGGGAGCGGACGATACGGTGAGGGCGCTTGTGGATCGGATTCTTGATAAGAATCGGGAACTGTATCGGCGTCTGGCAAGCTGATGCGCTATCTCAGTTTTTACCGCCGAATCATGAGCGATAGTAGCGATGTAGCCGGTCTGCCGAACCTGAAATGCCGTGCCTCATATTGACGCTCGTTGAGCTTGATATCCTTTTTACACCAATGGGGCGCGGCTCATTGGTAGCCACCCGGGTGTTTCGTCTGGGACTGCAGCGGAGACGTTTTACCTGCAATCATGATGTAGGATAGGTGCAAAGGGTTATTCTCGCTGGAGTGCACGCAAATGTTGTTAACACGACCACTTTACGCACATGCCCCTCGCACAGGTGTAAACACTCAGTGCTGCTAGTTGCGCCCCATGAATGGGACTTTTGTGGCTACACGGGAGGGCGGGCGATACGGCGATCCCCAAACCTCAGGAAGCCCGGTTTAGCGGGCGCAGCTAGGTAGCGCTGCGGCTTTAGCCCTGCGCGGCGGAGGATTAAGGAGGAGCCATTCTCTCTAACAGTGAAAATTCCTTCTAGAAGTTGTAATTGGATCATTGACAAACCTTGTGTGCACGCTTCCGCTTGTGCTATCTTGACAATAGTTGGGATGGAGTAGATCCACTCCATGCATCAACAGTATCGGCCATCGAATCGCCTCATCATCATCTGCGGCCTATCCTTTGCCGGCAAATCCACACTAGCGGACGCGATCTGTGCTGAATTCGGGTATTCGCAGGTCGATGTGGATCAAACTAAATTGGACCTACACGGTCCCGGCATCGATGACACGGACCTGAATCCCGATGAATGGGATAGAATTTACCGGGAGACTGACGAGAGGATATTGTTTCATCTACGAAAGGGAGGCACCGTCGTAGATGCATCGAGGAACTTTCGGCGACGCGAGCGCGACCATGCGCGGCGTATCGCTGAGCAGGTGGGCGTTGAGATGGTCGTCATCTATGTGGATACGCCCGAGTGGCTGGTGCGTCGACGGTGGGCGCAAAACAAGAGGCAGCAAGCGCGTCGTGACGTGAGCGAAGCGGCGTTCGGGGAGATCATCTCCATCATGGAACCGCCCACGGTTGGTGAGGAGGCATTGGTATTCCGGTACGATGACGATATGGAGGATTGGCTTTGCGAACGTGCCGACGAGCTGGGCGGGAAACGAGGCAGCGAAAGGAACGATCTATGATAGATTACCGAGAAACCCTGCTGTCCCGCGCTGACCGGTAGGGACGGGCCGCGGCAGGATCTCTGTACAAAACCTTTTCGCGATTTTGAGAGAAAGGAGCAGCATGACTATTTCAGCAGCACGTGGAGTTGCGCGTATTCTCAAGGCAGAGGCGACAGAGTGGGTGAGCACCTTTCCCGTCTGCTGTGTGAACAATGCCCTGGGGCAAGAGGGCGTGTCCATGATCATGATGCGCGATGAGCGCTACGCCGTGGCCGTGGCCGACGCCTTTTCGCGCCTAACGGGCGGGAAAAAGATCGGCGTGTGCACGGTGATGGGGGCTTTGAATCCGGCGGGCCTGCAGATGGCCTACGGCGCCCTGGCTCAAGCCTACGAGGACTCGTCGCCCGTGCTCTGCATCGCCGACGGCGTACCGCCGAGCGACAGGGGCGGTCGGCGCTACGACATCACAGAAGGATTTCGGGCCGTCACCAAGTGGATCGGCCATATCAACCAGCCCCAGCGCGTGCCCGAGTTCATGCGCCGCGCCTTTACCCAGCTGCGCAGTGGACGACCCGGTCCCGTGCTCATCACCGTGCCCCGCTCTCTGGGCGAGTACGATGAAGAGGCCCATCCCTATACACCAGTAAAGGGATGGAAGTCGGCACCCGATCCGCAGGACGTGGAGACCGCCGTCGAGGCCCTGCGGGAGGCGGAAAAGCCCCTGATGTACGTGGGCGAGGGGATCTACTACGCCGACGCCGTCGAGGAACTCCATCGCTTCGCCGAACTGGCCCAGATGCCCGTGCTGACCACGCTCAAGGCCAAGAGCATATTCCCCGAGGATCATCCCCTCTCCATAGGCGTGCGGGGCGAGGTGGCGACCCATTTTCTCAAGACCTGCGACCTCGTCCTTGCCATGGGTACGAGCCTGGGACGGGGGCACTTTCGCCAGACAATCCCCGACGCCGAGGAAAAGGTGATCGTGCAGTGCACGGTGGATACGGCGGACGTCAATAATCGCTACCGCGTGGATCACGCCGTCATCGGCGACGCCGCCTTTACCCTGCAGGGGCTCATCGACGAACTGGAGAAGGAGGGGAGTCATCCCCAGGACGCGGCGCTGCTGGCCGAGATCGCCGGCATCAAAGAGGATATGATGGACAAGTACCGCCTGTTGATGGAATCCAGCGACAAACCCATCAACCCCTACCGCATCTATAAAGCGTTACAGGAGACCTTGGACCCGCAAAACTCCTTCCTCACCCACGACTCGGGCAACACCCGGGATCAGCTCAGCACCGTGTATGAGGCGCTCTCACCCCGCAGTTTCATGGGCTGGGGCGATGTCTCCACCCTGGGCTTTGGGTTGGCGGCGGCCACGGCGGCCAAACTGGCCCATCCGGAGTGGCAGTGCGTCAACGTCACCGGCGATGCGGGCGTGGGCTATATGCTGGGCAACCTGGAGGCCCTGGTGCGCCACGGCATCGGCGTGACCACCGTGCACATCAACAATGGCGGGTTCTCGGGCTATGGCCCTGGCTTTTGGGGCGAGGGACACGATCCCTATACTTGCGAGGTTTCCGATCATGAGGTGGCGGACATGGCTGAGACGGTGGGGGGGCTGGGCTATTACGCCGAGACCGTCAGCGAGCCCTCAGAGATCGTTCCCGCTCTGGAGCGGGCCCTGGCACGTAACGCCGAGGGACAGCCGGCCTATCTGGAGATGCTGTGCAGCCAGTACCCAGTCTTTGGCGAATGGGTCAGAGAAGGCGAGCACTAGAGGTGAAAGCGGGATCGAGTCAGAACCACTCCTTTCCCCTGAATGTTTTTCCCGCAGATCTGTCTTCGGGATACAATCGTAACATCTGGCTGCTCATCGTGGCCTCTGCCCTTTTCACGGGCGCTTATCTGGGGATGCGGCAGTTGCTGAACTCACTCTATGTGCTGCGCCTGGGATACGGCCCCGAGGTTGTGGGCACTGTTACCGGTGTAGGCGCCCTCAGTTTCGCTCTCTCCAGCCTGCCCGGGGGCGCCTTGGGAGGGCGATTCGGGGCTCGCCGCATGATGATTGCCGGCGTACTCGTCAACATGCTGGGGATGGTGCTCACGCCCCTTGCCGAGTCGGTACCGGGGTCGATACGCTACTTCTGGTTGCTTTTCTCTCAGGCCTTCGCTGCCTCGGGCTGGTCCATCTTTGTGGTGAATCAGATACCAGCCCTCACAGGTTTTACGAATGCCAGGAGAAGGCAGGGTGCCTTTGCCCTGAAGGAAGGGGCAGCGGGGTTAGGCATGTTCCTGGGGGCCCTCATTGGAGGGATTCTGCCTGGTGGCTTTGCCGGCCTGCTGGGGACCACCACGGCGCAGCCCGCCCCCTATCGCTATGGGTTCTATATGGCCATCGGTCTGGCCCTGACCGGGCTGGTGCCCCTGGTTCTTATGGGCCCCGTGCAGAGGATAGAGCGCAAAAGGGAAAGCGAGAGCACGGCCCTGCCGCCCCTGGTGCCCGTGACCCTGTTGGCCCTTTGCGCCTTTTGCAGCAATGGGGCCGTCGCCAGTTGCAAGGCTTTCGCCTCCGCCTATATGGATCGGGAGTTCATGCTGCCTACCTCCCTCATCGGCACCATCACGAGTGTGGGCATGTTTCTCGCCTGTCTGGCGGCGTTGAGCAGTTCGCGGCTGGCCCAGCGTCGCGGTAGCGGTCACACCATGCTGATCGCCTCGCTCCTGTTGGGGGCAAATCTGTTTCTAGTTTCTCTCATACCGCATTGGGTAGCCGCGGGCATGGGAACTATCGGCACCCTGGCCCTCCCGGCGCTCTGGCGTCCCGCCTATCAGGTACTGCAGATGGAGATGGCCGAGCCGGAGCAGCGTGCGCTGGTATCCGGCGTCGGTGCCATGGCTATGAGCCTCGGTTACAGCACGGTGAGTTTTGGCGGGGGGTACGTGGTGGCCGCCGTGGGCTATCGCCGCCTTTTTCTCATCGGCGCCGGGCTGGCTACGGCCAGCGCCGTCGCCATGTCCCTGCTCCTGCGTCATCTTGGACAAGAGCAAAAGGACGAGGCCCCATCTGATATCATCGAGAGAGCACCGCTCCCGTCCCAGCGAAAACAGCAGATGGGTACAAGCGAACCTTCATAGAGAAAAGATGTTTGTGAAAGGAGAGGATTATTATGCAATACCGTCCCTTTGGTGAACTCGGATATAAAGTCTCGGCCCTGGGCTTTGGATGCATGCGTTTCCCCACCACGGAAGAGGGCCATATCGACGAGGAAGAGGCCACACGCATGCTGCACTATGCCATCGATCACGGCGTCAACTATCTGGATACTGGCTATCCCTATCATGACGGCGAGAGCGAGCCCTTTTTGGGGCGCGCCCTACAGGGCGGCTATCGAGAACGGGTAAAACTGGCCACCAAGCTGCTGGTGCGTGTCGCCGAAAAGCCCTCCGATTTCGACCGCCTTTTGGACGAGCAGCTGGAACGCTTGCAGACCGATTACGTGGACGTCTATCTTCTCCACGGCCTGCGCAAGGGCCGCTGGGACCGCGCCTGTGATATGGGTATACTGGACTGGCTGGAAAAGCCCGTGCTCGATGGCCGCGTCAAGGCCATCGGCTTCTCCTTCCACGGCTCCTTTCCACTTTTCAAAGAGATCATCGACGCTTACGACGGCTGGCAGGTTTGTCAGATCCAGTACAACTATATGAACGAGCATTACCAGGCTGGCACACGGGGACTGCGCTATGCGGCCTCCAAGGGGCTGGCCATGGTGATCATGGAACCCCTGCTGGGCGGTCGGCTGGCCAATCCGCCGGAGCACATCCAGCGTCTGTGGGATACAGCTGAGCAGCAGCGCAGCCCCGCCGAATGGGGTCTACAGTGGGTGTGGGATCAGCCCGAGGTCTCTGTGGTATTGAGCGGCATGAGCGCCATGGAGCACGTGCGGGAGAACGTGGCCAGCGCCAACCGCTCCGGGGTGTGCACCTTGACGGGAGACGAACTGAATCTCATCCATCGCGTGCGCGATGCCTACCGCTCCCTCTCGCCAGCACCCTGCACGGGCTGTGGTTACTGCATGCCCTGTCCCCAGGGCGTCAATATCCCTCGTACCTTTGACCGTTTCAACGCCGGGATGTTATCAGGAGACATGGAAGCGGCACGAAAGCGCTATCTGCGACTGTTCTCCGACCAGGACGAGAGCATCCTGGCCAGTTCTTGCATCCAGTGTGGACAGTGCGAGGAGAAATGTCCCCAGGGTATTCCCATCAGCGAGTGGATGCCCTATATACACGAGGTGATGGCCGAGGATCGGCCCTACGACCCCGATGAGGCACCGCCGGCCAGAAAAGATTAGAAGACCATAAAGGTATCGCAGTCAACCATCTTTCGTTACTAAAGCAGGAGTTATCCATGGCGAAAACCACACTCTACCCCTTACGGCTCAAGGAAAAGTTCCGCAACTATGGTTTCGGTGATCGCTGGATGGTGGAGGTGTTCGAAAAGGAGGATTTGCCCGACAACCATACCCTGGCCGAGACCTGGGAAGTGGTGGACCGCCCGGGCGAATCGAACGAGATCCTCAACGGCCCCCTTGCGGGGATGACTTTACACGAGACCATCGAGACCTACGGAGAGGCCCTGTTGGGCAGCGATATGATGCAACGGTTCGGCACGCGCTTCCCCCTGATCATCAAATTTCTGGACGCCTCCAACGTCCTCGGCGAGCAGATACACCCCGATGATGAACACGCCAAGGCCCTGGGTGGCTTTGACACGGGCAAGACCGAGGCCTGGTACATGCTCGAGACCCGTCCGGAGGCCACGATCCACGTGGGGAACCGGGACGGCATCACACAAGAACGGTTGATAAAAGCCCTATTAAAGGGAAATTCCGTCTCCTGTATGGAGGAGTACGAGGTAGAACCCGGAGATAGCTTTTTGATCTATGCCGGGGTGATGCACTATGCCAGGGGCGGCGCTTTGTTCTGTGAGATCATGGAGAACTCGGATATTACCTACGGACTCGAACACTATATGGACGAGGCAAAGTCAGGATGTGAGCGCGAGCGCGCCGAGGAACTGGCAGAACAGATACACCTGGAGGACGACTTTGACTGCCAGACGTCCCATGTGACCATCGAACGCGGGCCAAACACCCAGACCCTTATCTTTGCCTGCAAGCACTTTGCCATGGAACGCCTGGACCTGACGGCGGATCACATCCTCGACCTGGATGGCACGCGCTTTTACGTGCTTTCCCAGATCGAGGGCGCGTCGCGCGTCGTCTGTGGGGACAGCGTCGAGACGCTGCGCGCGGGCAACAGTTGCCTGCTGCCCGCCACACTAGAATCGGTGCGCCTGGAACCCCAAGGCGATGCCGCGCTCCTCAAGATGTACGTGCCCGATCTGATGGCCAACATCGTCGAGCCCCTGCGTGCACAGGGTGTCGATGACGCCGAGATCGTGGGCCTGGGAGGACATACGAAACGGAACGATTTGCGCAATCTGGTGTGACAGCGTGATCTATAAGGGGAGGGTTGCACGCTGCGGCCTCTGAAGATATACTGGTCCCATCACGAAGAATGGGAGGTGCGAGCGCAATTATTGGACGCACGTTCCGAACTCTGGCCAATGCAGCTTATTTTCTATGGGAGGTACACCATGGTTCAATCCAACAAGCTTCGCCAACTACTGGATGAGGACAAGCCCAGCCTCTGTGTGCGCGTGAACACCCTCTGGCCCGATCTCGTCGAGATTGTGGGCAACCTGGGCATCTACGACTATGTCGAGTTCGCCGAAGAGTACGCCCCTTTTGATCTCCAGGGGATGGACAACTTTTGCCGCACCGCCGAGCTTCACGATCTGGGCACCATGATCAAGCTGGACCAGGATCCGCGGCTGTTCCTGGCCCAAAGGGCCATCGGCAGCGGCTTCCAGAGCGTTCTCTTTGTCGACTGCCGTACCAGGGAGGAGGTCGAGCACTGCGTGCGCATCTGCCGGCCTGATACCCCGGAGGATGGTGGTCTGTATGGGGCTGCCGGACGCCGCTTCGCCTATGGGAGCAGCGGCCATGAGGAGTTCTCTCAGATGTTGCGCGATATCGTCGTGGCCATCATGGTGGAGAAAAAGGTGCTGGTGGACGACCTGGAGAACGTGCTTTCCGTTCCTGGCGTGGATATGGTGCAGTGGGGTCCGTCGGACTATACCATGAGCAGCGGCCTCGAGCGTGGGGATCCAAAGGTCAAGGAGGCCGAGCGCTATGTGATCGAGACGTCCCTCGAAATGGGCGTCGCCCCGCGCATCGAGCTGAACGACCTGAACGATGTGGAATACTACCTGGATCTGGGCGTGAAGCATTTCCGCATCGGCAATGATATATCCATACTGCGTCAGTTCTGGCAGGAAAAGGGCACCAGACTACGCGACATGCTGACCGAGAGCTAGAGGACAGACGACAGCCAGGGTGAGGTGACGGGGAATGCTTCCCGTCACCTCAGATAAGATGATGCTGGGTGAGAGGAGGCGCATATGGAAATGCGAACATTTGGAGATAGCGATTTGGAATGCTCGGCGTTGGGATTCGGCACCTGGGAGATGAGCACCACTCAGTACGGCCACATCGACGTGCAGGAGGCCGGCGAGGCAGTGCATGCGGCCCTCGAGCGAGGCATCACCCTCTTTGACACAGCCGAGGCCTATGGTCCCTACCATTCGGAGGAACTCTTGGCCAAGGCTCTGGGGCCTCGCCGTAAGGATGTCGTGTTGGTGACCAAGGTGGGGTTTATCTACGATGGCGACGAGATTGTGGGGCGCAATTCCCACTACGACTATATCGTGGAGCGGGCCGAGGGTTGCCTGGAGCGGCTGAATACGAACTGGATCGACCTCCTGTTGATCCACTGGCCCGATCACGACACCCCCTATGATGAGCCTATCCGCGCATTGGAAGATCTCAGAAAAGCGGGCAAGATCCGCTACTATGGTGTCTCGAACTTTGCGCCGGCCATGATGGATGTCTGCGAGAGCGTTGGACATCTGGCGGCAAATCAGGTAGGATATAATATGTTTGATCGACGGATGGAGAGGGCCGTGCTGCCCTATTGCCAGTCCCACGGCATCGGCTTTATGGCCTATGGCACACTGGCCTTTGGCCTGCTTACGGGGGCCTTTACGCCAGAGACCACCTTTGTGGATTGGGACTGGCGTTCCTCGGGCAGGGCCTTTGGTCTGCCCCTCTTTGAGCGTGAGAATTTCGTCAAGGAGTTGCGCGTCGTTCATCGGCTGCAGGCGTTGGCCGCCCGCTACGACAAATCGGTGGCCCAACTGGCCATCGCCTGGGTCCTGAGCCATCCGGCAGTCAGCGTGGCCCTGGTGGGCATGCGCAACGTCCGCGAACTGGAAGAAAATGTGGCGGCAGTGGAGTGGGAACTCACCGCCGAGGACAAGGCCGAAATCGACCGTATCTTTGAAGAAGAGGAGGTGCCCACCTATGTAAACGCGCAACAGGCACTCTAAACAAGCGTTTGCGGTAATAGGCGCCCAGACGGCTGACACGTGCAGGGCAAAGACTAGAGAACGTTCAGGGTATGTTGCTATCGAGTGTCGGTCGCCCGAGTGCGCCTTTGCAACGGCTTTGTTAGTTATTGGAGAGAATATTATCTGATAGGAGGATTTAACAGTGCGTTCATTTCATAATAGGATACTGCGTGCGAATCTGACAGATGGAACGGTCGAGATCGAGGAGCCGGGGGAGGTAACCCTGCGCCGCTATATG
>JAWLEV010000149.1:0-3573 GCA_041685915.1 Anaerolineae bacterium | reverse complement strand
TGAGCATTGTACCCCCTACATGTCGTGGATCGGAGTATAGTGGTAGATAAAAGGCCCCCCAAAAGGTGATTTTTGCCTTGCCAAATCGCCGCCAAGATGATAGAATTGCTCACGGTTGTGAATGAGATGATACCTGTTGGCCGCGGCACCCTTTTCCAGGGATATTGTCCTGCCGGGAAGAGCGAACCCTCCACATCACAGTACTTTTGGGACATGGCGTCGAGAAAGCGATACGTTGCTCGGCGCTCTCTACGCCCGAGATCACATTCCAACTCTCTGGTACCGGGCCATGTGCCTGGCCATAACGATCTTGGGAGGCAATCTCACAACCATTTTGGACGGGGTAGTGCCTTCGACAGATGTGGTAACAGTAACGTGACCCAGATACCTTGGGAGTGAATATATATATGGATGCGAACCAACTCTGGCAGACAGCACTCGGACAACTTGAACTTCAGCTCGACAGACCCACGTACGACACCTGGATCAAGGATACAGAGGTCATCTCTTATGAGGATGACGTCCTCGTCATAGGGGTGCACTCTGCCTATGCCAAGGATTGGCTCGAGAACCGTCTATATGCAGACATTCAACATACGGTTACGAATATCGCCAACCGCACCACAAGCCTACGCTTCATCGTACAACGGAACAGCCGCGACAAGGGAAGCGACCTGGAGCCGTTAGAAAAGTCAGCCCTCTCCCCTCAAAGGCGCGAGCCCAGGGGAAAGGAAAATGGTATGTCACGGGTCAATCCCAAATATCGGTTTGACAACTTTATCGTGGGACAATCGAATCGCCTGGCTCACGCCGGCTGTCTCGCCGTAGCAGAGAACCCGGGCCTTTCGTATAATCCTCTGTTTATCTATGGCGGTGTCGGCCTGGGCAAGACCCACCTGCTACACGCCATCGGCAACAAGGGCTTTAAGGAAAAGAAAAAGGTCCTCTACGTCTCGGCGGAGACCTTTACGAACGGACTCATCAACGCCATACGCGATCAGACCACGGACGATTTCCGGGCCAAGTATCGCACCATCGATATACTCCTCCTCGACGATGTACAGTTTCTGATCAACAAGGAACGCACACAGGAAGAATTCTTCCATACTTTCAACGATCTGTACCACGAGAATCGGCAGATTGTGCTTTCCAGCGATCGTCCCCCAAAGGCGTTTGTGGGACTCGAGGAGCGGTTGCGCTCGCGGTTCGAATGGGGGCTGACGGCTGACATCCAACCCCCAGATCTGGAGACGCGCATGGCCATCGTCGTCTCCAAGGCCGAAGCCCTAAACGTCACCCTGCCAAGCGAGGTAGTAGAGTTCGTGGCTCAGCAGAGCCAGAGCAACATCCGCGAACTGGAGGGCTCCCTCAACAGCGTGTTGGCCCTGACTCGCATGATGGACTATCCCATCAACCTGGAAACAGCAGAGAAGGCACTGGGACACAGGAGCCAGCCCACGCGGGAACTGACCATCGACAATATCCTGAACACGGTTGCCGAGTATTTCAATCTACGCATGGACGACCTCACCGGACGTCGCCGCACGCGCGCCATAGCCGTGCCGAGACAGGTGGGCATGTATCTGGCACGGGAGTTGACCGATCTGTCCTTTCCAAAGATCGGGGAAAAACTCGGAGGCCGCGATCATACAACGATAATGCATGGTCACGACAAGATCGAGGAACTCTTTGACAAGGACGACGAGTTGCGTCAGCAGGTGCTGGACATCAAAAGCAAACTTTACGGAGATCGTCAAAGAGTACACCAACCCCACTAAGCCCGTCTCCAATACCATGGTACATAAGCATCTCTAGTTGAAAATGGACCATATACTGTATGGAACCTTTGATCCAAAAGGACACGACTACAATGTGGACGGGCGCAAATCGCAAACTTGTAGATTGCATCAGAACCTCTATCCTACATTGAAAATATGTTAGGCATCGCTTCGTTCCCCGCCTGTGGGGAACCATGTATGGAGAATCACCCATGACTGACCTGATGATAAACGGCTTGAATCTCGCCCGGGACACCCAAAATCGGCTCCACTTTTGGGGCGAGGTGCTGAATCTGGGTGACAAGACCCGGCGATGGGTACGCGTAACCATTCGCCTCTTGGACAGCGAGGGAGATCTCTTGGCCGAGGAGAGCGACATCCTGGGACTGGAATGGACTCCACCCCATACAAAGAATCCCTTTCATATCCGATTTCAAAGGCCTCCAGAGGGATGGAGCACCTATGACATCCACCTGGAGGGCCACATACATGATTTTGACGACCCTAAAGATCCTCAACCCTATTATGGGCTCACCGTGGACAAGCTCCACTTCCGAGACATCGAAAGAGCCGATCTACATTGCGCTATCGTCGGCCTACTGAGCAACAAGGGCATCCTTCCCTCGAGCCACGTCAAGGTGGCCGGCACGCTCTATGATGCCACGGGAAAGGTGGTGGGCGTCCTCAGCCCCTACCTGGTGGCCCGTGGCATCTTTTCTCCCGGGGAAACCCTCTCCTTCGAACTCAAATACTATGCCCTGGGCGGCACCGTGGCCGACTTTAACGTGCAGGTACAGGGACGGCAGCAGATCGCCTGACCGCAAGAGGAATCCTGCCATCAGACAAAGGATGCCTCGTCGGCATGGTTGATCTTTCCCTCATTACCCATGTGATGGGGAACGGTGTCCAAATCTCTCGTCTCCACATCGAGGACGACGTCCGCCTGTCGCAGAACACGGCGCAAATCGGTGAGATCTATATCCCGCACCTCCACATCCGCTTTGGCCGCGAGAGCGGCCGCCGTTCCTGCCGCCTGACCCACAACGATCGTGGGCGTGATGCCCCGATGGGCATCCAATGCCACCCTGTCTCTGAATCCCAGGGCCCGCGCGGCGCAGATCACGCCATCGAGCTCCTGTGGAATCAGCATGCCGTACGGGATGGGATAGGCCTTCCACAATCTATTCTTGCCCGGATCATGGGCCCCGGAGCGGCCAATGGCATCGGGGCGATCGTGATCGGGATCAAAGATATCCTCCTTGCCCAACATGGTCATGGCGCGAAGCACACGCGTCTCGCGCCGCCCCACGCGCTGGGCGGTGCGATCCACGTAAGCATGCTCCCATCCTGGAATCTTTTGCAGGATGGGCAGCATATAGTGACCGGCCCTCATCAACAGCATCTCGCATTCGGTCACCTCCTCCGCCCGGGTCATGTCAAAGGGCTTCAGCGATAGGAACGAGCCGCGGCCTATCCATCTATCGCGTCCCACCCATTTCATGGACAGCGTTATCCCACGTCCTTCCTGAAACAGCCCAGAACGCTGTCGTATCTCGTCAAAGGGCTCGAGCAATCCCTCCTCCGCGGCCTGCTCGACAATATTCGCAAAGCCTCGCAGTAGAATGAGACGATCCGTGCGCAGATGCCGGCGCACCTTGTCCGGGTTGGAGAAACG
Source organism: Anaerolineae bacterium (assembly GCA_041685915.1). Lineage (GTDB taxonomy): Bacteria > Chloroflexota > Anaerolineae > UBA1429 > UBA1429 > JAWLEV01. The sequence continues at coordinate 120 of JAWLEV010000149.1, read as the reverse complement.
GGGATAGCCCTGCACGGTATCGCTGGCCAGACAGTATTCTATAAAGGTACCGTTATCCACGCCCCCATAGTAGGTATAGATACCGCCGGCAATCCGCTCTTCCACCGGGTTGACGATCAC
>JAWLEV010000067.1:0-15780 GCA_041685915.1 Anaerolineae bacterium | reverse complement strand
ATGTGCCCGCCCTCGAAATATCCCCATCCCCTCTCAAAAGAGCCGACATCAACCCAGGCCCGAATCTGGGATTCCGTCAGCGAAAATGCCTCTTTCATCTTTTCTCCATCCCTCGCCAGTTCTCTGGCAGTGTGCTCACAAGGGAGATATGGTTACAACCCTCAATACAGACGCTCTATGGCCTGGGCCAGCATTCCCGCCAGTGGGGGAACTACAAAGGTGACGGCATAGCGCATCAGGGCGGGCTTCGACCCGATCAGTGCGATCTCCACGGGCAGGCGCGACACCGACCACAGCGACCAGGCGCTGACAAACCCCACGATCGTCCCGATCCCGGCCCCCTGTCGGTAGAGGGTCGCCACCAGGGGAAACACGGCATAGGGGGCGCCGGGGACCAATCCTCCCGCCACGCAGCCAATCAGTATACCCCTGATTCCTGCCTCCTCGCCCAACCAGCGCGTGATGAGATCCTGGGGGATCAGAACCTGGGCCAATCCGGCGATGACGAACCCCAGCAGCAGGATCAACAAATTGCGCCACAGCGTGTTACCTGCCATCTCCAGCCCCTGCAGGACCAGATCCCCGCCGCCACGGTAAAAAGCCAGAATCAGCATGGCCCCCGCTATGGCTCCCAACACCAACGCCGTCGTTCGCAACGTTCCGCCTACTCCTTTCCCTTCCATGGGCCTCTCATTTCGAGAGACAGGCTCCAACTCTCCGTCCTCCTACTCGTCCGGCCTCCCATCCTCCTCATAGCGCTGATCGAGCAAGTGGCTTCGCAACAACTCTCCCATATCCTCCGCCTGACGCAGGGCCCGGATCTCTTGGGGGATCCAGCGCACGCCCATAGCCAACAAAAACATCAGGGGAGCCAATATATGGCGCAACGTCTGCCCCCGCCAGGCGCCCAGGCCGATGAGCAGCAGAAAACTGACGATGGCTCCCATGATGGCACTGCCCGTCAAGACGAGGAAAACCACCCCTAACACGGGAAGAACGATAGCCGTCTCCAGAGGCATCAGCGCCAGCAGTGCCCCGATGCTGGCGCCAAGTCCTCGTCCTCCGCGAAAGCCCAACCAGAGGGGGAAATTGTGTCCCAGGACGGCCGCCAGGCCACCGGCCAGGGGCCACCAGCCCGCGAGACCTACCTCCTGCACGAGCAGAACGGCCACTGCCCCCTTGCCAATATCCAGTACAGAGACCGCCGCACCGGCGGGTTTGCTGACGGCGCGGAAAACGTTGGCCGCCCCCGCGTTGCGATTGCCCAACTTGCGTATGTCCTGGCCAGTGACTAACACGGTAAACAGATAGGCAAAGGGGATCGAACCGATCAGGTAGCACACAACGACAATCAGGATGGGCATGCGCTTGCTCCTTTCCGTCTATCCAACGTTATGGAGGCTCCCAAGGTTGGCTTCCCTGAAAAAAGATGTCATGCGTTCAGCTGCGTGGCACTTGTACGACAATTGATAGCAGAAACATGTACTCTAAACGTAAAGGTAATAATTCTTGAAAGATCGATTGTAAGTGCCACGCAGCTCTTTGTAGTTCTTTCAGTAGAGCCAAGGTTACATATTCTGTAACACCATGCGGATTATATCGATCCGCTACCGGAAAGACCTATGCGCTCGCCAGCGTCCCAATGATCGTAATCGACGACATGCCTATGCGTTCTGGCTTTCGCGCCACTCGCTTGCCAGCATACCCATGAGTATCATATCATGCCGCTCGCCATCGCGATAGACGAACTCGCGAAAGATGCCCTCCTGTCGAAAACCTGCCTTGCGATAGATATTCAGGGCCCGCTCATTATAGCCCATCACCGTCAACTGTATCTTGTGCAGATCGAGTTCCATAAACCCATAGCGCAGCAAAAGTTTCAGTGCCTCGCTCCCGTACCCCTGCCCCCAATGCTCCCTCCCCACGGCCAAAGCCAACCAGCCCACCCGATTGCGCCAGGATATCTCGTCGAAACCACCGAGCCCCACCAGAAGGTCGTCCTGCAGGCAGCGCAGTCCAAACATGAACCAGGCCTCATCATTCTGCCCCTCCTCTATCATCTCCTGGACATCCCTTTCCGTCTTGGGAAAAGCCGTGGCGGCACTATAGAGACGCATGAAATCCCCCTCAGCATACCAATCGGCGATCTGGAGACAATCCTCATCGGTCAGGGCGCTCAGGGACAAGTTTTTTCCTTGCAATAACTCAAACGTGAACATATCTTTTCCTCTTTTTGAGAAATGGGGAATCCATTGGCAAAAAAGTGTAACCTTTTGTCCGTTCTGGTGTCAAATAACAATGAAGGGTTCTAAAGAAATCATATACGATATGTTTCACATATGCGAGTTGACATACATTGAACGGCTACCACCGATAAAGGAGGTTGAGTAGATGCGTGTTCTACTAGTCTATCCCGAGATTCCGGACACCTTTTGGAGTTTCAAGCACGCTCTGCGCTTTATCCGCAAAAAGGCCTCATTCCCTCCCCTGGGTTTACTGACGGTGGCCTCCTTGCTACCGGGGGAATGGGAACTGCGCCTGGTGGATTTAAACGTGGAGCGGCTGAGAAACCGCGATCTGGAATGGGCGGACTATGTGTTCGTCAGCGCCATGGTGGTCCAACGTGAGGGCACCTATCGGCTCCTGGAACGCTGCCAGCCGTCCGACGTCAAGATCGTCGCGGGAGGCCCCCTCTTTTTGACAGAACACGAGGATTTCCCTTTGGTGGATCATTTTGTACTGGACGAGGCGGAGATCACCCTACCGGAATTTCTCCAGGATCTGGAAGAGGGACATCCCAAACATATTTACAGAGCCGACACGTTTCCCGACATAACGAAATCGCCCATCCCTATGTGGGAACTGATCGATCTGGAACATTACTCCTCGATGTGCATCCAGTACTCGCGCGGCTGCCCCTTTGACTGCGATTTCTGCAACATCACGGCCATGCTGGGGCATCGCCCACGCTGCAAGACGCCCCACCAGATCATCGCCGAACTGGATACCCTTTACGAACTGGGATGGCGAGGCGGCGTCTTTTTCGTGGACGACAATTTTATCGGCAACAAGCGCAAGTTAAAGGAAGAGGTGCTGCCGGCCCTCATCGAATGGCGCAAGGGCAAACGGGGCTTTTCCTTCCAGACGGAGGCCTCCATAAACATGGCCGACGACCCCGTCCTGATGGACCTGATGGCCCAGGCTGGCTTTGAGAGGATCTTTATCGGCATCGAGACCCCCGACGAGGAGGGACTGGCCCAGTGCAACAAGCGGCAGAATGAGGGGCGTGATCTGGTGGCCGACGTCAAGAAACTGCAGCGCGCCGGTTTTGAGGTACAGGGAGGCTTTATCGTGGGCTTTGACAGCGATGACCCCTCCATCTTTCAACGCCAGATCGATTTTATACAAAACAGCGGCATCGTCACGGCCATGGTGGGGCTGCTTCAGGCCCCGCCGGGGACTCAACTCTACAAGCGCCTCAAAGAGGAGGGACGCCTGCTGGGCAAGATGTCAGGGCAGAATACCGACAACACGATGAACTTTGTGCCCAAAATGGACACCGAACTGTTACACCAGGGATATCACGACATCATCGACACTATCTACTCGCCTCAGGAGTACTATAAGCGCGTTCGCACCTTTCTGCAGGAGTATCGAAAGAACCCGGCAACCCGGCCCGTCCTGCACTGGCAGGAGGTGCTCGCCTTCTTTCGCTCCGTCGTCAAGTTGGGCATCAAGGGGAAGGAACGCGTCGAGTATTGGAAACTCCTCCTGTGGACCCTTTTACGCCGCCCCCGCCTCTTTCCCGAGGCCGTGGCTATGGCCATCTATGGGTTTCACTTTCGTCGCGTCTTTGAACTTTATATGAATCGCGGCGAGTCCTGACCCCATAGCAAAGGCAGCCTTTTTGAAAAGCGTCCAGGTGTAGGAAAATACACACCTGGACGCGATGACGCTCTCGCCATGTCCCTCTCCATCGGGCCAAATCCTCCAACGGTTGACGCGGACAAGCGACGATGTTAAGATGGCAACGAAGCTGCAAAAGATCACCGCTCGAAAGCGGCCAAAGGAGGCCTATGGCAAAGCCCAACTTTGTCTTTATTCTCATGGACGACCTCGGCTGGAAGGATCTGGGATGCTATGGCAGCACCTTCTACGAGACCCCTCACCTGGATCAGCTGGCAGAGGAAGGTGTGCGTTTCACCGACGCCTATGCCGCCTGTCCCGTATGTTCCCCCACGCGGGCCAGCATCCTCAGCGGCAAGTATCCGGCGGCGGTGGGGGTGACAAACTTTATCGGGGGACACACGAGGGGCAAACTCATCGATGCCCCCTACATCGACCATCTCCCCCTGAAAGAAAAGAGCCTGGCCAGTACCCTAGGAGAGAACGGCTACACCACCTGGCACGTGGGCAAGTGGCACCTGGGAGATGCTCCCTACTATCCCACAGAGCACGGCTTTGACGTTAACGTGGGAGGCTGCAGTTGGGGCATGCCACTCAACGGCTATTTCAGCCCCTGGGGGATCGAGAACCTGGAGGACGGCCCCGAGGGCGAATACCTCACCGACCGTCTCACCGACGAGGCCATCGACCTGATTCACAACAACGAGGATCAGCCTTTCTTCCTCAATTTATGGTACTATGCCGTGCACATCCCCATCCAAGCCAAGGAAGAGAACATTCGCAAATATGAGACCAAAGCCAAAGAGATGGGCCTGGACAAAGTCAAGACCTTTGAAGAGGGGGATTTCTTTCCCTGCGAGCATAAAAAGGACAAACGCCTCGTCCGCCGCCTGGTACAGTCCGATCCGGCCTATGCCGCCATGGTAGAAAGCATGGACGAGAATATCGGCCGCCTGTTCGCGGCCCTTGAGGAGACGGGGCAGGCGAAGGATACCATCATCATCTTTACCTCCGACAATGGGGGCCTGGCCACGGCCGAGGGCTCTCCCACCTGCAACGCCCCCCTAGCGGAGGGTAAGGGATGGATGTACGAAGGCGGCACGCGGGAACCCTTGCTCATAAAGTGGCCGGGGGTCACGGAACCGGCCACCGTCTGCGACTTTTCCGTGAGCAGTCCCGACTTTTATCCCACCATGCTAGAGATGGCGGGCCTGGATCCGCTACCGGAGCAGCATCGCGACGGTGTGAGCCTGGTACCCCTACTGGAGGGCACGGGTACTCCGGAGCGCGAGGCCATCTACTGGCACTATCCTCACTATGGGAACCAGGGCGGCACGCCCGGCTCTTCGCTGCGTGTGGAAGACCACAAACTGATCGAGTTCTTTGAGGACGGACGGATAGAACTCTATAATCTACGTCAGGACATATCGGAAGAGGAGAACCTGGCAGAGGACGAGCCCGAACTTGCCCTGAGGCTGAAACGGCTGCTGGCCGGCTGGCGCGAGAGCGTGGAAGCCAAGATCCCCGAGCCAAACCCGGACTATGAGCCCTGGTAGCCATGGAGAAAATGGGGATAGAAACCATCAACAAAAAAGCATCCCCACTTTGGATCTCTTGAAAATCGATCGAGATGGACCATCGAACGCCCAGAAAGGATATCATCCCCATGCCCGAAATAGCTCAAGACCCCTTGCACATACTGATCTTTGGCGCTCATCCCGACGACTGTGACATCAAGGCCGGTGGCACGGCCGCCCTCTATGCTCGAAATGGGCACAAGGTACAGATGATCTCCCTGACCAACGGCGATGCCGGGCACTATGAGTTGGGGGGTGCCCCTTTGGCCTGGCGCAGGCGCGAGGAAGCCCAGGCGTCCGCCGCCCTTTTGGGCGTCGAGTACACGATTCTGGACCATCACGATGGCGAATTGATGCCCAATCTGGCGGTGCGCCAGGAGATAGTTGCGCTTATACGCAACTACCAGCCCGATCTGGTCATAAGCCCCCGTCCCTGGGATTATCATCCCGATCATCGAGCCACCGGTCAAATAGTTACGGACGCCCTCTATATGTGCACGGTACCCAACGTCTGCCCCCACGCCGAACACCTGCGTCGGATGCCCGTGGCCGCCTATGTGTGGGACGATTTCAGCAAGCCTTATCCCTTTGATCCCGATGTGGTGGTGAACGTCGATCCCGTCATAGAGCAAAAGCTGGACGCCCTGCACTGCCACACGTCCCAGATGTACGAATGGTTGCCCTACAACCGTCAGGAACTGGACCAGGTACCCGAGACCAGCGCCCAGCGCCGCGCGTGGTTGAAAAAGTGGTACGCGGAGCAATTCGCCCCCTTTACCTCCCTCTACGAGGATGAGCTTGCGGAGCGTTATGGGGAGGAAAAGGTCGCACATATCCACTACGTCGAAGCGTTCGAGATCAGCGAGTACGGGGCGCCAGCGGGCAAGAGGGAACTGGAAAGGCTGTTCCCCTTTTAGGAGATCGCGCGACAGGGACCAAGCCGGAAAAGGGGTCACATGTCCTCTGGTTTCCCCCCTTCTTGTACGAGGACCACGGTGGTCACGCCACCCTGCGACCTGATCAGGACGCTGACAGCCCGTCCTCGCTTCACAAAGCGAAGTAACAGGGGCATGCGACTCTCCGTCAGCCGCCAACTGCGGACGGGCATGTGCTGCGTATAAAAGGACATGACGTCCTGGGGAGACACACCCACGTCAAAGGTGATAAGATCATCACGGACGCTTACCTCCCGGGCTCCCGGCATGAGGGGCACATCGTAGGGAATGCCAGGCCTATCGGCGGCAGCGGGCACCTCTATGCCCACTGGCGCGTTGACGTCATGCACCACACTCTCCATCTGGTAGGTGATGGTGCGCCCCGGCTCCTTTAGCCCCTTCCAATGCAGGAGGATTTTGAGATAGACTTGATGCTCGGTCGATACCCACACGTCGGCAGAGCCCTCCACCACCTCCGCTGCATGCCCGCCGGTGCCCAGCGTATCCTGATCATAATGGTAGTGTCTGGCCCGCAGATCGCCGATCCTCCCCTCGCTCACGTACTCTCCCACACCCTCTAGAAAATCGGCCGGGTCGGGCATCCAGTTCCTCTCCCCCACTATCGCCTCTGGGGGGAGGGAAGTGCTTCGCCATTCCTCGCCAAAGGTGACGTAAGAGGTGTCGGCGGCGCGTATTATCTCCATGTGCCCGGTTCCGCCGTTGGTAAAGGCAAAGGCCAGACGGACCACCCGAGGGCGGGAGACCTCCCTGGTCAGTTCGATGACGCTCTTCTCTTCCTCCGAGACCCGCAGGGCCCGCTGTGTGAGACGATAACTGTCGAGATGGGATAGATCGGAGGCGGAGGAGAAATCGAGGGGGGACACCTCTTCCACAGGTTCCACGGTCTCCACTTCCACGGTGTACGTCGGCGTCGGAAGGGGCGTCCCGGTGGGTGGCGGTTCCGTCTCTCGAATCAGCGTGGGCGCCGGGACATCGGCCGGGGTAACGGGCGGGGTCTCGGGAGTCTCTGCCCCTTTATTCCGATCCATACCCACGATCTGGCAACCTCCGAGGATCAGGGCAATGAGCAGCAACAAGAAAAAGGTCCGCCTCATCTTCAAAGCCTCTCCCACAGAGACAGAGGGTGCAGGGAAGCCCATCGCGGACCAGACGGAAACCGCCATCCGGCAAAAATGGACCACATACCCATCCCCTTTTGATCTATTCCGGATCTTCGTCTTGTTGCAGGGCCTTGCATCACCACGCCCTTTCTCCTACACCTCGTTACAGAAGCGATAGACAACCTCATAAAGGATTTCCAACGTAAAGGGCAGGCCCTCTAGCCATATACGCTCGTCGACGGCATGGGCCCCGGCCGTTTCCACGTCCTCTGGCAGGGGTTTGCTCGGTACGAACCCGTATACGGGAACCTCCAAATCGATCAGGTTCTTGGCATCTGTGGAGCCGGCACACTGCCAGGGCACCACCTTTGCCCCATCGCAGCGCTCATCTATCACGTCTGAAATTACCTGAAACAGGGGGCTGTCACTGGAGGATTCCAGGCCAGGAGAAAATTGCTCTCGAAAGACCTCGATCTCTACCTCGTCGCCGGCAAAACCCCGAAGGAGTTCCAAGTATCCCTCGCGCGTCTGGCCAGGCAAGATGCGGCCATCCACATAGGCCGTTCCCGTGGCCGGGATCACGTTGATGCTCTCGGGGTCGCCCGCGCGCAGGCCGGTGACCGAGGCCGTATCGTAAAAGAGGGGGCGACAGGTATCGACGGTATCCTGGTCGAGGCCAGCAGCCTCCAGGGCGTCCTCTACACGTCCCTGGTTCAGAAGTTCCTCCACGCGGCTGGCCACCTTTTTCGATCGGGAAGAGGCGATGATCTCCAGGGCGCGGCGCATGGTATCGGTAACATGCTCTCGCACATAGCCATCGCCGAGACGGGGCAGCGCACGCGCCAGTTTCAACGTCGCTATATCGATCTGCGGCCGAGAGCCGTGCCCCGATTCGCCCTTTGCCGTCCACACGGTGCGACAAAGCCCTTTTTCCGCCGACTGACAAGTGTAAAAGACGCGCCCCCCAGCCTCTATGGAACGGCCTCCTCCCTCATTGATGGCACATGCCACGTCGAACAGGGCAGGCCTCTCCCTGGCCAACCAGCCCATGCCCATGTGCCCGCCCCGCTCCTCATCGGCGGTGGCCACAAAGATCACGTCGCGTTTGAGAGGACGTCCGAGTTCCGCCAGGGCCAATACGGTCACCGCCTCGGTGGCGACCATGTTTTTCATATCCGTGGTGCCCCGCCCCCACAACATTCCCTCGTGGATCTCGGCAGCAAAGGGCGGATAGCGCCACTCGCCGGGATCCGCCGTCACCACATCGAGGTGGCCCATGAGCATCAAGGGCTTACCACCACCAGAACCGGGGAGACGGGCGATTAGATTGCCCCGTCCCGGCGCCGATTCCACCACCTCTGTCTCGATATCCGCCGGCGCCAACAAATCGGCCAGATACGACGCCGCCTCCGTCTCGTTGCCCGGAGGATTCGACGTATCGATGCGCACCAGATCGCGTAAAACGTCCACCACTTGGTCTTTGAACCTCGGATCTATCATCATAATGTATCCCTCCCCGAATGACCGTATCCAAGCTTAACACGTCAGAAAAGGTTGGGCAAGCGCCTCCCTCTCGTTCCATAAGACGCGATCGACGATGGTAAAGAAATCCAAAAATTTTCCCATGAAAAGGCGGACGAAAGGAAACGGGCACATATTGTGGCTGTGCAAAGTAGAGCCACAATATATGGTACCGCTTCCGGATCATACCCGTTGATACAGACTTGCAAATCAGAAGGGATATTATAGACTTGATGGGCGTTTTGTGAAGAAAAGAGAAACGATGACCGAGAAAACAGAACCACCATTGCAGCACGTTGGGGGTATGCGTTGACACCTCCTTCCGCTACCGCATTGGAACTCTCCCTGCGACGACTGAGACACCGCCTGAGAGCTCCTTCCAAAGAGATAAAGAACGAGCGCACCCTCTATCTGGAGATCGTATTCCAGGCCCTGTCAAGCGCCGGGCCCATGTCCTTTATCACCGTGTTCCTCGTCCGGCTGGGAGCGCCCGCCTGGCTCTTAGGGCTGTATACCTCCTTGCCCGCCCTGGTGACCATGGTGGCCATCATGCCCATGAGCACCTTTATTCAGCGCCAAAAGAGCCTGATAGCCACCGCCGCGTGGGGGCGCATACTCTTTCGTTCCGTGATAGGCTTGTTCGCCCTCCTGCCCTTTTTGCCCATCTCTATCGCTCCTTTTGTTCTGGTGGCGGCTCGGGGGCTGGTCTCTATCCCCGGATGCGCCATCAACATCTCTGTAACGACCATCCTCGGCGCCGTCACCACGACACAGAGGCGGCCACGCATGCTCAGCGTGCGCATGGCGATAAACGGCCTGGTCTCCGCTGCCGTGGGGTTTGCCGCGGGCCAATGGCTGGATTACGCCCCCTATCCTTTGAACTATCAACTCCTGTTCGCCACTGCCTTTGTGGCCGGGCTGGGCAGTGTATGGGCTCTTTCCCGTCTCGATATCCCCGATGTCTCGGAGCAGGAGATAAGACAGAGAAAACAGGTCGGCCTGCGCGACATCGTCCCCCTCGTCAAGGATACCCCCGCGTTCCGCGATTATTCCATCGCCGCGTTCCTCATGCGCTTTGGCATGAGTTTTCCCATGGCCCTCTACTCCATCTATCGCGTGCGCACGCTGGGCTCCTCCGACGCCTGGATCGGCATACTATTGACCGTACAGCGGCTCCTCAGCGTACTGGCCTATTTCACCCTGAGCCGCCTCCTGGCCAGAAAAAAGTTTCGACGTTGGCTTTGGGTCACCTGCTTTTTGATGGCCCTCTTTCCCCTCACCACGGCCCTGGCCCAGACGCCGGAAATGCTCCTCATCCCGGCGGCCATCGGCGGTCTCTTTGGCGCGGGGATGAACATCTTTTTTACCGACACGCTGTTCCAGGTCTCGCCCGAAGATGAACGTCCCACATTCATCGCGGCCAATACCTTTATGGCCAACTTTATCTCCTTCATCGCTCCCCTGTTGGGTTCAGCGCTGGCGGAAACCAGCACGATAAGGGTTGCGTTGATCGCGGCCGCTGTTATCCGCGCCGCTGGCGGACTTGTCTTCTGGTGGATGGACATAGGATCCGAAGACTAGTCCCCACTATGGGAGCCTTATGATCTGCTCTTGTACATCCCACGTCATCCCCCCTTAGGTGAATCCCCGGAAACGAGCGGGATCTTTCCAGATGCTCCTCATCCCCTCCTTGTGGTGGGCGCGTTCGGCGCCGTCAGCAACACCTTTTTAAAGGAAGTCCTGTTCCAATCCTCGCCGGAGGGAGACCGTCCTACCTTTGTGGCCGTCAACACGTTTGTAGACAAACTTACCCGGTTTATCGGTCCCAAGCTGGGCACGCTACTGGCCAACTTCACCAGCATTGGCATCGCCCCGGTGATCGCCGCCTGCGTACGGGTCCTGGGGGGACTCTTTCTAGGGTCTGGGGGTGCCCAAAGGAGGAGACGAATAGCCAGCATCGGGCCTTTTGACAAGCATCGAGCGCCCGTGTTATGCTCTGTATCCATCTGAGGAGATCTTTCTCGCAGTGGGGACACAAAAGGGAGCCGTGGGATGGAATCTTCTGTACAAGAGGAAACGGATGACGAACCGGGTGAGAAACCGGGCTGGCGTCCTCACTTTGTCAAGGTAGCAGGTACAACGTGGCGTTCTCTGCGGCATCGCTTTAGGTCGCGCTCGCTGGAAGAACATAACGAACGTGCCATCTATGCGGAAGCCATGTTCCAGGCTTTCGCGGGCGCAGGAGCCATGTCCTTTGTCTCCGTCTTTCTCGTGCGTCTCGGAGCCCCGAACTGGCTAGTAGGACTGTACACCTCTCTGCCCGCCCTGGTGATGACCCTGGCCATCCTGCCCATGAGCACGCTCATACAGCGCAGCAACAAATTGGTGCGCGCCGCCGGTTGGGGACGCATCGGCTACCGGGGCACGGTGGCCCTGTTCGCGCTGCTGCCTTTTCTGCCTCCTGGCATCGCCCCCTACGTCCTCGTGGGCGCGCGCAGCCTCATGGCCATTCCCAACTCGGCGACTAACGTCTCGGTACAGACGTTATGGAGCATCGTCACCACACCCAGAAGACGCCCAAGTATGCTCAGCAACCGCATGGTCATCCACCGCATATTTGGTGCCCTCGCCGGTTTTGCCGCAGGACAATGGTTGGAGCGCATGCCTTACCCCCTGAACTATCAGCTTCTTTTCCTCACCGCCTTCTTTGCTGGTCTGGGGAGCGTCCTGTGCCTCTCGCGCCTGCGGGTACCCGAGGAAAAACAGAAAAGGATGGAAGAAAAAGAAGAGATCAGTCTGCGCGAGATATTTCCCCTGCTCAAACGCGTTCCCGCCTTCCGCAAGTTTGCCCTCGCCGCGATCATCTTCCGTACGGGGATGGATCTTCCCCGGGCCCTCTATACCATCTACCGCGTGCGCACGCTGGGCTCCTCCGACGCCTGGCTGGGCACCCTAAAGATGGCACAGCGGCTGGTGGGCGTGTTCGCCTTTTTGGCCCTGAGCCGCCTCCTCAAAAAGCATAAGTACCGCCGTTGGTTGTGGATAGGATCCGCCGGACTGGCTCTCTTTCCCCTCACCACGGCCCTGGCCCAGACGCCCGAGATGCTCCTCCTCCCTGCCCTGATGGGGGGCACCTTTGGCTCTGGCTCCAACATCTTTTTGAAGGAGAGCCTTTACGAGTCCTCGCCAGAGGCGGAACGCCCCACGTTCGTCGCGGCCAACACCTTTATCTCCAAACTCACCCGCTTTGTCGTCCCGATGCTGGGCACATTGTTGGCCGACCTAACCAGCATCAGGACGGCCCTTATAGTCGCCGCTGGTGTGCGCCTCATGGGAGGTCTCGTCTTCTGGGGATTGGGCGTGGGAAGAAGCGAGGAAAGTTAATCCAGATCCGCCAGGCAGATCTCCCGCCCCACCCCCACGTCCAGATAGTTTTCTCCATATTCTTCTTTGAACAACCCTTTGGCCGTCTCCCCAGAGCAATGGGTAGGACCCACATATTGCACACCCATATCGCGAAAACGGGAGATGATGCTTTCGATGCGCTGGTGACTGGCGCTGCCCAGATGAAATCCCCCCACAACCAGAAGCAATTCACCTTCTACCACCTCGTGGGCGCGCGCTACCATGTCCGCGATGCCGGGATGGGCACATCCGGTGATGACCACCACCCCTCTTTCGGTGTCCAGAACCAGGCCCTGCTCCATAATGGAACGCCCCATCTCCCCGGTAGAATACACCCCTTGGCAGATGGACTGTGGCTCATGTACAGAGACCAGATCAGCACCCTCGCGCGTGACGACTCGGTCAAAGCGCTGCGGGAAGGAAGCGGGTGCCCACACGGTCACCTGCGCGTTGTGATCTAGAAAACCCTCAAGCCCGCCCGTATGATCGGAATGAATGTGCGATAGGACGACCACCTCCACCTGTTGAGGATCGATCTCCAGGGCACGCATGTTGGCCAGAAGCGTGGGCGCATCGCCTCCTGTGTCGAAGAGAATGGTTCTCTCCATACCCTCGATAAAGCAACCAAAGCCCCAGGCCGTCTTGAGACCGGGCGAGTAGGCGTCGTTATCGTAGACGACGGTCAGCGTGATATCCTGTGTCATATGGGGTGCTCCTTGTTCATCTGTGAGTGTCACTCTGGAAGTAGGAGGTGACGTCGGGGAGGGCGAAACTGTAGGCAATCCAGTTTCTGTGGGTATGGGGGTTGCCGTTGGGGCGGCACTGGGCGTACCGACGACGGCCTCAGGCCCCATGGTCTTTTTCATGGTGGCGCGGCAGCCCACGAACGGGATTCCACAGAGAAGCAAGAGCAAGAAAAGGATGGGCACACGACGCCGACTCAGCAGATCGCGTCGTATGCCCATCGGCCTCCGTTCCGTTTTCATCTCTCCGACGTGACAGATCAGCCTAACCCCAAAAGTTCGAGAGGCAGTGCATCGCTATGCCTCTTTCTGCTCCTCAAGCCAATCGAGGATCTTTTCCGTGACCTGCTCATCGGTAAAGCCCAACTTCTCCTCGATCACCGTATGGGGTGCCGAGTGGCCAAAATCGTCCTGGGTGATAAAAAGGGCGTCGGAGCCCGCGATATCGCCCCAACCGTAGCGCACCCCCGCTTCCAGGACCACCTTTTTCGCCGCGGACGGTATGATAGAGGTCCGCATCTCCTCATCCCGCCGCATGAATATCTCCCGTGAGGGCATGGAAACCACCCGCACGGCATAGCCCGCCTCCTCGAGCCGGGGCTTGGCCGCCACGCCGAACTGGAGCTCCGATCCCGTGCCGATAAGTACCACGTCGGGGGCGCCTCCCCCCGTCTCGCTGACCACATAGGCTCCACGATTGAAATCCTCGACGGAGAAGGGTTCGTCGCGTTCGATGGCCGGTACACCCTGCCGCGTGAAGACCAGAGCCGTGGGGGCCTCCTCGTGGCGCAGGGCGTAGGCCCAGGCGGCGGCCACCTCCGGCCCATCAGCCGGACGTATCACCGTCATGTCGGGAATGATACGCAGCGAGGCCAACTGCTCCACGGGCTGGTGGGTGGGGCCATCCTCCCCGATGAATACACTATCATGGGTAAAGACATAGATGGTGTGCAGTTCCATGAGATTGGCCAGGCGAATGGCCGGTCGCATATAGTCGGCAAAGACCAGAAACGTGGCCCCAAAGGGCAAAAGGCCACCGTACAGGGCGACGCCGTTGATGATGCTCCCCATGGCGTGCTCGCGAACCCCGAAGCGGAAGTTGCGCCCGCCAAAGGCTCCTGGGGCAATGATTCCGTATTCGTCCATCAACGTCTTGGTCGAGGGGGCCAGATCCGCGGAGCCGCCCACAAAATAGGGCACGATATCGGCGATGGTGGGGATTATCTCCCCGCTCAGGCGCCTGGTGGCGTTCGGCTCACCGGAGAGGCCGTCCAAAAGCTGCTCCTCCAGATCATCGGGAAGCGTCTCATTTCTGGCTGCCTCCTGGGCCGCGGCCAGATCGGGATTGGCCTCCTCCCAGGCCGAGTACTCGGCCTGCCACACCTGGTACTCTTCCTTGAGCTCTGCCACGCGTTGGTCAAAGAGCTCGCGCACGGCGTCGGGGACGTGGAAAGGGGGCTCTTTCGGCCAGTTGAGCTTCTCCTTGGTAGCCCGCACCTCCTCGGCGCCCAGGGGCGCCCCATGGGCTTCCGCATCATCCACCTTGTTGGGGCTGCCCATGGCGATGTGCGTGTGGGCCACAATCAGGGCCGGGCGCGTGGGATCGGCCTGGGCCTCCTCGATGGCCTCCGCCGCCGCCTCGGGATCGTGGCCGTCGATCTCGATAACCTGCCAGCCATAGGCCCGGAAGCGCTGGGCCCGATCCTCGGTGAAGGTGATGCCCGTGGAACCCTCGATGCTGATCTCGTTGTGATCGTAGAAATAGATGATGTTGCCCAATCCCAGATGGCCGGCCAGGGAAGCCGCCTCCGCGCTGACGCCCTCCATGAGATCGCCGTCGCTGGCGATGCCATAGACGTAATGATCATAGATGGTGTGCTGGGCCGTGTTGTAGCGCGCGGCGGCCATCTTGGCGGCGATGGCCATGCCCACGCCGTTGGCAAAGCCCTGGCCCAGGGGCCCCGTGGTCGTCTCCACGCCTGGCGTCAGGCCGTACTCGGGATGGCCCGGCGTCTTGCTGCCCCATTGCCGAAAGTTCTCGATCTCCTTCATGGACAAGTCGTAGCCGGACAGGTGAAGAAGTGCGTAAAGCAGCATGGAGCCATGCCCCGCCGAGAGCACAAAGCGATCCCTGTTGATCCACTCTGGATCGTCGGGATTGAAGCGCAAATAGCGAATCCAGAGGGTAAAGGCATAGTGCGCGGCGCCCATGGGCATGCCCGGGTGCCCGGATTCGGCCTTTTCCACGGCGTCGACGGCCAGCATCTTGATGGTGTTGACGGCCAGCTCTGTCAGTTCGGTGCTGATGGGTTTTGGCATTTTTATGACTCCTATCTCAGACGGCGATCTACCATGTTGAGATGAGCACAATCCATTCTACCCAGGAGGCGGAAGAAAGGCAAGCGGGGAAGACGCCGAAGGAATGTTATTCGTTTACAAAGGAGGTTATCTTGTAGAATTGGCACGATTACTCTCGGTGACACTGTTAGAAATTTCAGATCCTCAAAAACTTTATTCTCGTCCTCTGTTAGGATACGGAGGCTCTCCGGGGTAAGACAATTTTTGCTTTGAT
>JAWLEV010000148.1:0-3599 GCA_041685915.1 Anaerolineae bacterium | reverse complement strand
TGCTCTGTCTCTACAACCCACTCTCCAGAGGAGGTGACTTCTGTGATCTTGCCTTCGAACTCCACCTCGTCGTCATCATCCCGGTCGTCGTCCAGAGAGTCCCCAACCCCTTCCCCCTCGGGAGGGGAAACATCCTGGCCGATTTCTCCCAGCATCTTTTTGTTCTGGCTCAGGGCCTCGTCGAGCTGCTGTGCCAGGGCCCTGGCCCGCTCGGGATCGGTCTTTTCAAGGGCCTCGATCTTTTCGATCGCCCGGCTCAGTTGCTGCGTCAAATCCTCGACATCAATCCGGTCGCCAGCATCGGATCGTTCGGCCAACGATGTCGCCTCCTGAATCCTGCGCTCGGCCAAACTCACAGCGAGCGCCGTGTCAGCGGCCTCACTCACGGCCAGCTTTTGTCGGACATTCTCCGAGAAACGCTTTAGCGAATAGAGGCGATCACCGGGCAGGCTGTTTTGCGACGCCTGAACGGTAACGCCGGTACCCACAAGAAGTAGGACGATCACCAGTGCGATGGAAGCAACTTTTCTGAACATTTCCGATTGTCCTTTCCAGTACAATACAAGTCGCGCGACAAAACTCATCCCTTGACGTGAACGGGGAGCCATATCCTCCACCTGGGCCAGATAGCGCTCGCGCGTCCTGGCCGCCATCTCTGGATCACGATATACGGATTTCCTCAGTTCTTTGAGTCGCTCAACGATGCCCTTATACTCGTTAATTTCCGTCATCACCCACTCCTCGCTCCAGCACCCTGCGCATGGCGGCCAATCCCCGATGTTGCAACCCCTTGATGGCCCCTACTGACCGCTCCATCACCCTGGCCACCTCCTTGAGACTCAAGCCCTCGATGAATCGTAGAATCAGAGCCTGACGTTGATCCGCTGTGATCTGCGATAGAGCGGCCTCGGTTTCTGTGACGCGGCTGTTATGCAGTGTAGCCTCCAGAGGACTCGGCTCATCGCTCTCGACGGTCGCGTGTGGATTCTCTGTCACATCCTGCAAATTGGCGGTCGGTCGCTGTTTATGCTGATCCACCAACCAGTTATGGGCCGTCCTGTAGAGATAAGCGCGCAGATAGCGATCGGGACCCTTGCCACGGCGCAACACGTCCAGGAAGCGGTAAAAGGTCTCCGCGACGCATTCTTCGGCCAATCCCGGATTGCCTACCCACTTGATGGCATAGGCGTACAGTTCCGTGTTGTAGCGATCGTATATTTTCGCTAGGGCCGCCTGGTCCCACGCTTTGGCCCTAGAGAGCAGATCCTCTTCTTGAGTCAATTAAATTACCCTCCATCAATGTGACTGGATATAGGACAAAAAGTTACGGGTGAATTGGATAATTTCGTATTAGATCAAGTTTATCTTTTACCGATCTTTAGAATGAACGTTCATTGCTCCCATCTTTGGCTCCTCTTCTTCCAAAGCCTGGGAATCCCATATCTCAGCCACGCTGGGACTCTAGTTCTAGGCTTGATGCCCTTGGCACACCATTTGTCTTGATGACCCACCTGGTGCAAAACTACCTCATCATCGATCTCAGCCACTTGCCTCCATATGGCATAGGGGGACAAAAGACCAATGTCAGCGTCAAAAACGCGTTGGCTCGAATCGCTATTCCCTTAATGACAGGGCTCTCTTTGAAATGACCGCAGTCATAAGAGGGGCCTTTGGCAGATATATCCTGAACGATGGGAGTGCTTATCGGCTCGGGGTGCATGTCAATCGATGATGGGAAAGTTATTACAAGCCCATTGCGCCAATATCACCCATTCACAACCATGTGCACAGGGACGGCCCGGCGGGCCGTCCCTACATTTTGCGGTCGCGCAGCCACACGGACGACGCTACGATATCAACCGCTTTGCCAACCATTTGGCCAGGGCACAGATCGTCAGGATCGGCGGCATCCCCGGCGCTGTGGGCAGCACGCTGGCATCACAAACAAAGAGCCCCTCCACCTCGGTCTGTAGATCTCCGTTCACCACCCTGCCGACCGCGGCAGTGCCACCAGGATGCGCGCCCTGTGGTCTGGAAACGACGATGGACTCACTATCTGCGCCGGCTTTGATCAATATCTCTCTGGCTATTGCAGAGCCCTCCCGCAGCCTTCCCCAATCCGCGTCGGTCACCGGCTTGGAGACTGTCCCGTCGGCGAAAACACGCCCCGTGGGGTCGTCTGCCGTCTTGGTCATGATCCCGATCAACCTGCGCGCAGGATGACGTACTGCCGCCGCCCCACCTTCCATCAATCTGACCATCCTGTGATGGTTGACAAAAGGGGACAAGATGAATCCCCTATCCGAGTAAAACTCGTGATCGACGAGGGCCATCACCGGCTCTTGAGTCTGATTGAGACCCTTTGTTACGCCATAGGTATTTACAAAGAGATCGACAAAAAGTCCCGACCCCGCCTCCTCAATTCCCGACTGCTGCAAGATCACGGGAGTCCCCAGACCTCCGGCAGCAAGTATGACCACATCTGACAGAATATCGATCTGTCCTTGTGGTCCCACGCCTATGATGCCCTTTGCCTTGCCATCCTCTACCAGAATCCGCTGGACATGGGTCTCAAAGAGGATATCGGCGCCATTCTCCTCAGCCTCATCCAAATGGTCCAGCGCCGTCCACTTGGCACCGCCCACGCAGCCGAATACGCATTGTCCACACTTTTGACATCGTATCGGATCGAGAAACTTGGGCATCGGTTCCATCCTGTAACCCAACGCCTGAGCCGCCTCCATGATCCCCTCGCTTCCCCCCGACAAGAGGCCCTCAGCGATGGGAGCCACGTTCATCTCCTGTTCCGCCTCTGCGAATTCTTCATCCAGGACTATGCCAAAATCGGCCAGTTCTGCTTCCAAACATCGCGTCGAGTTACCACAGGAGACAACGGTGGAACCTCCCGCCATGATCGTCCTCCACAGAATGACCCCTTCCTTCGACTGCCTGGGTGTCCTCAACCTGGTCACGTCAAAAAACCGAAGGCTGTCTCGAAAGGTCCCGACCCGCTCACGCTTTCCCCGTTCGACGACCAGCACCTCCTTATCCCTCTTGCTCAACTCCCGGGCCAGGGTGGCACCGCCCGCCCCCGAACCAACGATCAGGAATTCATATCTCCTGCCATCCATACCATACCCCCTTGATTCGAAACCTGGATCACCACAAGTGCGCTGCGCTTTTGCGCCTTATCGCACCCCCTCCAGGCAAAAATCGGTCAGGAGCACGTTCACCTCCTCTGCCCTCTCGATCTGCACCTGATGCCCCGCCTCGGCGATGCTGATCAACCTGGCATCGGGCAACTCTCGAGCCAGTTGTTGTATCGAGGCCGGGGAGAGGCGTGTATCCTCCTCACCCACGATGATAAGGACGGGTACGTCGATATCGGAAATAGCCTGGGACAGGTCGCCATCCTGGGGTGCGGTCAGTATGGACAGCCAGGTGTCGATGGTGCCCACAATGTGCGTGGGCTGTCCCAGGCGGCGCCAATGGTCCGCGTTGAGGAGGGAGGAATCGTGAAATTCCTCCCTGTGTCCGAGACGCCACAGCGGTCCGCCAGAAAAAGTGGCCCATACGGCCATATCCCGCAGATAGGGGAC
>JAWLEV010000147.1:0-3609 GCA_041685915.1 Anaerolineae bacterium | reverse complement strand
GACCTGTTCTCCATCGTGTTGATTTTTTTCTTGGGCAAGCGTCTCTATGACGCTCGTGTGGGGCTACTGGGGGCCCTTTTTCTCGCTCTTAGTGTGCTTAATATTCAGAGTGCTCACTATTTCACTGTGGATACGTGGACCACATTCCTTGTCACCTTGACCCTCTACTTTACCATCTGTGTGGCTCAAGGGGAGGGGTGGGAGAGCGTTCTGGGTATGGCTGTGGCTTTTGGTCTGGCCGTCGCTTCCAAGATCAGCGTCCTGACCTTTCTCCTTGTCATCGGCCTGGCTTATACGTTGAGGATCTGGAGGCGGTGGCGGCATGAACGGGAGCAGAGCTCTTCTGGGTTGCTGGATCTGCGCAGCCGGTGGGGACGCTTCGATCTTTCCTTAAAAATAGCACCGCGCGACGAGTGTGGGCCCATAACCGACGGGGAGCGACTGTTCCTCCAGGTCGTTCAGGGCGCGCTTTTCCTTTTGGTGGTGTTGATTGTAGCCGCCCTTGTCTTTCGCGTGGCCCAACCCCATGCCTTTACGGGCCCCGGGCTGTTCAATTTCAAGCTCAGTGCCCAATGGAAGGATAATATGAGCTACATCAGCAAGTTGATGAGTGGGGATATCGACTATCCTCCTGGTCATCAATGGACGGATCGAGCTCCTGTCCTGTTCATGCTCAAGAATATGGTATTATGGGGCCTGGGTTTGCCGTTGGGCGTTGCGGTGTGGGCGACGTGGGCGTTTGTGGGTTGGGAGATGTACAGGCGGGAGAAAGTGGCCCATCTTTTGCCCTGGGTGTGGATGACTTTTACTTTTTTCTATCACAGCACCCAGTATGTCAAGACCATGCGCTATCTGCTTCCCATCTATCCCACGGCGGCCATGATGGCCGCTTATGGCCTGGTCAGATTGTGGGATGGCGCCAGGTCATGGGGGATGCGTTACCGCTACAAAGGTCAATGGTTACGTGGGGCAGCCGGCGTCCTGATTCTCTTGGTGGTATTGGGCACAGCCTTTTGGGCCGTCGCCTTTACCAGCATCTATACGCGGCCGGTGACGCGCATTGCGGCCTCCCGCTGGATGTATGAGAATCTACCTCAAGGTAGCTCGGTATCCTATGAGGTGTGGGACGATCCTCTGCCCCTGAACGTAGATGGACGCCTGGCCAGTTCCCACTTTGATCAGGTGAGGATGGATCTCTATGCGGAGGATACCCCAGAGAAGCGAGAGGCCCTCTACGATTGGCTCGAGGCAACGGACTATATCGTCCTCTCGAGCAATCGTCTCTACGAATCGATTCCACGTCTCCCCATGCGCTATCCCATGACCACGCATTACTATGAGGCCCTCTTTTCGGGGGAACTCGGCTTTGAGCGCGTGGCCACCTTTACCTCGCGTCCGAGACTGTTCGGGATCGAGATCGTCGATGATAACGCAGAAGAAGCCTTTACCGTGTACGATCATCCCAAGGTGATCATCTTTGAAAAGGGGTCCGACTTTTCCATGGCCCGGGCGCGAAGCCTCTTTGAGGGGTATGATCTCGAGCGCGTCGTGCGCCTGAAATCGGCCGAGGTGGCCTCTGCGCCCAATATGTTGATGCTCAGCGAGGATGAGTGGGCCATACAGCGTGCCGGCGGGACGTGGTCCAACATCTTTTCCCGCGAGAACCTGTCCAACAGACTGCCGACGGTGATCTGGCTCCTGGCCCTCTTTTATATGGGGTTCGCCGCTTTTCCTCTGGCTTTTGTGGCCCTAGGGCGGCTGCGCGATCGTGGCTATATGCTCTCCAAGGCCGTGGGGTTATTGGTGGTGAGTTATCTCGCCTGGCTGCTGCCCAGTTTGAAGGTGTTTCCCTATCGTCGAGGGCTCATTGTGGGAGTGTTGTTGGGCGTGAGCGCCCTTGGCGCCGTGGTGGGGTGGATGCAGAGACGCGAATTGCTAGAGTTCTTGCGGGCTCGCTGGCGTCTCCTGGTGGTCAGCGAATTGTTGTTCCTGGGCTTTTTTTTCCTGTTCTGGCTCATCCGCTACCTTAATCCCGATCTCTGGCATCCGGTTGCGGGCGGGGAGAAGCCCATGGATATGGCCTATCTGAACGCCATCATCAAGAGCACCCACTTTCCCCCCTATGATCCCTGGTTCGCCGGCGGGTATATCAATTATTATTACTTTGGCTGGGTCACCGTGGCCACGCTGATCAAGCTGACAGCCATCGTTCCTTCGGTGGCCTATAATCTGGCCATTCCCACCTTTTTCGCCCTGCTGGCTATGGGCTCCACGTCTGTGGTCTTTAACCTGATCCCCGCGGGAGAAGATGAGGATGGATGGTTCCCCAGGGCGCTGGGGTATGGGCTCGTGGGTGCGCTGCTGGTGGCCGTGGTGGGCAACCTGGGTGAACTGCAGTTGTTGTGGAATGGTTTCAGGGAATTGGGCAGTGAGGTCTCCTTCGAGAGTACCCTGCCCGGGCTCGTGCCCCTGGTGCAGGGGATCCGTGGGTTCTGGGCCTGGGTCGGGGAGGGGAAGCGGTTGCCCTTTCGCCCCGAGTGGTGGTATTGGAATGCCAGTCGCATCATGAAGCATGGAGAGATCAACGAGTTTCCCTTTTTTAGTTTCCTGTACGCCGATCTGCATGCCCACCTGACGGCCATGCCCTTTGCCGTATGCGCCCTGGCCCTGGCCAGCAACTTTGTCGTGGGGCCCGTGCGGCGATTGTGCAGTCTGGCTGGCGATGAGGGAAACAAAAGGGAGATGGAGGCCGGTGTGGAGGATGTCGAGGAGGGGAATGATCCCTCGGAGGCTGATGCTTTCCCCTCTCGGGGAATTGCCAATTCGCTGCTACGCTCCTTGCGAGAATTCTCTTCGCGTATCAATTGGTCGGAGGTCGCTTCCCTGACGTTGCTGGGATTGGTCCTTGGCGAGTTATGGTGCAACAACTCTTGGGATTTTCCCACCTATGCCGGTATCTCTGTGGTCGCCCTGGCCATAGGATCGTATGCCAAAGCCGGGGGGATCGATAAGGAGGTGGTGGCACGGTTTGCCCTGCGCGTTACCTACGTGTTGGTCCTGAGCATGCTCTTTTTTCTCCCCTATCATGCGAATTATGGCCTGGCTTATTCCAGTGTGGAACTCTGGAAAGGGGACCGTACCTCCATCGGTGCATATCTCATCATCCACGGGACGTTCCTCTTTATTCTCGCCTCCTATCTTTTAGTGCTCCTTTTCGATAGGAAGCGCCGAAACGGGATCGTGCGTGCTATACGGCTGTTCCTTCGTGGCGGGGAGCGACGGGAGCGTGCGCTGCATCTTTACAACCTTTTCGTGCGCTGTCCCACGTTGGGCTACGAATTGGGATGGATGGGTCTGACCGTCCTGGGAATCGTGCTGATACTACTCTTTTTACAGCAAGCGTGGATCCTGTTGCTGACGATGCCTGTCCTCGCTCTGGCCCTTGGGCTGGTATTTTTCACAAAGGTGCGGGCGACGCGGCGCTTCCAGGCCGCCCTCGTGGGTGTCGGGCTGCTGCTGACGTTGGCTGTGGAATATCTTGTGCTCAAGGGGGACATCGGTCGCATGAACACGGTGTTCAAGTTTTCCCTGCAGGCATGGATCATGTGG
>JAWLEV010000066.1:0-16075 GCA_041685915.1 Anaerolineae bacterium | reverse complement strand
ATAGATATCGCCGCTGGTGATACCCAGATGCTTCTTGAGCCTGTCATAGGCGATGGCCATGATACCCGACGAGCGGTGCCCGCTCAGATCGATGGGCACCCGATCGGTCTCCCGCTGATCGACGGCGGCCATGACGCGCTCTCGCGAATTCATCCAACGTCCTCCTCTCTGCAAACCTGCCTCTACTGAAAGAAGGTTTCGGGCGTTCAACTGCCTGGCACTTGTGCGACAGTTGGTAGCAAGGAACCTACTCTACACATAAAGACAGTAATTTCGTAGGGATCGATCATAAGTGCCAGGCAGTTCTTCACACTCTTTGCAGTAGAGTCATGTGCATTCCATATAGAACATACGACCTCTAGCCCGGCTTGTCCACGGCCTCCAAACCCTCAGCCACGTCCCCCAGACCGAGCTCTTCCAGCTTCTCACGGGTGGGCCAACCACGGTCCACGCTCCAGCCTCGTAGCGCATAGTAGGTGTCCATAAGCTTGAGGAATTCCTGGCGATTCAGCATCACGCCGTCGTCCTTGCCCGGGTACATGAATCCATCCAGAGTGGACTCGTCGATATCCCTGTCCCGTCCGTGATCGCGCACATCGATGGCCCGCAGTTGATTCCAGATCCGCTCGCCCGCCCGGTTCAGTTCCTCCTCGCTGACCTGATACCCCGTTGACGCCGAGAACAGTTTGGCCAACAGGGCCGTGTCGGCGGCCCCGCCCTCGCTCAACACACTAAAGACCCGCGAATGCTCATAATCGCACAACACCAGGGAGTCCACGATCATGCCCCGATCGTGGTGCCAGATGGCGGGGATGGCCTTGGCCTCCGGCGGATCGTACATAAAGGACGGATCCCCCACATCGGGATTTCCGTACACCTTGGCGCATACATGGCGCACCTTTTCCAGGGAGAATGGCCCACGATGGGGACCGCTCTGGGGCAGGTAATGCTGCACGTGCTCCGTCCACTGATGGGTGGAATCGTTGGCCGGATCCCGGGTGTCCACGCACCACTGCAGGATGGGAGGCAGCCACCAGGGCCAGTAGACGATGCCACCCGGCCCCCAATGTCCTCCCCAGTGTTCCGTCTGTCCGCAGTGACGGGGATATATATGATCGAGGAGTTTTCTGCCACGCCCCTCAAAGAGCCTGTCGGCGGCATAGCAGGCGCCGTCGGCCAGGGCGTCCCCCAGTTCGCCCTCTCGCCTGGCCATCTTGTGCACCAGAGTGGTCAGGAACTCGGCGGAGCAGGCGGCCGTATCGCGAAGGTAGCGCAGAGGATTCGAGGGCACGGGAATATCCAGCCCGTCGATCTGGTCGATCAATCCATGCTGCTTACAGAGCTGCAGCCAGGGAATGATCCCATAAGAGATCTCCCAACCATTGAGCCCATAGTCGCTGGTGATGCTTCTGGCCTCAGCCTCCACCTCTGGCGGCACCTTCATATAGCCCCAACATTGGCGCGCGACGTTATGTGTCCCGGTATCGGCGTCAGAAGGCACATCCATATAGATACGGTGCACGCAGGGCGTCATGCAGAAGCCGCACTTGCGCATCCGATAGTTATCTCCAGGCGATGCATCGATACCCAGGCTGTGGGGTCGCTGTCCCTCGCGGCTGGCCTGCAGGCAGAGGTCCATAAACCTTTGCGGGTCAGCCAGACGCACGCCGCCCGTACCCCGCACCGCCACGGCCTTGAGGTTCTTGGCGCCCATCACGGCCCCATACCCTCCCTGCCCGGCGGCGTTGCCCGTCTCCGTCTGGATGACGGCCACCCGGCAGAGATTCTCCCCCGCCTGCCCACAGGAGATAACACGCACCTTTTCCCCATACACGTCGCGAAGGGCCTGTGTGGTATGAAAGGTTCCCGTACCCCACAGCTCGCGGGCATCCCTGATCTGCACCTCCTCGTCGTCGATCCACAGATAGACTGGCTCCTCCGCCCTTCCCTCGATGACGAGGCCGTCATAGCCGGCATACTTTAATTCGGCACCCCAATGTCCCCCCATACCAGAACGGGAAAAGACGGGGGAATGCTGCTGCGGAGCCACCCCCGCCACCTCCACACGCCCCGCCCCCGAGGCCAGGGTGCCCGTCAGGGGTCCCGTCATGATCATCAGGGGATTTCGCGGGGCAAAGGGATTGGGATCCAGGGGCCCCCGCTCCCAGGCCACACGTGCCGCGACGCCCACTCCGCCGATGAACGCCGGCACATAGTCCGTGGTATCTATATGGGAGACCTCCCCCGAGGAGAGATCCACGTTCAGGATCTTGCCCGTCCAGCCGAATATTTCCTGCATACGATATTCTCACCACCATTTCAGTGACTATAGATTACGTCAACTTACTCCCGAGCGCTCAATCATCCCCCGCGTCGGACACTTTATCTCGACAGACGATACTCAGAGTCTCCCCAGATCCTTCAACACCTCCTCCGCCTTTATGCGGAGCAGGGTACTCTCGCCCCCCACGGTGACAAAGCGAAACCCCTTATCCAGCCAGTACCGGGCGTTCTGGGGGACACAAGCGAGCCCTGGAATCTTGCCCGTCTCATGACAGGCCTTCAACACGCCGAGGATGGCCGCCTCGTGGGCCGCCCGATCCTCCGGATCATCCAGGTCCACCCCCATGGAAAGGCCCAGATCGCCGGGGCCGACCCAACATCCATCCACGCCCTCCACAGAGAGGATCTCTTTTGCGTGATCGGCCGCCTGCTTGGACTCGATCTGCACGGCCAGGTAGACCTCGTCGCCGATCTCCTCCACATAGTCCTCGCCCAAAAAGGCCGTGCCAAAGGGGCCGATGGAGCGCCCGCCCCGAGGGGCATAGCGCACGGCGTGGGCGGCCGCTTCCGCCTCCTCCGCCGAGTTGACCATGGGCACGATGATGCCCAGGGCACCATTGTCCAGCGCGCGCCCGATGGCATAAAAGTCGTTCTGTTCCACGCGCACCATAGGCGTGGCGCTGCCCAGGCAGATGCTGCGAAAAGCCAACATGGTGCTGTGATGTGTCCAGTCGCCGTGCTGGTTATCGACGAGGATGAAATCGAAACCGCTCAGGGAGAGCAACTCCCCCGCCAACGGTGATCCCAATCCCAATCCGATACCGATGACGGCCTCGCCATTCAGTAACTTGTGTTTGGTCTCATTCTTGCGCATGCTTCTTCCTCCCTTTCATATACGATCTAGGATAGCAGCGTAGAGACCCCAAAGGCTTGGCAAACAAAAGTCCCATTGCATTCCGACCTGGTCAATATGTCGCAACAAAGAGAAAAGTCCCTACGAAACCTTTAGGGTCTTTCAGACCGTTTACCAAAATTCAGCCGATGGCCTCTTGCAGGACGCGCATGGTGTTGCCGCCCAAAATCTTTTTCACGTCCGGTTCGCTGTAGCCCCGCGCCAAGAGCCCCTCGGTGATGCGCGGATAGGCCAGGGCGTCTTCCAGCAGCGTCCCCCCGCCGTCGAAATCACTCCCGATGCCCACAGTGTCTACTCCCGCCACCTCGACCACGTGATCGATGTGATCGAGCAGCCGCTCGAACGTCGGCTCCTTGGCATCGACGAAAAAGGGCACAAAACTCATGCCGATCACGCCACCATTCTCTGCCAGGGCCACCAACTGCTCATCCGTCAAGTTGCGGGGATGATCACAGAGCGCCCGGGCGTTGCCGTGGGAAAAGATCACGGGCTTGGTGCTCACCTCCAAGGCGCTGAAAAAGGCCGAGGTGCTGACGTGGGCCAGATCCACCAGGATGCCCAGGCGATTCATCTCTTTAACCAGATCCACACCAAAATGGGTGAGCCCCACTCCCTCTCGCGCCTCCGCGTTGCCGTCGGCGGCCCAACTGCTCACGTTGTGGGTCAGGCCGATGGAACGCACTCCCACCTCATATAGCATACGCAGCACGTTGAGGCTGCGTTCCGTGCAATCGGCGTGCTCCACGGCCATGATGACGGCCGGCTTGCCCTCCTCCTTGGCCCTCAGGATGTCTTTGGCCCGACGCACGATGACGACATCGCCCCGGCTCTGGGCGATATCGTTCAGCAGATAGCCAAAGCCGTCCAGGGCGTAGGTCAGGCGATTCTTCAATGCCAGGGTCACGTCGATGGCAAAGAACGCGGCATCGATGTGTCCCTGGCGCATCTTGAGAAAGTTGATCTGTATGTCGGCCGCCCCCTTCCGCGGCCCTCCAGAGCCGCGCAGGAAAGCGATGGTTCCCGCATGGCGCTCCTCCTCTCCCGCCTCCCCCCGAAACAGGCTCAGATTGCCTCGACGGATATGGGCCACGATGGTATCGTTGTGCGAGTCGATGACCAACGACTCGCCGTGCAGTGACGCCGCGTCCATCTTGCACCTCCAGTTGTTATCGATCGATTGCGTCTGCATGGACACTATAATGAAAAGTAGAGGCCATGTCCAGTGCTGGTAGATCTCTCTACCCATCTGCGCCGCTTTACGAAACGGACTTTCTCGGGTAATATCGAACGACACATCGTGAGGGACACACGGCAACGACAGGAGGTATGAAGATGACTGATACATTTCGTGGCGTATTCGCCATCGTGCAGACGCCCTTTGGCAAGATGGGCGACCTGGACTGGGAGGACTTTGAGCGGGAGTGCGACTGGATCGTGCGCGCGGGAGGGCATGGTCTGGTATGGCCCGTCATGGCCAGCGAGTACACGGTGATATCCTACCCCGAGCGGGTGGAGGGCATGGGCATCGCCGTCAAAGCGGTGGCGGGGCGCATCCCCGTGGTCATCGGCGTGGCGGACACCAGCAAGGCCGGTGCGGTGAGTCTGGCGGAGGAGGCGGGCAAGGCGGGAGCCGACGGCATCATCGCCATGCCTCCCTGGGCCACCAAGATGGCCTCGCAGGATCTGGTAGAGGATTATTACCGCGCCCTGGCCGATGCGGCGGGGATCCCCGTCATCGTACAGAACTGCGGGGGCAACCTGGGCTCATCCCTCCCCGGCGAGTTCGTCGTCGAACTGTGCGAAAGGATCCCCCTGGTACAGTATCTAAAGGAAGAAAAGCCGCCCCAGGGACACTCCATAAGTGAGGTGGTCTCCTTCAAGAGTTCGGAAGTCAAGGGCGTCTTCTCCGGTGCCTCCTGCCGCTGGCTCATCCCCGAGTACAAACGGGGCGTCTGCGGCAACATGCCCGCCTGCACCATCACCGATATCGACGCGCGGATATGGGATCTGCTGGAGGAAGGCGAGGAGGGAGAGGCACGCCGCATTCATAATGCCAAGCTCGTCCTGGAAAATTCGTTGGCCAGCATGCCCCGGCGCAGGGGGAGAAAAGAGATCCTTGTGCGCAGGGGCGTGATCACGCACCCCTACGGACGCAACCTGGGGCCGGAGGAACTGGACGACGTGGATCTGGCAGAGCTTGACTACGCCCTCGACTCTGTAGAATCCTATTTTACCGTATAGAAAACATATATAGACAAGGAGCAACAATGTCCGAACAATCGATCAGCGAGGCCTGGCTAGATCTGGCCAACCCCCTCAACCTGACCCGCCGCGGTCACCTGCGGGCCATGGGCTACACCGATTTCGACATGCAACGTCCCATCATCGGCGTGTGCAACCCCTGGAGCGAACTCAACCCCGGCCACTGGCACTTTCGCCCCTTGGCGGACGCCGTCAAGCGTGGCATCTGGGCCGCTGGCGGGTTCCCCCTCGAGTTCCCCACCATCTCCATGTGCGAGGTGTTTCATAACATCTCGACCCTCATCTACCGTAACCTGATGGCGCTGGACACCGAAGAGTTCATCGATTCCATGCCCCTCGACGGCGTGGTCCTCCTGTCCACCTGCGACAAGGACGTGCCAGCGCAGATGATGGGCCTGGCCTCGGCCGACAAACCGGCCATCATCGTTACCGGCGGCACGCGCCTGGCGGGATACGGAGAAGAGGGGACCCTCGCCTGCTCCACCGACACCCAACGCTATTCATGGAACTATAAGGCCGGCGTCATCGGGGAAGAGGAGATGGACGAGGTGGAACGGAACGCCTTCTTTAATACCTGTGGCGCCTGCGGCGTCATGGGCACGGCAAACAGCGTGCAATCCATGGCCGAGGCCCTGGGCATGACCCTCCCCGGCTGCGCCTCCATCCCGGCGGTCTATGCCCAGCGCATCCAGATCGCCGAGGCCACCGGCATCCAGATCATGGAACTGGTGGAGAAGGATATACGCCCTTCCCAGATATTGACCAGACCAGCCTTTGAGAACGCCATCCGCATGCTGATGGCCGCCGGGGCCAGCACTAACCTGGTCATCCACCTCACGGCCATGGCCAGAAGGGCGGGGGTACACCTGACGCTGAGCGACTTTGATCGCATCAGCAAGGAGGTGCCCTTTATCGCCAACGTCAAGCCCAGCGGCGATTACACAGTGGAGGAGCTTTACCATGCCGGAGGCATCACGGCGGTGATGAAGGAACTGGAGCCCCTGCTGGACACCTCGGTGATGACGGTCACCGGCAAGACCATGGAAGAGAACCTGAGAGATGTGGAGGTCAAAGATCGGGACATCATCCATTCCCTATCCGATCCCATCGAGCCGGACGGTGGCCTGCGCGTCGTGCGGGGCAGCCTGGCCCCCGATGGCGCCATCATCAAGACGGCCGCAGCCTCGCCCTCCCTTATCAAGCATACGGGTCCCGCCGCCGTGCTCACCAGCCGCAAGCAGGAGGACATCGATCGGGACCTGGCCCACGTCACTCCCGATCACGTGATCATCAACCGTGGCATGGGCCCCATCGGCGCGCCGGGCATGCCCGAGACGGGCCCGGCGGGCCTGCCGCGCCACCTGTTGCGGCAGGGTGTGCGCGATATGGTGCGCATCACTGACTCACGCATGAGCGGCACCTCCTACGGTACCATCGTGCTGCACGTGGCCCCAGAGGCGGCCATCGGCGGACCGCTGGCCATCGTCGAGGACGGCGACATGATAGAGCTGGACGCCAAGAAAGGCGTCTTGAACCTGCAAGTCGAGGAACGGGAAATTCAGCGGCGTCTGGAGGAATGGGAGCCCGAGCCCCCGGCCTATACCAAGGGCTACAGAGCCCTGTGGATCGATCAGGTCCTCCAGGCCCCCGACGGATGCGATTTCGAGTTCTGCGCCGACCCCGACTGGCTCACCAAGAGATGGAACGGGAAATAGCAATCCGAAGGCCAAACCGCCAGGGAATCCCTGGCGGTTTGGCCCTTTTTCTTGGAGACGCCCGAGAAGGCGAGTATAATAAGCGGGGATAGATCAAGTGTGGAGAAGAAGCATCGGGGAGAACCCCGATGCTTTTCGCAGAGGAGGCTAGAATTGGCCACAGTACCAAAAGAAACCCAGAACATAGAAAAGTTACAGCGATCGGGCGTCATCGAGTTCGATGAAAAGGCCTGCCTGACGTGCAGGGAGTGCGAGGTAGCGTGCTCCCTCTACCACGAGGGCGAATGCAACCCCGCGCTGTCAAGAATTCGCATCGACTTTAACGATTTCGTGCCCGGTTTCCCCGATATCCGCGTCTGCAAGCAGTGTGACTGGCCTGCCTGCTACTATGCGTGCGTTGATCTGTGGGACGACCCCGCCTTCTCCATCGACGAGGAGACGGGCGCGCGCTACATAGATCCGGAAAAGTGTCGGGGTTGCGGCGTCTGTGCCCGGGCATGTCCCCTGACGCCGGAGCGACAGGTCATCTTTGAAAAAGAGAACGGTAAGCGCGTCTACTACAAGTGTGACCTCTGTATGGGCCGTCCAAAAGGGCCGATCTGCGTGGAGGTATGCCCTGGTGACGCCCTCACCTATGTACCCGCAGAGAAGAGGCGGAAGTAGTATGACGGAGCTACATGGTTGGACGGGCAACCTGCTGCGGGTCGATCTATCCACGAACGACGTATCGACCATGGATACGAGCCAGTATGTGCCCAAATTCGTCGGCGGCATGGGCATCGCGGCCAAGATCGCCTGGGACGAACTGGAGCCTGGAATCGGCGCCCTCGACCCAGAGAATATGCTCTTTGTTATGGTGGGCCCCCTGACCGGTACCCTGGCCTCGGGCGGCGGCAGGGTGTTGGTGGCGGGCATCGCCCCGCAACAGCGCCCCTCCGTCTTCTCTCGCTCCGGCATGGGCGGACACTGGGGCGCCGAGCTCAAATACGCGGGCTTTGACGGCGTCATCGTGACGGGCAAGGCGGAAAAGCCCGTGTATCTGTGGGTTCATGACGGCGAGGCAGAGATACGGGACGCCGACCATCTGTGGGGCACGGGAACCTTTGCCACAACAAAGGCTTTGAGGGAAACCCATGGCCCCAAGACCCGCGTGATCTCGTGCGGACAGGCGGGCGAGAATCTATGTCGGATCGCCTGCATCCAGACCGAGACGGGCAACGCGGCGGGGCAGGGCGGCTTTGGCGCCGTGATGGGGTCCAAAAGCCTGAAAGCCATCGCCGCGCGGGGCACCCTGGGCGTCTCCGTGGCGGATCCCAAACGCTTTACAGAGGTATGTATGGAGGCCAGCCGCGAGGGACAAAGTCCGCAGCGTGGCAACGCCAGTCCCGGGGCACGCGAGGCCGCCAGGGCCACGGCAAAGCGGCGCATGCGCAAGTGTGGATTCTGCAACACGCCCTGTATGATGTCCCTGCATATGAATGTTCCCCAGGAAGACGGCGAGGGCACGGTGAACGTGGTCCGACAGTGCTGGGGATACAAGGCCGAGGACGAGAGGGCCCATTTGGAGGGGCGAGCCATCACCAGCGACTATGGACTCAATGGCTGGGAGATTTCCTACGGCATCATCCCCTGGCTGCAGATGTGCAAGCAGCATGGCCTCATCGAGGAGATCGACGGGATGGAGATCCCGGTACCGGACGGGTCGATCGAATACAATCGGGATCGGGCGCCGGTCTCCTCGGAATTCCTGAACATGCTGCTGGACAAGATCACCTTCCGCGAGGGCGAGATCGGCGACGCCCTGGCCGACGGCGCCTGCTATGCCGCCGATCACCTCTTTGACGGTCGGGGCAGACCCCTGCTGGATCACATCTATCCGCGGCACGCGGGGCAGACGAACCATTGGAACGGACATTGGGGTACGGGGGGCAACATCTATTTTCCCTTCTGGCTCGTGCCGATACTGCAATGGTGCGTGGACACCAGGGACCCGGCCAGCGACTCGACCCACCAGTTCACCGAGCACGTCCTGCGCTACCTGCCGGAGCACGGTCCCAATCGTGGCCCCCTCTCCTTCGAGATGGCTCGCGCCGTATGCGCCAAGGTCTATGGGGAACCAGAGGTATGCAATCCCGATCTGGCATACGACAAGCCCGAGACAAAGGCCCTTCCTGCCATCTTTCATCACAATAGGGGTATGCTGGTGGAATCCCTCGTCTTATGCGACAGGGAGCATACCAGGATTTTCAGCATGGAGAGCGAGGATAAAGCGGCAGATACTGCCTTGATGGCCAAACTCTTTTCCGCATGCACGGGGTACGAGACGACAGAAGAGGAACTGGACGCGGCCGGAGAGCGGGTCTTTAACCTGCTGCGGGCCATCGATGTGCAATATTTTGGCCGAAACCGTGAGATAGACGAGCAAGTCGCCAGGGACCTGACCCATCCGGCCTTTACCGACGGGGTGGAACTGGAGCTGAAAAAGTTCTGGCCCATGCTGGATAGATACTATGAACTCAGGGGCTGGAATCCGAGCAATGGATGTCCCACGCGGGAAAAGCTGGCCGAACTGGGACTCGAGGACGTGGCCGCCGTGCTGGAGGCCGAGGGCAAACTGGGCTAATCTACAATGCAGTATTGTTTGGTAAGACTTCCGAAGCCTGCTCCAATGCCGTTTTTACAATCAAAGAGATGCTTCCAAGATCCAGCAGCAAGATATCCAAGGTGGTTACAGAGACTTTGGAAGTCTCATTTGTCCCAAACATCGCTTTACTGTCAGTCAGTCATCGTCTCATGATCGCACAGAACGGAGAAAAGGAGGGCTCTGTGAGCGAAGGCAAGCGCATTCTGATCATCCTGGGCGGCATCTACCACGATTTTGAGGGTTTCACCTCGACCATAAAGCCAGTCTTGGAGGCCGGCGGCTATACCGTCGAGGCCACCTACGATCTGGATAAACTGACCACGCTGCAAGAGTCACCCTACGATCTCGTCCTGAGCTACACGAGCCTGTCCCGTCATCGGGAGGGCCAGGGAGATACCCATCCAGAATACCTGACGCCCGAGCAGACGGCGGGGCTGGCCCACTGGGTGCGCACCGGCGGCGCCTTCCTCACCGTCCATTGTGGCACGGTGGTGGGGAAAGAGAATCCCGCCTTCAAAGCCCTGGCCGGCGGCGTCTTTGTGGAGCATCCGCCCCAATTCAGTTTTATGGTTTACCCCCTATACCATGAGCATCCCATCATCGCTGGGATAGAGGCTTTTAGCGTCAAGGACGAGTTCTACATCCAGGACTATGAACCGGGACTGGATGTACATATGGTGGCCGTGCATGAGGGAGTCGCCCATCCCATGGTCTGGAGCAAGCAGGAATGCTCCGGCCGCGTGGCCCACATCGCCATGGGCCACAGCGAGGCTGTCTGGAGCCTGCCCTCCTATCAGCAAGTGATACGTCAGACCGTCGACTGGCTCACGAGTTCCTACTAGGAGGTTATGTCATGGAGAATCCCGTCCGCTGGGGTGTCATGGGCTGCGCCAACATCGCCACCAGCAGAGTACTCCCCGCCATGCTGCAAACGGACAAGGCGGAGCTGTGGGCGGTGGCCAGCCGCACCCTTGAGAAAGCAGAGAATGTAGCCGAAGAATTTGGAGCGCGTGAAGCCTATGGCTCCTACGAGGATCTCCTCGATGATCCCGAGGTGGAGGTCGTGTATATCCCTTTGCCCAACCATATACACAAAAGATGGTCCATCGCCGCCCTGCGTGCGGGGATACACGTGCTCTGCGAAAAGCCCATCGCCCTGGACGCCGAAGAGGCGAGGGAGATGCAGGAGGTAGCCAAAGCGAACGACCGCTTCTTGCTGGAGGCCTTTATGTACCGCTTCAGTCCCGTGGTCACAAGGGCCATTGAACTGGTGCGCGATGGCGCGCTGGGCGATCTGCGGGCCATGCACAGCACGTTCAGTTTCGTCATCGAGGACGATCCCACCAACATCCGGCTGCAGCCGGAGACCGGGGGAGGCGCTCTGTACGACGTGGGGTGCTACTGCATCAACGTCCTGCGCATGATGGCGGGTCGTGAGCCCACTCAGGCCTGGGCGACCCTGTCCTGGTCGGAGGAGCACGAGGTGGACATGGGCGGCGTGGGCATGCTCGACTTTGGCGCCGACCTGTACGGCACCTTTGATACCGGCTTCAATGCCTCAGGCGATAACTACCTCCGCGTGGTGGGCACTGAGGGCGTCATGGAGCTCCCCGATGGAGTCCTCGGCCGTGGCGAGGAGGCCATGATCCACCTCTCCACCGACGACGAGGAAGAGATCGTCGTGCCCCTGGTGGATGCCTACATGCTGGAACTGGAGGACATGTGCGACGCGGTTCGCAGGGTCAGCGCGCCGAAATTCGGCGATGAACCGCTAGACGCCAACATGCGCGTCATCGACGCCTGCTACGTTTCCGACGCCTCCGGGTTCGGTGAGCAGCTATAGGACGAGGGCTCTCAACCACCCACGTGTACGGGCCAGGAAACGCTGCGCAGATCGAGGGATGCGTAGCCGAAAAAAAAGATCACCATGGGATTGCCCATCGAGCCTACGATGTGCCCACTGCAGCGGTCACGGACTCCCCTTTCCTCGGGCGACGCACGGTGAGAGCCAATATGGCCAGGGCCAAAGGCAGCACGGCCGCCATGGTAAGGGCCAAATTATAGTTGCCAAGGAGATCTCTCGCGATCCCCATGGGCATGGGCCCCAAAGCCGAGCCGGTGATTGTCACCAACGAGACCAGGCCCCTGATGCTGCCCAGATGTCGTCGCCCATAATAGGTCGCCCAGATGACCGTCCCGACGACGAATTGCAGCCCGCTGGTCATACCAAGCACGACGCCATAGATCAGCGCCATCGTTCTGCCCTGCAGACGGGGCGCCATCAGCAGCGACGTGGCCTGCAGAAGCAGAGCCACAAAAAGGAGAAAGCGGACAGGAACACGATCCACCAGCACACCGCTGGCCAGATTGACCACACCCACCGTCACGGCGATGGGAATGAATGCCGCCGCCGCCGCGCTCTCCGACAGGCCGCTGTCCCGAAAGATACTCACCATGTGGAACTGAAGTCCCGTGCCAAGCATAGAGATGGCGGCCAATCCCAATCCGGCGCTCCAAAAGGCGGCCGTGCGCACAGCCTCGGACCGCGTCCAGTTCTCCTCCACGTCCTCTCCGATCTTCCCCTCCTCATCCTCGTCCTTCACAGTACCATCGGGCTCCAGACCATAGGCCTCCGGCTGACTGCGGTAAAATATCAACCCCACCGGCAACATCACCACGGCGACTAAAAGCCCCAACAAAGGGTAGCTGAAACGCCATCCAAAGCGACCGATCAGGCCATGCACCAGCGAGGGAAAGAGACCATTCCCCAAGACGGACGACAGGACACCGGCGATACCCACGATGGTCCCTCGGCGCTGTACCCACCAGCGGTTGATCACATTCGTGCTGATCATAGACAGGCTGCCCTGCCCTAACATGCGCAGGAGTATAAACCCGAGGCCGAGCATGATGGGCCCCTGCACAAAACCCATATAGACACAGGCCAGGGTAAAAACTCCCGCTATCACACCTGCCATCACTCGGGGACCATGCCTGTCAAGCTGCTCTCCTACAAAGGGCAAACTCAGCGCCCCCACAAAGGTACCGATCGAATAGAGGGTGCTCACCAGTGAACGACTGATACCCAGATCGTCGATGAAATACTCGATAAAAACAGAGACGGTATAGGTCTGCCCCGGACTGGTCATGATACGGCCAATGATGGCGGCAACCATGATCACCCACCCATAGTAGATGGGCAGTTCATTCACGAGAGGGCTGTAACGCGTATTCGCCGTAGAGTCCTCTTTGCAATCTATGGGAGTTGTCTGTGCCAATGTACGCTCCTTTTTATCATCTTCACATGCTACATATGATCCCCCTATCCTGCCCCAAAAATCGGACAAGCAGTCTGTCCCCACATGCTGATCTGCGCGCGAGGGGCCGCGCCTCATCTATGTGCAAAAGGGGAGCGGAGGATCAAAAGAGGGCATCCTTCGTTGACATGCCCCTCAAGCCGACTACAATAGTGGGCGATGGGCAACAGACAAGTATATTAATCTCTTGGGCTACCTGTGTCAAAGAGAAAAAGGGATTCTCGCCACCATGTTGATCACCGATGTACAAACTACCGTGCTCCTGGAAAGGGCCCTCTGGTCTCGTCCCGAGGCACACAGTACCCGCATCGCCGACGACGATAGGACACGGGAGGTAGGCCCCGGCTACAAACCGCGCACGCCCGGTTCCGTCCTGATAGAGATCGAGACCGACGAGGGACTGCTGGGCCTGGGACTGGGCGGAGGGGGTTGGCCCGGAGCCTATGCGATAGAGCATTATCTCAAGCCCCTGCTCGTAGGACAAGATCCCACCCAGGTCCAAGCCCTGTGGGAGAGGATGTATCGCGCCACCCTTCGCTATGGCCAGGCGGGCATCGTGCTTATGGCCATGAGCGGCATCGATCTGGCCCTGTGGGATCTGCGAGGCAAGCAGGTGGACAAGCCCGTGTACGATATACTGGGCGGAAGGCGAAAGGAGCCCGTGCCCGTCTACGTGACCAACCGCGAGCCGTCTTGGGCCAGGGAGCAGGGCTTTGCCGGGCTCAAGTTCGGCGCACCCTATGGGCCGCTGGACGGCCGGGAGGGCATACGCAAAAACGAGGCCTTTATCGCCTCCGCCCGCAAGCAAGTCGGCCCCGACGTGGATCTGATGATCGATTGCAGTTGCACATGGGACGTCAAATACACCGTAGAGATGGCGCACATCCTGGCACCCTATGGGCTCGCCTTTATCGAAGAACCCCTCCTGCCCCACAATATCGACGGCTACCGCGAACTACGACGGGAGATCGACTCTACCCGCATCGCCACAGGCGAGCACTTTTTCACCCACCACGCCTTCCGTCCCCTCCTGGAGGCCGAGGGCGCCGACATCATCCAACCGGACATCCGCTGGACGGGCGGGTTGAGCGAACTCCTGCACATCCATGACCTGGCTACGGAATACGATATCCCCATCATGCCCCACCGGGGCGGTATGGCCTGGTCGCTGCACTTTATCCTCTCACATGAGAACTGCCCCCTGGCCGAGGGGTTGACCCTCACGGAACAGGAGGCAGCGCAGTCTATCTTTGCCGGCGAACCGTTGCCCACTGACGGCTACCTGACGGTCCAGGACGCCCCTGGATTCGGGCTAGATCTGGTGGAAGAGAGGCTATCAGAACTTTGCATCGAGGGCTAAGCGCCGCCGCTCAGGAAGAAGAGGAGAGTTCGTTCAAACGGGCCATCTCCTGGGCTACGTCCTCCAAGTCCAGCGCTTCCAGTCTCTCCCGGGTGGGCCAGCCCGTCTCCTCATCCCAGCCGCGCAGCGCATAGTAGCGCTCCAGCAATTGGCGAAACTCCTCGGCGTCCTCACTGATGTGGGTACCGTCCGTCTTCTCCGACCACTGATAGTGCGTGATGACCTCCTCGTCGATGGTCCGAGAGCGGCCATAGTTCCTGATATCCAGACAGCGCTCCAGGTTAAAGATGCGCTCGGCGATGGGACGCTCCATCTCCGCGATGCTAAGGGGGATGCCGGTACAGGGACGGTACATGATCGCCTCTGCCGCGATATCCCCATAGATGGCCCCGCCGCCCTCCGCCAGCGCCTCCTCCCGCTCCTCCTCGCTGGAGAAAGTACGGCGCGTCACGGGAAAGATCCAGTCGCAGACGGACATGGAATCCTTGATGATGGCCCTATGCTGGTGCCAGGCCGTCACGTGCTCCACGTGCTCAATGCCCGGGTGGACGGCCTCTCGCGCCCCATAGATCATCTCTGCCAGCTCCTGCAGGGCGGGGGATATCTCCGAGGGGTCCTTGGGGGCCTCGGGATAACCATAGAGGCCGTTCAGGAAAAAGAACCCGTGGGTACTGGGCGTCACGTCGCGCGTGGCCACCGCGTACAGGAGGGCCGAGTACTCCCAAAAGGGACTGGGGTGAGGCTCCAGGGCCCTCCCCTCGCGGTGCCAGGCGTGTCCCCGGCTGCCCGAGGACTCGATAAAGTCGGCCAGATAGCGGGGGCCCACCTCGTGCTCCTCATAAAAACGCGCTAATCCCTCGGCATACGCATCGCCCATCCCCTCGCGATGGGCCACGTCGAGGATCCACCGACGCCACCATTCCGGATTCTCCAAATCGAAACGCTGACCATCGATCTCCTCGATACCCAGTTCCCTCAGACCAGCGAAATAGCGGTACCACGTAGAATAGGCCCAACTGGTAAGGCCCATGTCCTCGACCAGATTGCTGACGTCCAGCCCCGCCTCACCCATGCCCGGTGGACGCGGGATGTACAGTTCCTGCCCGTCCACGAAAACGCCCTCGTATTCGGGATGGGAGCCATTCGCCCAGGCCCCATTGTTGCATTTCTGCATCTTGACGGGCAGGTCGCCCTCGTGCGCCGCCGGGCAACGGCGTATGCTCGTGCCACATTTGACAGAGCACCCCTGGGTGCAGGCGATCAGGGGGTAACCGTCCGCCCGCCCGACGCCAGAAAGCCCCCCCTTGACCAGATTCCACACATAAGAGACGGCCTCGAGAAAGTCCTCCGGCTCTGCAATTTCCACGCCCTGTGTGCCCCGGACGGCAATGGCCTTGAGCCTCTTGGCGCCCATGACGCCGCCCAGGCCGCCGTTGCCCACGGCGTTGGATAGTCGATGGATGATGCTGGCAAAGCGCACGTGATTCTCCCCGGCAGGGCCAATGGTGGCGATCTGACAATCGTCGCCATGCCTGTCCTTGATCTCCTCCTGCGTCTCAAAGGTGCCCTTGCCCCACAGAT
>JAWLEV010000065.1:0-16307 GCA_041685915.1 Anaerolineae bacterium | reverse complement strand
CTGATACTCGTGGCGTACGCCATCGAGGGTAACGGCGAGGGGCAGTGTGGGGGTCGATGTGGGCGACGGGACCGGCGTATCCGTGGGACGTGGCGTCTCTGTGGGAGGCGGTGTCCCCGTGGGACGTGGCGTCTCCGTCTGAGTGGGAGAGGGAGTGCGGCTGGGCGACGGCGTCGCCGATGCCAGAGATTTGGTGGAGGAGGCGTCGGAACGGGAAGCATCGTACCGTGTCTCCTCCAGGGCCTCTGGTAGGCAGGCAAGGCAGCGCTCCGGCAAAGTGCGAAAGAGGTACGGCAGAGTCAGCAAGCCTGTGACGATGGCTGCCACGACGAGGATCGAGAGGACGATGTGTAGATTATTCATTATATTGCGTTATCCGTTCGCATTGCTGCGCAGTGTTGTCGATTTTTGGAAATACCGCGGATGATATCCTGGATTGGGTCACTACTATAGCAAGGGATAACGAGGCTGTCAAGTACCATCTCGTCCCTCCGTTGTCTATTATCTGAAATAGTGATCTTGCCGAGGGGGAATCATTATGGACAATGCTCTTTGCCCTGGTACTGGATTCTATCCTGTGTTACAATGTCCATAGTTTGCACCCTGGATAAGAAAGGATGGTATGAAGGGTTATCGATCCGGTGGTTGCTCTGTATGGCACTGCTTTATCCGTCTCTTCATAGTTTTGACGTCTCTTATCATCTGTCCCTTATCCATTGGTGCCCAGCCGTCCCTTGAGGAACCCGTCTGGCAGATGAATTCCTCAAATCCCAATGGGGAAGGAGGTGTCTCTCCCCAGGAGCGCGGGCGGGGCTATGTGTCACCTCCCTTTGAGGTCAGTCATCTGAACAAGGTGGGGCGTCCTGTGCTCGGGGAAACGGATCTACCGGAGCGGTTCGACTGGCGTGAGTCCGGTGCAGTGACGGCCGTGCAGGATCAGGGTGATTGTGGCGCCTGCTATGCCTTTGCTACTCTAAGCTCCTTCGAGGCCCAGCTCGTCATTGCTGATGAGGGATTGTACGATTTCTCCGAGAATCACGCCGCCGCGTGTGTGTACGAGCAAACAGTTGGTGATCCCAACCGTGGAGGATGCGATGGGGGTAATATCTGGATGCTCGCCAATCTGTACAGCGGGTATGGTACGGTGCAAGAGGCTTGTGACCCCTGGGATCCCGCGGATCAGACCTGCCGTGCCAACGACTGCCCAATGATCAAGACTGTCACCGATATGTGGGTGCTGTACGGTAATGAGATCCCGCCCACTGCTATCCTTAAGGACTGGCTTCAGAATCATGGTCCCCTTTACGTGGCTATGGATTCAGGGTATTCTTCGTGGGAGTGGGCAAGAGAGTTTGGTGACTATGATGGGTCGTACACTCTCCACTGTCCGATGGATTTCCCTCAGTATGACCATGCTGTGCTCCTTGTGGGGTGGGATGATACCTTGTCCCACGATGGGGGAAAAGGGGGCTGGATCGTCAAGAATAGCTGGGGTACGGAATGGGGGGGCACGGCTGGTTATGGGACTGAGGGAGGGTATTTCACCATCGCCTATGAGTCGGCCGGCCTTGGCGCCTTTGCTGCTTTTATGCCAGGCTGGCAGAATCATGATAGCGACGGCGACCTCCTCTACCATGATGAGGGTGGTCGGCAGACAGCTTTTGGTGCCAGTTCTGGTTCTACGGAAGCCTGGGGACTTGCGCGCTTGATGCCAAGCCTGGATGGCCAGGCCACCCAGGTGGAGATTTGGACCACAGACCGAACTACGAACGTGGAAGTCTATATCTATGATGAATTCGATGGCTCTGCTCTCTCGGGACTCTTATGGCAGGGGCTGAATTATTCCTTTGACTACGCGGGCTATCACAGCATTGAGATCCCGTCGGGGCTTTCCGTGACGGCCGGGGACGATATTAACGTCGCGGTCAAGTTCGAGAATGACAGCTATTCGTATCCTGTGCCCGCCGATGATATGGGACCTGTATATGCCGATAAGTCCTTTTTCAGCACCGACGGAGCGGATGAGAGTTGGACAGATTTGGGCAGCATGTGGAGTGCGGATGTCGGCATCCGCTTGCGTGTGAAGGCCCCGGTCGCTCCCACGGAAACTCTCACACCGACGCCGACTCACACGCCCACATCCACGCCAACCACTGTTCCCCCCACAGCAACCGATACCGTTGCGCCGATTGTAACCGACACTCCGACGTTCACACCGACCCCCACTGCGACGGAAACGAATACGCCCGTCGTCGCCTCGTACCGTCTGGCGCTGCCCCTCATCATCAAGGGCGGAGGCGTGTCGCCACGGCCTACGGCCACATCGACCTTTACCCCTTCTCCTACAGCGACGACGGATTCCTACCCGGCGCCATGAGGATGTCGCGGTCGATCCCTTGACGTATAGGATCCATCTACTATGGTCCGGCGTAAGCGTCGGATTCCTTCTTCGAGGAGGCTATCCCGTCATAGAGGATTGCCTACGTGTCCGGTTCGTCTACGACGCGCAAGGGGGTGTTGAGGAGGACGTGATCCTGGGGCTGATCCTCGCCGACGGTTTTAAGGCGTTGGCCGGTGTTGAGATCATACAGTCCCACCGATAGGCGATACGTGCCCTCGGGCAGGCCGGAGGGCAGGGACAGCGTGTGCCGATCGGTGATATACTCGCCGGCGATCCAGCCCATGGTGGGGAACTGACCATCGCCGGGATATCTGTCGCTCTGTGTCACCAATGTCCCATCCTCATCCAGCAGGTGTACAAAGACGGTATAGTTGGTGGACATCTCCTGAAGGCATTGCCAGTGTAGTATGACGTCCAGATCCATCCCGCCCTGCAGCGTCTCGTCCGAGAGATCATATCCCACCAGGCGCGCCAGATTGCCCAGATTGGCCAATTGCGTCGCCTGCATGGACGGAGACTCGTGCACGACAGGCCACCGCACTATGGGTCGTTCGGGCAGCAGGATCAGGTTATCCGATGCGGCGTCGTCACGCAGGGGCAACAGTTTTCTGGTGGTTTCGTAGGCGTAAAAGCCCAATGTGAGTACCTTTTCTCCCGCGGACGCCTCCGGCGACACGTCAATGTCCACGCTCTGTAATATCCGCTCTCCCGGCTGCCACGCGCTGGTAGGGTACACTCTATCCAGGGGTGGCAGGTCCGTCTGCCCCCACCTCCGATCGCCATCGGGATCCAGCAGACTGAGGGTGAGGGTATAGTCTCGCTCCAGGGGGCGGTCGGTGGTCAGCAGCAGATCCACAGTCAGAGTCTCGCCCGGCTCCACCTTGAGTTCCTTCACCCGCGCGCCCAGCAGACCCAGACCGGCCTCGGTGCTTATGGGGGAGCCTTCCGGCGGGATGGGGGAGGCAGTCAAAAAGATGCGCTGTGCATCCTCTGAGGCATGGGCCAGGGTGTAGCGTTCCTCCACCCAGTCCGCATATCCAGGAATGCGCTCAAAGCGCCGTTCCCAGAAGACGATGGCCGAGGGAGCAAAGCGTTCCTCCAACCGGATCATGGTATCCTGTCCCAGTTCGCCCGCTTCCACGCGTTTGAAGGACGGTGCCGCCAGCAGGGGCGGGATGGGCCGCTGGGCCTTGTAGGCCAGCATGGGATCATCGCTCAGTATCACGCTGTCCGACGGGGTCTGCTGATGCAAAAAGCGTATCGCCGCCTGGCGGATGGGGGTTTGCTGTTTGTCGCTAACGCTCTCGGCGCGCAGATCGAACGTGGTGCGTATCAGGGGCAGCAGGCCCCCCGCACACCAGGCGAGGCCCAGAACGCAGGCAAGGGCCAGTCCCCGTCGTCTGCGGTCCAACTTGGACCAA
The DNA here is from genome assembly GCA_041685915.1 of Anaerolineae bacterium. GTDB lineage: Bacteria > Chloroflexota > Anaerolineae > UBA1429 > UBA1429 > JAWLEV01. Next base: position 12,485 of record JAWLEV010000065.1, on the reverse strand, counting down.
GTGGTGAGGGCTGCCAGGGGTTCTGCCAGGGCTACTGCCGCCGGCACGATCAGCGCCGGTACGAGGGAAAAGAGGTGATATCGCCTTACGGGCGTATGCAGCATCAGGGCTGCCAGGACGCCCCCCACCCAGACGGTAAGAATCAGGGCGGACCAGCGCCGCCGTCGTACCAGCAACACGATCCCCCCCAATACCGCCAGAGCGACCAGCCAGGGATAGGCCAGGTTCCACTTGTCGGCCAGGAAATACTCGCATAGTACCTGCCAGTTTTTGCTCAACGAGAGGGTGTGGGCCTCGCGCATGGCAAAGAGGGTGCCCAGGATGTGGCCCACAAAGACGCGGGCCCCATAGTAGAGCATTATAAGCCCGACCGGCAGGGCCATGATGCCGTGGAACCCGGCGAACAGCAGTAATCGCAGACGCCACGTGGACGCGACCTGTCGGATGCCCTGCCATAGCAGCAGGATGAGGGGCGCGTAAAAGGGCACCGTCACCGGCTTGACGAGAAGGCTGGCCGTAAAGGCCAGAGCCGCCAGCGCCGACCACATGAAGTGGGGATGTTCCTGATACTGAAGCGCCAAAGCCAGGGCCAGCAGCGCCAGGCTCACTGGCGGCAGTTCGATCAGAAGGCGGGCCGATAGCGCATGAAAATGGGGAAACGACACCAGCAGCATGGGGGCGATCACGGCGGCGAGGCGGCTGTCGCCCAGGCGGCGCGCGATCACCGCCAGCGAAAGGATGGCCAAAACTGCGGTGCCCAGAACCACGGCGCGCCCCACCGCCACCGAGGGACCCCACAGGGAAAAGGCAACGGCCAGCATCCAGGAAAAGAGGGGTGGTCGTTCGGACCAGATGTCCACATACAGTCGATGCCCCTTTAGTTGCAACAGTGCCTCTTGCAAATAGATGCCCTCGTCGTATTTCCAGGAGAATTGCAAGAGGGCTTCCCTATGCCAGATCCCGTAGCCGATGGCCAGGGCCAGTACCACTCCCCAGATCAACCCCTCGGTCCAGGGCGTGCGATCGCGGGCAGCTGCCGATGTCTCTGTTCCCCTGTCCTCTTCCGGCGCCACGCTGATGCAGCCCCCTTTTACCACGGTGCCTGCGGGGGAAAGGTCGTGCTCAGCGTCGCTCCCATATCGGGCAGATCCACACTGAGTAGTATGGCGACCACCATCACCGTCAACGCTATCAGGACCATCAGCCGGCGTTCCCGATAAAGTTTTTCAGGGCTTTGGGCTGCCGACGCGGGCTCCAGGCTTAATCTGAAATATTCGGCAAATATAAGGGATAGAAAGGGGAAGGAGAGACTTAATTTGATGCTATATTGGGCTATAAAAAGTCCCAGCAAAAAGGTACTCAAGACCCCCGAAAAGACGGCAAGAGTGAGAAGTTTTTGCTCCGTATAGCACTGAAAGCTGGCCCGATACAGGGCGGCGACGTTGGGATCCCCGATGCTGCGATACTCGGCATAGCGTTTAAGCGTCATCATAAAGGCTCCGGCCAGCCAGTAGGCCAGGATGAGGCTGAGAGGCGGTAGAGGATAGGTTGTCACCACGAACCAGCCCCACCAAAGGCGCAGTGGATTGTTGATCGACTCCGAGAGCACATCCCAGTAGGGACGATCTTTGGAGCGCATGGGGCGCACGTTGTAGACCAGACCCTGCACCAGAAACGCCAGGGAGATGATGAAAAAACTGGATGATACCAGTGCCGAGAGCAGCAGACCCACAACGGCCAGCAGCGCGTATTCGATAGCCACCAGACGCCCATCCAAAAGGCCACGTGCCAGGGGGCGACTGTTCTTCTCCGGGTGGTGACCGTCGGTCTCGCGATCGACCCATTCGTTGATGACATAGTTGGCCGAGGAGATGAGGCACATGCCCAGGCCACCATAAAGCAATGCGGGCAGGCAGGATAGGGCGTCGGCGGGTGTCAACAGTGCCGCCAACACGAACCCGGGCAGGGCGAGCAGGTTCTTGAACCAGTGATCGGGACGGGCTATAAGGACGTATTGTTGCAGGTCATCCCACACCGGGCTGGCTGCATGATCCAGCCTTCGTGATCGACTCTGTTGAGGGTCATTTTTGTTCATGAGTCGTGCTCTTTCAAAAGATACGAATGACAACTGCCGGCAGGGGGCAGCTCTGTGCATCATAAAAAGAAAAAAGGGCACACAATCACACTATGATACGGCCGACACGAGGCGTTGTCAAAACGGAGTTGGTTCTATCAGGTCCGAATGATCCTGGTTCATGATTTGTAAGCATGCTATAATGAGGGCGCTTGCAATATCTGGTCGGTTTTTGAGAGGAGGAGTCCATCCATGCAGGACATCCACGCCCATACCTGGGACCAGGAGGCCCACTTTAGCGCGCGCGCCGTGCGCGAGGCTGACCGCTCTCGGGGGTACCCCCTGGATCTCACCGTGGACTATGACACGTTCATCGAGGACTGCGCTCCCTTTGACAAGGTGGCCGTCTTTGGCCTCAAGGCGCGGCGCAGCGGCATCTGGGTGCCCGACGCCTACGTGGACGCCTTTTGCGCCCGCCACGAAAAACTGTACGGATTCGCCGCCTGCGATCCCACCCAGGAGGGCGATGTGGCGGCCTGCATCGCCGCCCTGGAGGACATGGACCTGGTGGGGGTCAAGATGGCACCCATGTACGCGGGGTTCGATCCCCGCGATCCTCTCTGTGCGCCCCTGTACGCCTACTGCCAGGAGCACGGCGTGCCCATCCTCTTTCATACGGGCACTACATTTATCGGCGTCGCGCCCCTGGAGTACAGCCGGCCCTGGATCTATGATCGGGTGGCCATCGACTATCCCGAATTGCGTATGGTACTGGCCCATCTGAGCCACCCCTACGGCGAGGAATGCCTGGCCGTGATCCGCAAGCATCCCCACGTCTATGCCGACGTGGGGGCTATCTACTACCGGCCCTGGCAGTTCTACAACGTCATGGTCGTGGCCCAGGAGTATGGCGTGACTGACAAACTCCTCTTTGGCACCGACTATCCCTTTACCACGGGAGAGGAATCCATCCGGGGTCTGCGGGGGGTGAACGACATCATCGGCGACAGTGATCTGCCCCGCGTCTCTTCCGAGGTGATCGAGGGCATCCTGGCACGGGACGCCTTTGCGTTGCTGGGCATAGATTGATAGACTCAGGTGCGAGGCACTTTGGAAGTGCCTCGCACCTAAAAGATTCCAGTACCGACTCTTTAGACCGGTACTTATCAGAAGAACATCATCTGTAGAAGAAAGGACGCCCATGTTTGAAAATGACCACAAGATCTACGAGTTCGTCAAAGAAAACGGTCTCTACGTGGCCGTTGTGTGCGACGTTTTGGACGAACTGGGCTATCGGGAGCAGGCTATGCACCAGCGGCTGCGGCCCCTGCTGCCCGACAGGCGCAACTGTGGGTTTATGGGGCGGGCGCGCACGGCCCGTTGGATGCAGATCGACTATATCGACGAGGAGGATCCCTATGGTCAGGAGATCGCCCTCATCGATTCGCTTCAGCCCGGCGATGTGGTGGTCCATTCCACCGATTATGCGGGCACCAATGCCCCCTGGGGCGAGTTGATGTCCACCGTGGCCCAGCGCAACGGCGCCGTGGGCTGCGTCTGCGACAGCCAGATCCGCGACTGTGTCAAGATCATGGAACTGGGCTTCCCCGTCTACTATACGGGCATCCGTCCCCTCGATTCCATGGGGAGGGGCAAGGTGATGGCCTACGATGTGCCCATACGCTGCGGCGAGGTGCTGGTGCACCCGGGCGAACTGGTCTATGCCGATTTCGACGGCGTCGTCGTCATTCCCCAGGAGGTGGAGGAGGAGGCGCTGCGCAAGGCCGGCGAGAAGGTGGGCAAGGAGACCCAGTCCCGCCAGGATCTGCTGGCCGGCAAGTCCCTGCGTGAGGTGTATGATACGTACGGGGTGTTGTAGGCACGGAGCATCTCCTCCGTCCTGTTCTTTTCCTGAATGTGGATTCGCGGAGCGTTACTCCGCTGGTATCAGAGGACAATCTTGCTGTGTCGTCCCTTCTTTTTATTCTTGGGGAAAGTGGGCCGTATACGTGCAGATCATAATTCAGCGGCTCATGCTCTCCCTGATCCCGTGACGTTCCCCTCCAGCGGCGGGAACCCGACCACCTCGAACGTCGCCGAGGCGACGGTGATCTCGTCCTCCGATTCAAAATGCTGCAGGATGTCGTGGTGCAGGTTGCTGGCGACGACGCGTCTCTCGTGGGGATCGACGACGTAGCGCAGTGTCATCTCGATCCAGTTGTCGGTCATGACGATGTATAGCGATGGCTCCACAGCCGCCTCCTGCAGCGGATAGCGCCTGCGCAATTCTTCGAATGTGGTCTGGGCCTGCTTTTGTAAGTCGTTCGTATGTTCCTGCCCATGTTCCAGCAGTATCTGTCCCGCCAGACGCCAATCGCTATCATAGGTGATAGGAAACGTGATCTCATCCCACAGATAGGGCCAATGTTGAGTGTAGTTGAACACCGATTCGGAAAAGATCATGCGGTTGGCGACCGTCACCATGCGGCCGGTGTACTGATCTGCTCGTACCCACCCCTCGATCTCCATCACCGTCGTGCGCAGCATACTGATGTCCACCACGTCGCCGACCACATCGCCTATACGTATGCGTTCTCCAATATGAAAAACGCCGCCGATGACGATATTCAGATAGCCGGCAAAGGAGCCGATGACCTCCTGGGAAGCAAAGGCGATCCCCGCGCCAAAGACGCCCATGCTCACCGCAAAGTTGCTGCCGGCTCCCAGCCAGATAGCCAGGACGAGCAGGCCGCTCAGAACGAATAAGGTGTTGCGTGTCAGCATGCGCAGTGTGTGCGAGTCTGTGGAATCTCGTATTCTCAACCGCAGCAGTCGCGCGATGACCCGGTGGATCACAAAGGTGAGCGACAGGACAATGGCCGACGAAATCGTCTTCCTGATGATATCCATGTAAAAGTCTGGAATCTGTGGCATATCCTTTCTCCTCAAGAGCGGCAAGGCGACGCGCTGAACGGCAGCAACGGTAGAGATCTATCAGGGTCGACACCCGAGCAGAAGCAGATCCCCCGCACTGATCTTAACTGAAGAGCCTCATTTTGTCTACCAGATTCATGTCGGTCGTGCCATATATCCCGAAATTCCACTTGCCATCCGATTCCTTCCCTTGTATATTATTGACTGACTGGTCAGTCGAAAGAGTTAGCCCTGTGGTAAAGGAGTACACAGATGGTTATCCTGTTATTGGCTACGGTGGTGGGCAGTATCCTGGTGACCTGGCTTTTGCCCTTGGCCTTTGACAGCGAGCCCCCCTATGGTGTGGCGGTGGATGTCGTCGTGGGCACGGTCCTGGCCGTCATCTGGGCCGTGGTCGCCTATCGAATCGTATCCCCCTTAATCGGGCTGGGGGGGTGGTTGGCCCTGATTATGAGCGTCCTCGATGCCATCGGCCTAGCCGCCGTCATGCTGTGGGTGCTGCGTCGTATAAAGGGCTAGCGAGAAACTTTTATGGCATCCTCGCGGGAACTCTTGGAAAAACGAAGGGCCCAACTCCACGAGGCGGCCCTGGCCTGCTTTGGTGACAAAGGATATCACCAGACCACCATGGACGACATCGCTGCCGAAAGTGGGCTGAGCAAGGGCACCTTGTATTGGTACTTTGATAGCAAAAAGGATCTCTTTCTCTCCCTGTGTCGCCGCGTCATGGACGAGTTTGAGGGGGCCTGGCGGGAACGCATCGCCGACGATGCGGCCAGTGCCACGGACAATCTACTGGTGAGCCTCGAACTCTTTCGCCAGGAACTGGATGATCTGGTCCCCCTTCTCGGCGTGATAATCGAGGCCTGGGCCCTGATGCGCCATGACAAAGAGACGCGGCGTCTCCTGGAAGAGATGTATCGGCCCTACCTGGAGATCATGGGGCACATCATCCGCGAGGGGGTGGACAGCGGCGAGTTGCGTGCTCACTCCCCCGACATGACGGCCTTTGTATTTATGACCTTTTTCGATGGTCTGATGCTGGCCATGGGCACCGATCTGTGGGAGGGCGATTGGGAGGAGATCGTGGATGCTGCAGAGGAACTCGTATTGCACGGGTTGAAAAAGGAGGCTTGACGTGGCTTCCCAGGACGCCGTCATCCGCACGGAGGATCTGACGCGTACCTTTGATCAGGTGATCGGCGTGAATGCCCTGTCCCTGCGCGTTCACCAGGGCGAGATATTCGGCCTGGTGGGTCCCGACGGCGCTGGCAAGACGACCACTATTCGCCTGCTGGCGGCCGTCATGGATCCCACAGAGGGAGAGGCCAGCGTGCTGGGCTATGATACCGTCCGCGAGGCCGAGTCCATCAAGCGGCATATTGGTTATATGGCCCAGCGCTTCAACCTCTATCGTGACCTCTCTGTATGGGAGAACCTCAACTTTTTCGCCGATGTCTTTCAGATGACGGGCGAGGCGCGGCGAGGGCGTCTGGAACGCCTGTTGCAGTTCGCGCGCCTGAGCGAATTTCGCCATCGTCGGGCGGAGGATCTGTCGGGAGGTATGCAAAAGAAACTCGCCCTGGCCTGCACTCTGATTCACAGGCCCCACATCGTCTTCCTCGACGAGCCCACCACGGGGGTGGATCCCCTTTCCCGCCGCGAGTTCTGGGATATCCTCGCTGAACTGCACGTGCAGGGAGTCACCCTCTTTATCAGCACCCCCTATATGGATGAAGCGGAGCGCTGTTCCCGCGTGGGGCTGATGTATCGGGGCGAGATGATCACCTGCGACGCGCCGACACAGGTAAAGGCCATGATCCAGGGCGAACTGATCACCCTTTGGCCAACCCAGGTGCGTCGGGCACGGGAGATTCTACAGGGCCTGCCAGACATTTTGGAAGTACAGATATTTGGCGACCAGTTGCGCGTCTTTACGGGAGATGTGGAGGGGACCATAGACCAGATCCACGAGGCCCTGGGAGCCCACGACATCGGCCTACAGGATGTCCAGCGGGGTGAACCCCGCATGGAGGAGGCCTTTATCTCGCTGATCCGACAGCAGATGGAAAGATAAAGATGTCCGAAAAGGTAGAGACACCCCGACGGGGCAGTACGATACCCAATTGGCGGCGCATTCTTGCTGTGATGCGCAAGGAATGGTGGCATATCGTGCGGGATCGGACATCCTTTGGGTTGCTGGTCCTGTCGCCGGTGTTGGTCCTCGTTACCATGGGCTATGCCTTTTCCGTGGATATCGAGGACGTGGGTATCGCCGTATTGGATCAGGACCTCAGCATCCTATCGCGCGACTATATGGCACAGATGACCAGCGATCGGGGTCTGAGACTGCAGGTGGTGCTCGACAGCCTGAACGATGTGGAGCCGTTGATGATGCGGGGGCAGGCCAAGGCCGTGATCATCATTCCTTATGGTTTTGCTCGCGACCTGCGGGCGGGAGAGCAGGCCGAGGTACAGGTCATCGTGGATGGCACCGATCCCCACACGGCGGGACATGCCATTCGCTATGTTGGCGAACATACGGAGCATTTCGCTGACACGTATCTCAGGGAGCGACTGAAGCGTGAGGGAATAGATGTGGATGATCTTTCCTCCATCGATCTGCGGGTGCAGGGATGGTACAATCCCCTGCTACGCTATACGGTATCCATCATTCCTGCGCTGGTCGGCGTGGTGCTCAGCGTGCCCGCCATGGCGGCCTCTTTGGCCCTGGCTCGCGAGCGGGAGAGGGGCACGCTGGAGGCCCTGATGGCTACACCCCTCGGTCGTGTCGAGTTGCTGTTGGGCAAACTGGTGCCCTATATGTTGGCTGGGTTCTTGAGTGTGCCCCTGTGTGTTGCCATAGCCGTCTATGGTTATGGCATAACCTTTCAGGGGAATGTGGGTGTCTATCTGGCCCTCTGTATGCTCTTTTTGTTCGCTACCATGAGCATAGCTCTGTTCCTGTCTATCTTTGCCGGCAGTCAACAGGTAGCCATCATCGGTTCCATGATCATCTTTCTCTTCTCGGGGTTTTTTCTGTCCGGGCTGCTCATTCCCTTCGCTCTCATGGGACCGCTGATCAAGCTGGAAGCCTTTTTCTTTCCCACCACACACTTTGTGATCATCAGCCGGGGATTTTTCGTCAAGGGGGTGGGGTTGCCCGCCCTGTATCCTTACGTGATAGCACTGGCAGTTCTCGGCGTCCTCTTTTTCGTCCTGGGTACGTTGATCTTTAAGAAGAAGCTGTAACTTTTTGCGATCTGAGGTGATGATGCTACATCGAATCTGGAATCTCATCGTCAAGGACTTTATTCAGCTTTTCCGCGATCGGCTCCTGGCTCCCCTCGTGCTCCTGGGGCCCCTCCTCGAATTGCTGCTGGTGGCCTGGTCCACCGCCCAGGGCATCGACCACATACCCACGGTGGTATTGGACCAGGATCGCAGCGCGGTCAGCCGCAGATTCGTGGCGGCCATGACCAATGCCAGGACCTTTGATCCCTACTATGTGCAGAATCTGGATCAGATCGACGAGGCCATAGAGAGCGGTAGCGCGCTGGCAGCGTGGATCATCCCAGCGGGTTTTCAGGAGGGATTGAGGGACCCCGGGGGCGAGCCGCCCTCCCTCCAACTCGTCGTCGATGGCGCCGACGTGATGACGGCAAGGGAGGCGTCGGATACCGGGCGGGCATTGGTGGCCGACTTTGGGCAACGCTATGCGGCCCAGCCGACAATGCTTCACGATGACGACCTGAGCCCGTTGAACGTGAGCCTGCGGGTCTGGTTCAACGAGGAGATGAAACAGTCCAACTATATGATCCCCTCGGAGTTGGGGTTCATCGCCGCTGCGGTGGCGGCCATGCTGGCCAGCATGGCCATCGCCCGCGAGCGAGAGCTGGGTACCCTGGAGCAGTTGATGGTCACTCCCCTTCGTTCCGTAGAGATGATCGTCGGCAAGTCGGTCATGGCCATCACCCTGGGATATGTCGAGTTTCTGCTGATGCTGGGTATGGTGGTATGGCTCTTTGACGTGCCCATGCGCGGATCGTTGCCCCTCCTCATGGCTGTGGCCCTCTTTTACATGGTTGTGGAACTGGGGTGGGGGCTCATGATCTCTGCGGTGGCCCGTACACAGATGCAGGCCCTGCTCATCGCCTTTGCCGTGGTCATGGTGATGGTCATCTTTTCCGGTTATGCCTATCCTATAGACGTCATGCCCCCCTTTATGCGGGGCATCGCCAACCTGTTTCCCCTGAAACATTGGTTGATCGTCTTTCGCAGCATATTGCTCAAAGGAGCAGGGGTGGCAGTCTTTTGGCCGGAACTGTTGGCCATCGCCGGTCTCGGGGGTGTGATCTATACGGGGACGGTGGCGCTGCTGCAACGCAAGCGACTGGCATGATATCTGGGAGCGGGAGCATGGAAGGAGCGTCGGGCGACGAGGCCATCAGGACAGTGGAATTGACCAAGGAATTCGATGGATTTACCGCCGTGGATCGCGTGACGTTCAAAGTGCGGAGGGGAGAGATCTTTGGCTTTTTGGGACCCAACGGAGCGGGCAAGACGACCACCATACGCATGCTTTTGGCCCTTCTTACCCCCACGTCGGGTGAGGCGACGGTCCTGGGATTCGACGTGACTCGAAAAGGCGTCGAGATTCACAGGCGTGTGGGCTATATGTCCCAGCGCTTCAGCCTTTACGATGACCTTACTGTGTCCGAGAATCTGGATTTCTTTGGTGGGACCTACGGTGTGCGTGGAAAACGGCTCAGGGAGCGTAAGGATTACGCTCTGGAAGTGGCGGGCCTTACGGAGCGTCGTGGGGAGTTGGCCGAGAATCTGGCGGGGGGATGGAGGCAGCGTCTGGCCCTGAGTTGCTCCATCCTGCACGAGCCCCAGATCCTCTTTTTGGACGAGCCTACGGCGGGTATGGATCCCATCTCCCGACGCGATTTTTGGGATCTTCTCTATGCCTTTTCCGATGAGGGCCGTACCATCTTTGTGACTACCCATTACATGGATGAGGCGGAGCATTGCCATCGCCTGGCCTTTATCCAGGCCGGACGGCTCACGGCCATGGGGTCGCCGCGGGAGATCAAAGAGACAGAGATGGAGGGGGAGGTATTGGAAATAGCCTGCGCCGCGCCGGCCAGGGCCATAGATATCCTGCAGGAGAGTGCACTCTTTGACGACGTCTCTCTCTACGGGGCCCTCGTCCACGTGGTGAGTCGGGATGTGGATGCCCACCGTCCCCAAATCAAGGAGATGCTGAAGGAGGCTGGCGTGGAGATAAAGGGCATGAACGTTATTGCTCCTTCGTTGGAGGATGTGTTCGTGGCCAGTGTTCGTAAACGTGAGGACGTGTAGGAGGATACGATGAAGCGACCCGTCGTGATCGTTGCTGTCGTTGTGGCACTCATCGTCGGTGCCGTGGCCGTCGGATGGCTCTATTTCAGGTTGACGCCCGGTGCCTGGGAGAGCTTTTTGGCCCAGATGCAACAGGAGGAGGGTGTCGGTACGGGGCGTTCCTCGGTGGGTCGCCCCAGATCCAGAGACGAGGAACTCACCGCCTCTGGCAACATCGAGGGGGAGGAGATTACTGTGGCCTCCGAGGATGGCGGGCGGGTGCGTGAGGTATTGGTAAAAAAGGGCGATACGGTGACCGAGGACCATGTCGTGCTGCAGCTGGATCGGGAGTTGCCCCTCAGTCAGCAGGAGCAGGCCGAGGCCTCCGTGTCTCGGGCAGAGGCCGCGTTGAGGGCGGCCCGGGCCCAGTTGGAGCAGGCCAGGGCGGGCGCGCGTCCACAGGAGGTGGCCATGGCCGAGAGTGAACTCTCTTCCAGCGAGGCCAGCCAGGCGGCAGCTCGGGCACAGCTGGAATCCGCTCAAGGTGAGCAGGAGATGGCTCGGGCGCGTCGGCAGGCCGCCAGAGGAGAGCTTGACGCCGCCAGGGCGGACCAGAAAAGCGCCGCGGCTGCGTTGGAGCGTCTGCGGGCTGGGGCGAGTGCAGAGGAGATCGCCGTGGCGGAGCGTCGTGTAAAGGCTGCCGAGAACGACCTCTGGGGGGCCCAGGCCCAACGCGATGCCATCTGTGGGCACGTGAATTTGGAGTACACGGAAGCGGATTGCGATGGCGCCGAGGCGGCTGTCGGGGCTGCTTGGGAACAGGTGAGAATCGCCGAGTTGCAGTTACAGGAATTGCGTGCCGGTGCCCACGGAGAGGATATCGCTGCTGCAGAGGCCCGCGTCGCTCAGGCCCGGGCGGGCGTGGAGGTCGCACGGGCCAGTGTGGGTGCATCAGAGGCGGCGGTGACCATAGCGGAGGCTGCTGTCGACGCTGCGGAGACCAATGTGGAGATGGCCAAGTCTCAGGCCGAAGGTGCGGAGGCGTCCCTTGATCTGACCAGGGCGGGCGTTCGTGACGAGGAGATCGAGATGCTGGAGGCGCAGGTTCAGGAGGCCGAGGCCGGTCTGGCCCAGGTCCAGGCAGCACTGCGGGCGTCCAAGATTCGCATGGAGCGCACGACACTGCGGGCTCCTATGGAAGGGACCGTGGTAGATCTCCTCGTGCATGACGGGGAACTGGCTGCTCCCAATAGCCCCTTGCTGACGCTGGTGAATCTTGACGAACTGACCTTGACCGTCTACGTTCCCCAGGCCGATGTGGGTCTCGTCTCTCTGCATCAGGAGGTCGAGGTCACCGTGGATGCCTACGAGGACGCGTTCATCGGCCGCGTGTCACACATCGCCTCTCAGGCCGAGTTCACCCCCGAGCGGGTGCAGACGCCCGAGGAGCGGGTGCATATGGTCTTTGCCGTGGAGATCAGCCTGGATAACCCGGAGAGGCGACTGAAGTCGGGGATGCCCGCCGACGCCGTCTTCCAATAGATCGTATAATGGTGAGGGCCTGGATGCACGGCGGTTGTTGGTGGCCGTTTTTCAGGCCCTATTCTTCCACCACGCGTTCTACCACGATGGTGGAACTGCTCACCAGGGCGGCAAAGGCGCCCACCGCTGCCAGCGTGGGGGCCAGCACCACGCCCACGGCGGCCACGGTGAGGGGCAATATCATGACCGGCTCCTCATCTTTCTTGATGACGATGCGACGCACGTTGCCCTCGTGGAGCAGCTCTCTCACCTTGTCCACCAGCTCTGCTCCGGACACCTTGAATTCCTCTCTCGTGATCTCGGGTTCTTCCATCGTCTGATACTCTTCTGTCATGGTACCCCACCTTCCGGTTCACGTATGTTCCTTATAATTCCCTATGTTTGCTCATTATACATCATGTGGCTGGCAGCGCAACCCCGGGCCCGCTCATGCGTACATTACTCCACCGCTGGCTGGCCTACCACGGCGGGGAATGGGGGGAGGGTGGGACAATCCTCCCTTTTGGTGCTTTTCAGATATTTACCTGCCCGGTTTTTCTGCCATCTGTTGTGTACCAGATCTTTAATTTCTGAAAAGCTTTCTGATCCC
>JAWLEV010000064.1:12337-16415 GCA_041685915.1 Anaerolineae bacterium | reverse complement strand
ACCACTTGGCCGGGCGAATTATAGTTGGCGATCCACACTCCCTGATCGCCTCCATTCGCCTCGGCCACGATGCCGGCCACCTCCTCGTCCTCCAGGCCGATGATAGCCGCCATGCCCCCCGATGCCTCCTCTCCGGCGTCGTGCATGGCCTCTCCACGCCGGCGCACCAGCCGCAGACCGTCCTCAAAGCTCAGGGCGCCCGCTGCCGTCAGGGCGGTGAATTCTCCCAAACTGTGCCCCGCCGTATAGACGATACGCTCATTAAGCTCCCCAAGGCGAGGGGACAATACCTGCCACAAAGCCATGCTGGTGATATAGATGGCCGGCTGCGTATTGGCTGTATCGTTCAAGCGTTCCGCGGGCCCCTCGAAACAGAGCCGCGACAGAGAAAAGCCCAGCATCTCGTCTGCACGGTCGTACAGCGCGCGCGCCTCCTCATACAAAGCATACAATTCCTGTCCCATACCCACGAACTGACAACCCTGTCCTGGAAAAACCAGGGCGATTCCGGTATCCAATGTCTTGCTCCTTATACAGCAGCCAACGAGTGAATGCGCTGCAGCGCGGCCTCGGCCTCCGAGACGGTGCGAGCGACGATCTCCCCCGCCGGTAATATCTCGTCGATCAAACCGCAGACCTGCCCGGCCATGATGGATCCTTCTACCATGTCCCCTTCTCGGGCCGCCAGGCGCAGCTTGCCCGCACCGAACTCCATGATGTCCTCTTCGTCTATCCCCTTTTTCTCCATCTCTTCGAATTCACGCGTCATGGGATTACGAATACAGCGCACGGGGTGTCCCACGCTAAGCCCTGTCACCATGGTAGAGCGCTCGTTCGCACGCAGGATGGTCTCCTTATAGTCCGGATGGGCCGTACACTCTTGGGAGCAGATAAATCGCGTTCCCATCTGCACCCCGTCGGCGCCCAACATCAGGGCGGCAGCCAATCCCCGTCCGTCCCCAAAACCCCCCGCCGCGATGACGGGAATATCCACCGCATCCGCCACCTTGGGCACAAGGGTCAGGGTGCTCACACTGCCGATGTGGCCCCCCGACTCCTCGCCCTCGGCGATCACGGCGTCGGCACCCGCCCGCTGCAGCCGGCGGGCCAGGGCAGAGGAGGCAACCACGGGGATGACACGCACGCCCGCCTCCTTCAATGGCGCGATATAGGGGCTCGGATTCCCCGCGCCCGTAGTCAGCACGGGAACGTGCTTTTCCTTACAGAGCTCCATGACCCCCTCCACGTAGGGACTGAACAGGGGCACGTTCAACCCGTAAGGAGCATCTATATTGGCCATAATGTGCTCTATCTGATCCTCGACCCAATCGACGGGAGCGTTACCCGCGCCGAGTATGCCCAGCCCCCCCGCCTCGGATACGGCGGTGACAAGTTCCCAGGTAGCAACCCAGGCCATGCCCCCCTGTATGACAGGGTGCTCAATCTCCAATAGATCTATCAATGCCGTGTTGAGCATCCGTTACTTCCTCCATCCTGTATACACCAATGATAACAACACCACAGCCTCCAAGTAGTTGCGCGCTTTTGAAGATCCAGCAGAATCATATAACCTTTTCCCATGTGTGGTGTTAGTAATATACAGGAAGTGACCCTCATTTTGCGAAAGCGCCAGATTGAGAGGAGGAATAGGTGAAAAGACGGGTTGTAGTGACCGGCATGGGTATGGTATCACCTTTGGGAAACGATCTGCCCACAACGTGGGCCAATATTATAGAGGGTAAATCGGGCGTAGCGCCCATCACCAAGTTCGACGCAACGGACTATCGTACCACAATCGCGGCCGAGGTCAAGGACTTTGACCCCCACGACCATTTCGATCGCAAGAAGGTCAGGCGTCTGGATCCCTTTGTACAGTTCGGATTGGTGGCCGCGCGGGAGGCCATCGCATCCTCTGATATAGAATTTGAGGACTCGTTAGCCGAGCGCACGGCGGTGATCATCGGGTCGGGTATAGGCGGCATCACCACGATCATCGAGCAGGCGGACGTATTGAGAGAACGGGGCCCCGATAGAATAAGTCCTTTTCTGATCCCCATGATCCTTCCGGAGACGGCGGCCAGCCTGGTATCCATCGAGTTTGGGCTCAAGGGACCAAATATGGCCATGACGTCGGCCTGCGCCACCAGCGCCAACACCGTCGGCGAGGCCTATGAGATGATTCGCCGCGAGGATGCCGACACCGCCGTGTGCGGCGGGACGGAGGCAGGCGTCGTTCCTCTTTCGGTCTCAGGTTTCGCCGCCATGCGCGCCCTGTCCACCCGGAACGACGAGCCCGCGCGCGCCTCGCGGCCTTTTGATCGCGATCGGGACGGCTTTATCGTGGGAGAAGGGGCGGGTATTCTCGTCCTGGAGACCCTCGAACATGCCCGGGAGCGGGGCGCGACCATCTATGCCGAACTTGTGGCATATGCCAGCAACGACGACGCCTACCATATCACCGCCCCTCTGGAGGATGGGGAGGGCGCCGCGATCTGCATGCGTCAAGCGATGGCCTCGGCAAACCTTGAGCCAAAAGATATCGACTATATCAACGCCCATGGGACCAGCACGCCTCTCAACGACGTGATGGAAACGCGGGCCATCAAGCAAGCCCTGGGAGAGAGGGCCTATGACATACCCGTCAGTTCCACCAAATCTATGACGGGTCATCTGTTAGGGGCGACGGGGGCCGTAGAGTCCATCTTCTGTGTCAAGACCTTGAGAGAGGGCATCGTGCCCCCGACGATGAACCTGGACAACCCGGACCCCGAGTGCGACCTGGACTATGTACCCTATGAACCCCGCCATATGGACGTTCGCACAGCGATGACAAACTCTTTTGGTTTTGGCGGACACAACGTATGCCTCATCTTTCAAAAATTTGAGGGCGCCTAGGAAACGGGGAGGCCTACGCTGAGTCGCCGAGCAGAAATAGTCGGCTGGGGCATGTATGTGCCAGAGCGGGTGCTGACCAACGATGATCTGGCCGAATTTGTCGATACATCCGACGAGTGGATACGCACCCGCACGGGCATAGAGCGACGACACGTGGTCGAGGAGGACGAGACGACGGCTCAGATGTCCATCGAGGCAGCCCGGGCTGCGCTGGAGACGGCCGATGTAAACCCGCTGGATATCGATCTCATCATCGTGGGCACGGCTACGCCCGATCACTCTTTTCCTGCCACGGCCTGTCAGGTCCAGAATGGCCTGGGGGCCGTGCACGCTGGCGCCTTTGATCTCAACGCCGGTTGCTCCGGCTTTGTCTATGCCCTGACCATAGGCGAGCAGGCCATCGCCTCCGGCGCCAACGATCTCGTGCTTGTCATCGGGGCCGACACCATGTCCCGGGTGACGAACTGGCAGGACCGCTCGACCTGCGTGCTATTTGGCGATGGGGCGGGTGCCGTCCTCCTGCGGGCCAGCAACGGCCCCACAGGGATCGTATCCACCCTCCTGGGCTCCGACGGCTCGGGGGGTGACCTGCTGCATATCCCCGCCGGGGGCAGCGCACAACCCACCAGTCAGGAGACGGTGGAAAAAGGACTACATACGTTACAGATGAACGGGCGTCAGGTCTTCCGGTTTGCCGTACGCATGATGCCCAGGGCCGTGCGAGAGGTCGCCGAAAAGGCGGGAATCAAGACAGAGGAGATCGACCTGATCCTCCCTCACCAGGCCAACATGCGCATCGTGACCACCGCTGCCCGACGGCTGAACCTTCCTCTGGATAATTTTTTCGTCAATCTAGAGGAGTATGGCAACACGTCGGCAGCATCCATTCCCATCGCCCTCTGCGAGGCCATGGAGAAGGAAAGGATCAAGCCAGGACAAAATATCGTCCTGGTCGGCTTTGGCGCCGGCCTCACGTGGGCCGCCGCCCTGATCAAATGGGGCACGACCGTAGAAGAGGTCGCCGCCCCCTTTTATAATACATGGAGGCGCTGGATCCTCTATCGCTGGGCGGCCATCAACACCGCTTTGCGAAGATTCCATCAAGGCGTGGTGGTAAGGTTGATCCGTTTCGCCGAGCGGGTGAACCAGAAGCTGGGTCGCGATTAGAGGAAAATAGCAACCG
>JAWLEV010000064.1:0-12237 GCA_041685915.1 Anaerolineae bacterium | reverse complement strand
CTTCCTCCTTGCTCTATGCGTCAGACGCTACCTACAGAATCCTGATTTCCCATCTTTGGATCGGTAGTCTACAATCTATAAGGACATCAGCGGCTGAACGTCTATTCTTTTTGGGAGCCAACTATGAAACTATTGATCTGGGATTTCGATGGGACGCTGGGGTATCGGGAAGGGGGCGCGTGGACGGCCTCGTTGCTGGAGGTCCTGCAGAAGGCGGACGTCGATCTCGACGTCACGGCGGAGGAGATGCGCCCACACCTTCGTCAGGGATTCCCCTGGGACACACCCCTTCGCCCACATCCCCATATGCAGTCGAGCAGGGAATGGTGGGAGGCCCTCTATCCCGTCTTTGAACAGGCCTTTGAAAAGGTGGGCGTCGACGGCTTTGAAGCCTACGATCTGGCACGCCAGGTGCGCGACGCCTACCTCGACCTCGAGCGGTGGCGGCTCTTTGACGATGTGCTGCCCACCCTGAAGCACCTGTCGTCGCAGGACTGGACCCACGTCATCCTCTCCAATCACGCCCCCGAGCTCGATCTCATCGTGCAGCATCTGGGGCTGGACGAGCATATGGCGAGGGTTTATAACTCTGCCATCCTGAGTTGGGAAAAGCCCCATGAGCGAACCTTTCGCACTGTGCTTGATGCCTTTCCCGGCGCAGAGCCGGTGTGGATGATAGGCGACCACCTGGACGCCGACGTACAGGGCGCGGCGGCGGTGGGCATACCTGGTATACTGGTCCGCCGATATCAGGAGGATGCACCATACTACTGCGAGACCCTGTCCGAGGTCCCCTCGATCCTTGAGGCGAAGGAGGATGACGCACAGTGAAGATCAGCAAGATCCAGGCTTCAGACGTCAACCTCCCGCCGGTGAAGCCCGAGACGCCGCCGCGCCGCCAGAGCTGGCGGGAGTACGCCCCCATCGGACTACCCATGAACAAGTACCCCGACTACCCGCCCGATCTGCCCCGCGTGACGCCGGGCATCGGCGGGCGGCCCGTATGGGTCAAGGTGACGGCGGAGGACGGCACCTGGGGGCTGGGACGCACGAGTTTTGGGGAGCCGGTGGCCGCCCTCATCGACTACCACTATGCCCCGCTGCTGGAGGGGCGGGAGTGTTTCGCCACCGAGATGCTCAACGACATGATGTGGCGTTCCAGCAAGCGCCACGGTTCCCTGGGCCTCTCAGCCTGTGCTCAGAGCGCCATAGACCTGGCGCTGTGGGACCTAAAGGGCAAGCTCCTCCAACAGCCGGTCTATCGTCTGCTGGGCGGCCCCTCCCATGAAAAGATCCGCTGCTACTGTACCGGCGACGATCTGGATTGGTCCATGGAGTTGGGCTTTGACGCTTATAAAATCACCAACCCCGTGCACTATGAACAGGGGATTGAGGGAATCGATATTGTAGAAGAAAAAGTGGCCCAGGCGCGAGAGACGGTGGGCTCCTCGGCGGAACTGATGATCAACCCCGTGATGGCCTATGACGTCGAGTTCACCATCCGCCTCGCCGAGCGGCTGCGCCCCTACGAGCTGCGCTGGCTGGAGGAGCCCCTCTTTCCCGAGGATCTGGAGGGACACATCCAGATCCGCAAGGCCATCTCCTGGATCCCCATCGCCACCGGCGAGGATCACCATACCCGCATCCCCTTTCGGCAGTTAGTAGAGCACCGCTGCGTCGACGTAGTGCAGCCCGACCTGCACTGGTGCGGCGGCCTGACGGAAGCGATCAAGATCTACCACATCGCCGAGGCGGCGGGCATCAAGACCAGTCCCCACGGCGGGTGCAACTCGCCCTTTGGACAGCATTTCTGCTACGCTCTGCCCGAGGTGACCATTGGCGAATTCCATTTGAGCACGCCCGTCGGCGTGCCCCTGGAGGAGGTGGTACGCATCCCGGGCATGGCCGTGCCCCACGACGGCCACCTCGTACCCTCTGACGCCCCGGGATTTGGCATGGAGATCGCCGAGGAATGGATCACCCCCTGGGATCACAGCGCACCGGAAGGAAAGGGTGTAGCGGCATTATAGGGGCACTAGAGACGTCCCGGCAGGACGTCTCTACTTTCTCCCGTGGGGACACACATACAGGCACATGCCGCATACAGGTGGCTGCCCCGCCTCCTGCAACGCGTTAAAGTAGGCCCTGCACTTGTGCACGTCAAAGCGCATACCCCGGGGTTCCTCGGGGTGGAAGGGGCGTCCGCTGAAAGCACCCTGGGGACATATATCCACACACTCCTGACAATCGCCACAGCGCTGCTCCATGGGTTTGCCTGTGGGCTCCAGCGGGGCGTCGGTGAGGACTGTGGCCCAGCGTGCCCTGGGGCCCGCCTCCGGGGTGACCAGCAGGCAACTCTTACCGATCCAGCCCAGTCCCGCCAGGTGGGCGGCCAGTTTGTTGGAAAAGGCCCCCAGCAGACGCTCCCCATCCACCGTCTGCGAGGCCGCGATGGGCAGGGCCTCATATCCCGCATCCTGCAACATGGTGCTCAGTCGTGAGGTGATGAGGTCGAGACGCTCGTTCACCAGATCGTAGGCATGGTATCTGTAATTCATGGCCACAAAGGGCTCCTCGGCACGATTCGGCAGTTGATCCACGATCGCATCGAGCAACCTGATGCCCACAGAGATGGCATGGGGAAAGCCCGCAACGACGGCTCCCCCCTGTTCCCGGATCGCCTCGCGTGCCGGCGACAGATCTGCCACGCCAAAGAAATCGGCCCCCTCCACTTCAGCCAGTTGTCGCAGTTCGCTCACGTATTTCATTTCCCTCCTTTCGCATTTCTTTGACATGAAGCCCTTAGAGTGCTAAAATTCCTACAGCATCCGTAAAGATACTTTCCTGAGAAATGGGAAAATGGCTTCTGTATTATTGCTTAATGCAACGTATGAGCCACTCAACATCGTCAGCGTGCGCCGGGCAATAGTGCTCCTGCTCAAGGAAAAGGCAGAAATCCTGGAAGCCGCCGAGCAGCGCATTCACGCTGCCGACTTTTCCATACCCAAACCCCTGGTCATCCGCCTGGTGTACTATGTGCGGGTGCCGCGCACCCTCAGGATTCCCCTCACGCGTCACACGCTGATGGTGCGCGACAAGTACACGTGTCAATACTGTGGCAAGCAGCTATCCAAGTCAGAGATGACCATGGACCACGTCGTTCCCAAGGTCCGGGGTGGCGAGACGACGTGGGATAACGTGGTGTGCGCTTGCAAGACCTGCAACGCACGCAAAGGTGCCAAAAGCCTCGAAGAGGCGAGCATGCAGTTGCTAAAAAAGCCCGCACGGCCCGAGTACGTGGCCGTGGTTTTGTTGAGCCGCGCATCCACCAAGGATGTCTGGGACAAATATCTTCCCCAGACATCCGCAGCCAGCGCATGAGCGCTCTTTGTTCCCACATGTAGCGGCTCTCTTAGTATCAGTCGGTCCCCGACCGCTGTCCCGTCGGCCAGGGTGACGGGCAGCCTCTCTCCATCGTGCGGCTCGTACATGCCCACCTCGATCTCGTACTCCCCGGGCGGCGCGTTCTCGTCCAGGGAAAGGATATGGCGATCCACGATCACGTCTCCCACAAACCATTGGTAGGTGGGATAGCCATCATCCACGGGGCGACAGTCATGGCCGCCCCACACGGGGCCTCCCGTGACCGGATTATGGGCTTCCCCCAGAATGTGCACGAACACCCTGTAGTCTTGGTGCAACTTTTTCTCCGCCCGCCAGTGTAGATCCAGCGTCACCCGATCTCCGGGCGCGACGGCGTCACGTCCCTCATCCCGCTCGTGGCGCAGCGAGTAGCCCTCCAGCACGACATACTCCCCCAAGCGAGCATCCACACGGGTCTCTGGCGCCTTGGCACGGGGCAGGGCAGACGTCCCCTCGATGCGCAACGTGCCCAACACGTGCTCCTTCCCCTGCAAAGGCGAAAACACGATCTCATATTGACCGGCTGGCGTGGCGGCGTGGACGGGAAAATCGAACTGCTGACGCTGATCCTCCCGCACATTGGGAGGTTCCCGCTGCTGCTCCATCAGGATCTGTCCCCGGACGTTGCGCAGCATCATCTTCACAGCTCCTTCCGGCAATCGCTCCCACAACAAGGAGACGCGGATGGTGCTCTGCGGCGGAAAGGTGCTTACGGGAAGCTCCCAACCTATAAGGCGCCCCTCGACCCCCACAGACAGATCCACCGGATGCTGGGGCGTATAGCCACCGTCGCTGAGCGAGGGCGACTCTTTCTCTCGAGCAAAGAGGTGGAGGACGTTGTGCCCATAGGGCTGCACGAATACCCTCTCGTATCGCTCCTCCAATCCCTTTTCCACCAAACCCTCGGGATCCGTGAGGTGTTCCTCCACCTGGGCCAGCCAGATGCGATCATAGGAGGCGGCGAACTCGTCCAGGCGCGCCTCCACGTCCTGTGCTTTGACGACGGCCTCACTCCTGGAGATGGTGCGCATGGGCGCACGCCATACCGTATCGGGAAAACGCTCATAGTAGTAGAGAAAGAGGGGATAGCGTCCCCCGGAATTGAGAAGGACGGCATCTCCCTCCTCTGCCTGGCTCAGAATGGCGCGCACCATGGTCTGCAGCTCATCGCGGAGGTAGCGGTGCTCATAGTGGCCGGGGAGAACAGCAATCCACAGAGCCAACAGCCCCGTGGCCCCCAGCCAGGCCACACGAGGCCAGCGTTGAGCGATGGAAGCCACGCCCCAGGCCAGGAGGAGCCAGAAGGCAGGAGCAAAGGGAACAAAATAGCGGGCCTCGACGTGGGGTGTGTAAAAGAGGCCACGGGGAATGGAAGCCAGATAGATCATGACGCCGGACAGCACGACGGTCAGAGATAGAGTCAACGCATCCAACATCCGGTGATCGCTCTCACGCCCTTTTTCCTGCCGCTGCCACCAGGAATAGATAAAATGCCCCGTTCCCAGGGCCAGCAGGGCGAAGACAAAGAGGATGGCCCACGTGTAGCGCTCGACGTGTACCGAGATGCCCGTGGTCAGGAGCGTAGCATATAATCGGGCAAAGAAACGCAAGCTGAGCGGTTCGGCGACTGACCACGTGCGCATGCGCCCCCAGGATACGACGAGCCAGATACCCACCATGAGAAACACGATCACCTGAGCCACCACCCACTTGTGCAGGACACGTTTGCGGGCTCGCGCCTGCGCGGTCAGGAGCACGACCAGCATGACCACGTTCTCCACCAGCAGAAAGGCTCCGCTAAGAAAGACGGTATAGAGGGCGCCGATGGAAGCCAGGATATAGAAGGCCAAAAGCCCGTTGGCGCGTCGGGGGGAAAGAGGCGCTTTTTCTGCCCGCAGCCAGCGCAGGAAAAGGTAGAGGGACAGGGTGCCCAGCAGCCCCGCCAACACATACATGCGCATCTCCTGGGACCACCAGATATGGAAACGCGCCAGTGCGGTCAAAAGTGCGCCCAGGCTGGCCGTCACGTGCCCCCGGATCAGGCGGCCAAGACTATAGACTACAGCCACCGTCAGCACGCCAAAGGCTGCGGAGAGGGCGCGCATGGCGAACTCGGTCTCGCCAAAGAGTTTCACCCAACCCCATAGGGACCAGAAATAGAGGGGCGGATGCACATCGCCCGCCGTCCACTCGGTACAACCCAGGAGCCCCTTACGCACGGCCCACACGGCCAGGGCCTCATCCCACCACAGGTTGGCAGCCCCCAGGCGATAGACCCGGGCAGCAAAGGCGATCAAAAAGATGCAGACGGGCGTCGCCCACGGAGGAATCCCGTCGTCGTGGCGATCAGCTTTGGCGGATGACTTCATCCAACAAGCTCCGAAGTTTCGTCTGTGTCGCCGTCCGGATGGTGGGCTGCTCCTTGAGGCCCTGTCGCATATAGCGGGGCAGATCGTCCAAAACTACAATGGGCATATCGCCATCCTCCACATGCAGGCGAACCTCAGGATCGGTAAAGACGACGACGCCATTTACGGGGATATCCTCGTCCATCACCTCATCTATCCATTCCTTGAGCCATCCCACCTCTTCCTCCACCTCCTTGTCGGGCTTGCCCAAGGTGGGCTCCCCAAATAGTTGAAGCAGCCGGCGCCATCCCGCCTTGTGTTGCCAATCCCCCTCTTCATAGATCACCGTGCCTTTTTGTCCCCTGGGTTTGACGATGGTCAGGCCATGATGGGAAGCGACGACGTGGTCAGAGGAGAGATAATAATTGTAAAGGGCGTAACGCTTGTCCAGCTGCTCCAGGGCATCCGTCAAGATCTGGTCCGCCCTGGGCTCGCGCACGTAGCGATTGGTCATATAGGAGCCCAAACTGGCGCCGAGCAACCCGATGACCAAAAAAAAGTAAGCCAAGATCGGAGAGCGAGAGGTGGTCATCAGGCCGAGAAAGAGGGCGCCGAAACCGACATAGCTGCCCCATTTGGCGTATTTGGCTCGCTTCTCCAGGAACTCGTCGTTCGTGTAAACTTCCATCAACTACTCCAAAGGCTACCAAGAGCACCAACGCAAGGGGTGCGGGCGACGAACGTCCATCATCGCCGGGTGCTCTTTTGTCTACTGAGTGGCGCTTGTTTCCCCGACAGCCCCCTCGATGTCGCGCCGAATCGTCCCCACCAGATCCCCCTCCACGGCGTCGATGGCCACCCTCACGGCGTTTTCGATGGCCAGAGGGTCCGATCGTCCATGGGCGACGATCACCACACCATCGACCCCCAACAGGGGCGCCCCACCATATTCCCGATAGTCCAACCTTTTGGCAGTGGCGCGAAAGGCGGGCTTGACCAACAGAGCGCCAAAGCTGGCCAGGGGGCGACTCTTGATCTCAGTACGAAGGCTATGAAGGAGCATAGCCGCCACGCCCTCGGCCGTCTTGATAGCCACGTTGCCCACAAAACCGTCCGCCACCACCACGTCCGCCAATCCCTGGGTGAGGTCCTTGCCTTCCACGTTGCCCACAAAATCAAGATCGAGCCCCTGCAAACGTTTGTACGTCTCCTGAACCAGGGCGTTTCCCTTGGTTTCCTCCTCGCCGTTGGAGAGGAGGCCCACGCGGGGTTCCGGGATGCCCATGATCCGCCTGGCATAGGCGTTACCCATAAGGGCAAACTGCACCAGCCATTCCGGCTTGCAGTCCGTGTTGGCGCCGATGTCCAGCAATAAGGCCGTACCGTCCAATGTGGGAAAGATGGTGGACAGGGCGGGGCGATCGATACCCGCAATGCGGCCTATTCTCCCCTCGCCAATCAGGGCGCTCGCCAGCACGCCGCCAGAGTTACCCGCGGACACAAAGGCGCTGGCCTCCCCATCGCGCACGAGCCCAATACCCACCACCATGGAGGCCTCAGGCTTGTTACGGACCGCGTGGCTGGGATGTTCCTCCATCTCCACCACCTGGCTGGCATGGACGACGGAGAGGCACAGTCCCTCCGTCTCGTGGCGCGCCAGTTCCGCCTCTATCTCCTTCTCACGCCCCACCAGGATGATCTCCCGGTCGTAGTGCCGCGCGGCACGCACGGCTCCCTCCACGTCCACTGCTGGCGCGCCATCGCTCCCCATGGCGTCGACGACGATGGCTTCCTCCACGTCCTGCCCCCTCTGACTCGTATTTGCTCCAAACACACGCGTCGGCTACCCAAAAGGGTAGCCAGAAAAAGTATACTGCGCAAAGCACAAGGATAATACATCGCGTTCCCCTGCCCACACGTCCCTATTGTATCGTGAAAATGGGAGTTGACAAGTGAACGAAAAGCATTATAATGGGGAACACAATGAGCCCTCGTGGTGGAACTGGCATACACAACAGGTTGAGGGCCTGTGTCCGTAAGGACGTACTGGTTCGAATCCAGTCGGGGGCACCATATAGAAAACATCCACTCTCATCTGAGCCAAGCTTCTTTTTTACAGGAGGCTTGGCTTCTTTGTACTGGAGGAGGTCTCCATGTCCCCGGGCGAACGTCCCAACATTCTGCTCATCCTGACGGATCAACAACGCTACGATACCCTCGGTTGCTATGGCGCAGAGACGTGCCGCACACCATACCTCGACGCCCTGGCCCAGCGGGGCGTGCGCTTTTCCTCCGCCTATACGGCAGCCGTGGCCTGCAGCCCGAGCCGGGCCATGCTCTTTACGGGCCTGTATCCCCACAAGAACCATGTGGAGTCCAACAATCAGATCCTCAATCCAGAGATCCCAAACCTGGCGGGCGAACTACGCCGCGCGGGCTACAATCTGGGCTATGCGGGCAAGTGGCACCTTGACAACTCGCGTGTGGCCAGCCAGTATGGATTCGAGGGCAAGGATTTCCCTGGCTATGGTTATCCCCCAGCGGGCGGCATCATCGAGGAGCTCCATTACCATCGAGGTCGAGTGACGAATGGGATGTCCAACATCACCACCCATTACGAGGACTATTTGCAGGCCCACGGCCTGGAACCCCCCGAGTTGCTGGAGGCCTCCTATGGCGAGGGTCCGAACCGGCGCATGAAGCGGCACGAGATCTATGCCCTGCAGTCGGGGACGATAGAGCACTCCTTTGAGGCCCTGGTCAGCGAGGAGGCCGTCCGCCTGCTGCGCTCGCTCAAGGAGAAGCGGGAGAACGACGGCAAGCCCTTTTTCCTATGGGCCAACTACTGGGGGCCCCACACCCCCTGCCTGGTGCCCGAGCCCTACTATTCCATGTACGATCCTCGCGAGATTGCCATGGAGCCCAGTTTCACGGAGACCTGGCAACGCAAACCCAGCCACCAAAAGATCACAGAGCGCTCGTGGGGACTATCGGGCAATGGCTGGGAAGGCTGGCGGGAAATCGTGGCCCGCTATTGGGGCTATGTGACCATGCTCGACGAACTGATCGGCCGCGTGCTGGACGAGGTGCAGCGCCTGGGCCTGGAGGAAAATACAATGGTGATCTTTTCCAGTGATCACGGAGACATGATGGGTGCCCACCGGCTCATCGAAAAGGGGCCCTTTGGCTATGAGGAATCCTTTCGCCTCCCCTTTATCGCCGCGCACCCCGAATGCGAGACGCCGGGCAGCGTGCGCGACGAGTTCGTGTACCTTCAGGATCTCTTTCCCACCCTCCTGGAGATGGCCGGCACCAGACCCCCGGAGGAATGCGATACCAGGAGCATCCTGGACAATATTCTGGGACGGGACGATCCGATAAAGAGGGACAGCATCTATGGCTACAGCGGACACGGCCTGCCCACCTCCCTGCGCATGGTGCGCACGCGGGGACATAAACTCGTGCTCACTCCTTCCGAGCGAGGCGTGGTTCACGATCTGCTAGACGACCCCTGGGAGACGCTAGAGCTTTATGATGTGGCCCATGACCCCTATGAGATGCACAACCTCATCGGCCTGCCCGAGGTTCGTGAGGCCCAGGAAAAGATGATGGAACGCATGACCCGATACATGTCGCGATTGGACGATCCCCTACAGGACTATGTACAGCGCATACGGGAGGAGGGGCGCTAGATTGGGGACAAGAGGGCGCAGGGAAAGGCCGGCCAGCACATACGGCTTGCGTCCGTGGCCCCCTTGTCTTATGATGCAAGCAAAGGTAGGAAAAGGAGACTGAGATATGAATATCATTTTGGTCATTTTTGATTCGCTGCGTAAGGATTCCATGGGCGTGTACGGTCCCGCCCCATGGGGAGAACTCTATACGCCCCACTTTGAGGCGTTTGCCGAGGAATCCCTGGTCATGACCCGGGCCTATCCCGAGTCCCTGCCCACGTTGCCCACACGGCGCGCCATCTATACGGGCGAGCGCGTGTACCCCTTCCATGATGGTGATTTTCGCCTCAAAGGGGATTTCGTGGGGGCGCCGGGCTGGGGACCCATCCCGGAGGAACAGGATACGCTGGCCGAGATCCTCAGCGAGGTAGGCTATCGCACGGGCCTGATCTCTGACGTCTACCATCAGTTCAAGCCCTCCAAAAACTTTTGGCGCGGCTTTGATCAGTGGAAGTTTCTACGCGGCCAAGAGAGGGACCCCTATCGTTCGGGACCACGGTTGACCCAGGAAGAAATCGACCATTGGCTGCCCAAGGAGATGCAGAATGAGAACACCATCGAGTTCATCCAGCAGGCCATCATGAACATTCACGACCGCACCAAAGAGGAGGACTTTTTCGCGCCACGGGTGCTCAAGGAATCGGCCCTCTGGCTGGAGCAGAACCGGGACGCCGATAACATCTTTCTCACCGTGGAGTCCTTTAACCCCCACGAGCCGTGGCTCGTCCCCACCCACTATCGCGACCTGTACCTGGACGAGGATGGGCAAGAACAGGTAAAGTCGGGATACGAGGACGTATCCGACCTGGATCCGTATCTGTTAAAGCGCACGCGGGCCAACTATATGGGAGCCGTGACCCTCTGCGACCGCTGGTTCGGCTACTTTATGGAAAGTTTGCGGGTGTTGGACATGTTGGACGATACCATGGTCATCTTTACCTCCGATCATGGGCATTCCATCGGAGATCGGGGCTATATGGGCAAGCGAGGCTATCCCTCCATGCCCGAAGTCTTTGACGTGCCGCTGATGGTGCGCTTCCCCGGCGCCGAGCACGCGGGCACCACCAGCGACATGTTCGTCCAACACCACGACATTTCGGACGCCATCCTGGAGGTAGCCGAGGTCGAGCCGCCGTCCGAACTCGATGGCATCTCTTTCCTCGACGATGCTCTATCCGGAGACGAGGGGTCACGGGATCACGCCACCGTGGGCTGGGGCTCTGCCGCCACGGTGATTACAGAGGATTGGTGGCTCAACCACAAGGTCGATGAGACGGGCTTTTTGCTCTACGATCTGACGGCGAACGATCCCTTTGCCAGCAACGTAGCCTCGGAGCATCCAGACGTGGTCCGCGAGCTCATGGCCTTGGCCAAGGAAGACGCAGGCGGGGCATTCCCCGCCTGGATCATCGAACTGGCCGAGAACCAGGCCGACGCGCCGGGCTGCAGCGATCTCGCGGCGCGGGAATAGAGGACAGGGGCTGCCTGGCGCTTTTGCCAGTGCCAGGCAGCCTGCTATACTTTTTTCCAGCGTCCCCAAACGGGTCCGAAAGGGGGCTCTTTTGAGACACATGAGATATCTTTTATCGCTTGCCCTTCTCAGCCTCTTTTTCTGCGGCTGTCAGTCGATGATGAACAGAGAAGAGCAAGCACAAGCACAGGAGGCGACAGCCATGTCCGAAAAAATAGTCAAGAGCGATGAGGAGTGGCGCGAGATATTGACACCACAACAATACGAGGTCACGCGGCAGGGGGGAACGGAACCTCCCTTTAGTGGCGAGTATTACGATCATCACAAGAAAGGCATCTACAGATGCGTGTGCTGTGGCAACGAACTGTTCAGCTCGCAGACAAAGTTCGAATCGGGGACCGGCTGGCCCAGCTTTTGGGAGCCCGTAACTGAAGACGCTGTGAGAGAATTGCCCGACACCAGCCACGGCATGACCCGAACAGAGGTGCGATGCAATCGCTGTGACGCCCATCTGGGCCACGTTTTCGAGGATGGGCCCGAGCCCACGGGCCTTCGCTATTGCATCAACTCAGTGGCCCTGGAATTCGAGGCCCAGGAGTAGCGGGTGGTGGATGGATCCATCCGCTCTTTTCACAGCCGCGCCTACATTGATCACATCTAGTCAAGGGGAATTTCCACAGATGCAGAACAGCTATCATACCTTTTTCATTCCCGTCATGGGCACCGGCCACTCGGCCGATACGCCTATCCGCGTGGGTCCTTTAGGCATCTCCTCGGTCATCTCGTTGGTGGATGATCGGCTGTTATACAGGATGGGCAGGCACTATGCACAGAAATATGGACTGCCCTACCCCACCATCTCGCCACAGGAAGAGGATGGCCGGGCCAGGCGCATCACCGCCTACCTGAATATCGTACACGATATCGTACAGATGAGGATGAAAGCCATCAAGGACCTGCCCTTTTTCGAGGACAATGACAAGGGCAGGTATTTCGAACTGCTCCCCGATCACGTGTCCCTAAAGCAGGATTATCGTGCCTTCCTGCAGATGGAGGAGGGACCCACCAGGGACAGGATGGCCCACGATCTGACTCGCCGCATGCGCCCGGGCTCCATCGACGCCAACATCATGGTCAAGGTGGATCGGGTCAACTATGATAGCGAGGGGAATCAACTGGGGGACAAATTCACCGATGCCCTGGCCGCCCTGCGGGGCTATGCGCGGAGCAAACTGGCCTCCAGCCTGGTGCTCTCGGCGGG
>JAWLEV010000146.1:0-3746 GCA_041685915.1 Anaerolineae bacterium | reverse complement strand
GCCTATGCCGTGCATCCTTTCGTCCCCTATCAGGAGGCGGCGCGGGAGCGCTTTGGCGCGGCCACCATCATTGAGGAGAAGGCCTGCACCGGCTGCATGGGCGAGATGGTGAGCACCTTCATCTACCTGCGGCGGGCCGGCTATGAGGATCGCCTGGAGGACCTGACCCTCATCCTGGGCACGCCAGAGGAGATACCGCCCCTGGAGGGCACTCCCGTGGTAGTGGGCAAGTGCACCCGCGCCCATCGGGAGCGGGGCATCTGGGTGCCCGGCTGCCCGCCCCACGGCACAGCCATCACCGACGCCGCCTGCCAGGCCCTGGGCATCGACGTGGACGAGGTGCACCGCGCCATCGACGACCTCCACGATTTCTCGTATGAGGAGGTCGCCTCAGGCGCGGAGGGCGAGGGCTAAAGCAGCCCCGTAGGGACTCTGTGAAGAGTTAGAATTGCAGACTGCTATCGTGATAGTCGTTGACCTGTAATTCTAACTTTCATGAGCCTGGGGTCTTTAGACTCAGGTCTCTAACCCGCGTCGACACAGGTCGACGCTCGGCGCAACGCGCCTAAGTAGCTGAGTTCAGTCAGCGCCTGCGGTGACGCACGGACTCAAGTCCGATTGCGGAGGCCTGCGGCCAATCGTCCGCCTGCGCGGACGAAGGCATCATGGAATACCATATGGAAAGCGAGTGACATGCCAAAAGAAAAAGTTACGGTGACAATCGGAAGGGAACTTCTGAAAAGGCTGAATCGCCTGGTTGCTGAAGGCAAATACCCCAGCCGAAGCAGTGCTGTTGAAAATGCCGTCAAGGAACAGTTAGCCAAGGTAGAGAGATCCAGGCTGGCTAGGGAAGCAGCAAAGCTGGATCCCGCCTATGAACAAGCTTTGGCCGATGAGGGATTAGCAGGGGATCTATCCGAATGGTCAGAATATTAAGGGGTGAAGGCTATTTGGCCGACCTGAATCTCGTTCGTGACCATGAGCAAAGGGAAAGCCAGCCGTTAAGGCTGGCTTTCCCTTCATACACGAACTGAAAATGGGTAGTCTCCCAAAATCGCCTTCGGCTAACCCTCGCTCTCTCCCGCCTCCGCTACCGCCATTGATTCGGCAACCTTCAGCATCTCCTCCACGGAGAGGTTGGAGAGCAGCTCCACCTTGACCTCGCCACTGTAACAGGTGAGCCGCTTTCCGTCTATACCGGTGACCAGCACAGCTGGCTGACCGTTGACGGTTACCTCCTGCCCGGCGGGCAAGGGCTTATCGGCTGGGGCCTTGGTTTGGGTGATGGAGATGAACCGCTCGTCGTTGGAGTATTTCAGCTCGATAAACTCCGATCCGTCGTCGATCTCGGCAACGATTCCGCCTCCCGATCCCTGAAGCACAGCGGGCAGATAGGTTGGCTGAAGAGGGCTGAACTCCACAGAAGGCCCCGACATTTCAAGTGCTACCTCTCCACCAAGGAACTCGATATGGAACCGTTCAAGTGCTACCTCTCCACCAAGGAACTCGATGTGGAACCGTCTGGCTACCCATTCCCCCGCTTGGCTACGGACAGTGGGGATGGAGGCCATTATGGTGATGGCCAGCACTAGAGTCGTGACCACCGCTACAGCAAGTTTGTGTTTCGTCAGTATCTCTCCTTTTATCATTAGACAAACCTTTGTTAGTTTATGCCAAACGTCCGGCGCCAGACGTTGAGGCCAAAGTTCTTGCGGGGCACGCTTTGTGAGTCTCGCCTGCAGGTGGCTCCAGGCCTGGGGCGAGGGGGATACATCGGCGGCCATCGCTTTCAAAGACCTGCTGAGGCGGCGCTGCATCTGCATCAGGCGATACATCTCCTCTCTGCAGGAGGCACACTCGGCAAGGTGAGCTGCGATCATCTCCCGTTCGGAAGGAGTGACCTCCCCATCCAGATAGGCTACCAACAGTTCGTTTACTTCTCGACAATTCATCACTAGACCTCCCATTGACTAAAACGGGCTTTGACCGATGTCTCTCCCCCCTCCAGTTCCTTACGCAGGGTTCTATGTGCCAGGTTGAGTCGCGACTTGACCGTTCCCAGGGGAATATCCAAAATGTCGGCGATCTCGGCATAGGAAAGCTCCCGATAGTAACGCAGAATTACCACCGCCCGCTGCTTGTCGCTTAGTCTACTCACCGCCTGCCGCACCGTTTCTATCTCCTCACTCATCTGGGTCCAGCTTTCTGGCGACGATGTATGACTGGTCAGCCAGGGGATCCTGTCTGGGGGAATAGAAAGCGGATGTCGCTTGCGTCTCCTGTTGAGGCACTGGTTGATTGTGATGCGATGCAACCAGGTAGTGAAGGCACCTTTTTCAGGATCGTAGGAATCGAGGGATTCGTAAACTTTGACAAAGACCTCCTGAAGGGCGTCCTCGGCCTCGTGGGCGCCGCCAAGCTGCAGATAGGCGGTCTTGTAAACAAGGTTTTTGTACTCGTCGAAGAGGGCAGCAAAATCTTGCTCGTCCCCTATCCGACTGCAACACATCATATCGATATATCCCCCTCTAAACCCTCTCACTAAATTATACACGATCTCGGGTCAAAAAGTTCGGTGGCAAGAGAATCATGTGAGGATTGGAAAGGGTAGATATCAGGGAACGAAAGAGACGAGGGAATACCTATTGCAAAAGCGGATGCGGGCGATGCTCTTACTATCCATAGATTATCCCTCGCGGCAGTGGCATGCCGTGAGGATGGGGTAGAGAGAGGATCAATGACCACTTGTGATGATCAGAAGTATTATGTGCTGGCGACTAAACGGATTCCGCAGTGGAGTATGCGTTTGTTGAGCTTGCTCGGGTAAGATGCACATATGGAAAAGATTCCGTCACCGCCCGCCATCGCCGAGGCCATCGAGGCCTTTGGGGCCCCCTGACGCTACAGATTCCGCTTCTGCCAGTCCTCCGAGCCGTACATGTCCAAAAAGTGGGATTCGTCGTAGGGATATTCTGCCATCAGGTCCTCTTTGAGCTCCACGCCCAGCCCGGGTCGCTCGGGAACCTCGATAAAGCCATCCTCGATTTGCAGGGGGTGCTCCACGATCTCCGAGGCCAGGGGTGTGGCAAAGTCCTCAAAGGTCTCCTGAATGAAAAAGTTGGAGGTGGAGGCGTCGATCTGCAGGCAGGCGGCGGTGCATAGGGGGCCCTGGGCGTTGTGGGGTGCCAGCAGCACGTGATGGGCCTGGGCCACGGCAGCGATCTTTTTCATCTCCGTGATGCCGCCGGCGGATGTGGGATCGGGCTGGATGATCTGCGCCGCCCTGTTGCTCAAGAGTTCCTCGAACTTCTCCTTGGTGTGTAGCCCCTCCCCGGCGGCGATGGGCACCGTCAACTGGGCGCCGATGGCTGCCAGGTCGTCGATCTGGCGGCTGGGGACGGGCTCCTCATACCAGCCCGGATCGTATTCCTCCAGCAGGCGCCCGATCTTGACCGCGCTCACGGGGTTAAAGCGGCTATGGGCCTCGATAAAGAGCTCCACGTCCGGGCCCACGGCCTCACGCACGGCCGCCACGATATCTAGGGAAAGCGCGATCTCGCTGCGGCTCATGGTATCCCAGGCGCTGCCAAAGGGGTCGAATTTCATGGCCCTATAGCCCCTGTCCGCCACCTGACGGGCGCGCTCGCCAAAGGCCTCGGGCGTGCGTTCGGCCTGATACCAGCCATTGGCATAGGCGCGCACGCGATCGCGCAGCCGTCCTCCGATGATGCGGTGCACGGGCACAT
>JAWLEV010000006.1:0-59524 GCA_041685915.1 Anaerolineae bacterium | reverse complement strand
AAGATGCCCGACGGGGATGTCCGTATCTACTATGGCGTCAACGAGGATGGGGTCGAGGGGCCCTGGGAAGACGTCGTGGAAAAGAAATAACGTCTTGCTCAAATAGTTGTGTAGGGCGGACAGATGAGGAGGCGGTTTTTTGCTGTCTCCTCGTCTGTCGTTTGGATTCGGTTCTATCTTGTGTTGGTGCGGAAAATTGCGCTCACTGTATACCGAATATGGGTCTTACCAGGCTATCGTGCCCACATATAGTAGCGATCCGGCCTCAGAAAAGTCACCAACACACTCTGCAACCGAGTCGTCGTTTGCCTCTTGTTCTCCCGAGTGGTATAAATCTTTGGGTGCTATGGTGCCTCGTTCATGTGGGGAACACTGTGTGGTGCCGGAGTATTGGAATGCTATAGGGGAACTGAGTTTTACCGTTATTGTGGGACAGGGGGCTGAATGCTGGAAGGGCGATCATTAGATGTTTGAGGTCGTGTTTCTGGGGACTTCTGCCTCAGCGCCTTCTGTGGACCGAGGGCTCTCTTCTGTGCTGGTTCTCTATCAGGATCAACGTTTTCTCGTCGATTGTGGAGAGGGAACCCAGCGCCAGCTCTTGCGCAGTGGGATGGGCTTTAGGAAACTGGACAAGATCCTCTTGACTCACGGTCATCTGGATCATATTCTGGGGCTTGGCGGACTCGTTTCCACTTTTTCACGCTGGGAATCCATCTCTACCTTGCGGATTTATGGGGGAGAATGGGCTTTACAGCGGGTCGAGGACTTGATGGATGTCGTCTTACGGGGCAGCGATATACATTTGGACGTGGAGTTGGTTGCCCTTCGCCCCGGCCGTGTGTGGGAGGCGGGCACGATGAAGGTTTCGGCTTTCCCCGTGATACACCGCGGCCCCGGTTGCTATGGCTATCTTTTTGAGGAGGATAGCCGCCGGCCTTTTCTGGCGGAAAGGGCGGAACAATTGGGGGTACCCCACGGACCAGAGAGAAGTCTGCTCGTTCAGGGCGAGACGATCAGGCTCGAGGATGGGAAACTTGTGGAGCCCGATCAGGTATTGGGAGAAGAAGTTAGAGGGACCAAGCTGGTTCACGTAGGGGATGCGGCGCGTACAGATAACCTGCTTGAGGTGTGCCACAAGGCCGATGCACTGGTTATAGAATCCACATATTTGGCGCGGGATAAGGAGTTGGCGGAACGTTTTGGGCATCTCACCGCCGCGCAGGCGGCAGAACTGGCTCGCGATGCCCAAGTAGGATCTCTGTTCCTGGTACATATCTCGAGGCGTTACTCAGAGTATCAGATCGCCCGGGAGGCCCAGGCCATCTTTCCCCACGCGATTGTGCCCAGAGATCTTGACCATTATCGCATCATGCGTGAGGCTGTGGACAAGGTCGAGCGAGAATAGAGGCTGCTGATCCTATGTCGCATATTCTGCCAAGGAGGTAATTGCTCAATGGGAGAACTTGTGTTTCTTAAACTGGGAGGATCGCTTATCACGGATAAACGGCGCTATGAGACGCCTCGCCCTGCCGTTATCTCGCGTGTCGCCAGGGAGATTCATGCTGCTCTGGAGGCTCGAGAGGATATGCAGTTGGTGTTGGGTCACGGCAGCGGGTCCTTTGGCCATTTCGTTGCCGACCGGTACAAGGTCCATGAGGGAAATCTGGATGATTGGATGGGATATGCGGAAACGAGTGCAGCCGCACAGCGTTTGAATCGTCTCGTCACCGATACGTTCCTCTCGGAAGGTGTTCCCGTCGTGTCGCTGCAGCCCTCGGCATCCGCCCGTTGTCAGGACGGCGAGTTGGTAGATCTGACCATCGATCCCGTTGTTGAATTGTTGCAGCGAGGGGTTGTGCCCCTGGTGTACGGCGACGTGGCGCTCGATGAGGTCAAAGGGTGTAGCATCGTCTCCACGGAACAGTTATTCACCCTTCTTGCGCGGCGGTTACGTCCCCAGCGCATTATCATGGCGGGGGAGGTGGCCGGCGTTTACTCTGGCGATCCCCATAGGGACTCTATTGTGCGCTTGATTCCCGAAATAACGTCGAGTAATTATGAGCAGGTTAAAGAGATGCTTTCTCATTCCTTTGGCACCGACGTGACAGGGGGTATGGTGAGCAAGGTGCAAAAGCTATTTTCCCTGGTAAGCGAGCAACCGAACCTTGCTGTACGCATCATTACCGGTCGTAGAGATCATCTCCTCGAACGGGTGCTGATAGAACCAGAACGCCAGGAAGGAACATTGTTGCACTACTAGTGTCATTTGCCGAAAGGTGGATGTCTCCTCGTCGTCGCATAGTGTAGGGGCTGGTATGATTGGATTTTTTTCCTTTGTCATAGTTTTTAGCTTGTTGATATTCGTCCATGAATTTGGACATTTTATAACTGCCAAGTTGGCCGGCGTCCGGGTAGAAGAGTTTGGTTTTGGATATCCCCCACGGCTGTTAAATCTCGGCACCTGGCGGGGCACGCGCATTACCCTTAATGCGTTACCGGTTGGGGGCTTTGTGCGGATGAATGAGGACGATCCGACGGCGGAGGGCAGCCTGGCGCGCAAGAGTCGGACGGTACGCGCTACCGTCCTGGCCTCCGGATCATTGATGAATCTCTTGTTGGCCATCGTTCTTTACAGTTCTTCCTTTATCTTGGGCGCCCTGACGCCCGTGGAGGCCCCGGGAGCGGGTATATATTATGTGGCTCCCCAGTCGCCGGCCGAGGCTGCCGACCTTCGGCCAGGAGACACTATCGTGGAGATCAACGGTGAGGCGATTCGAGATGTGGACGACGCCGTAGAGATCATCTCTGAAAATGCAGGGCAGTCCATCACCCTTGTGGTACAGCGTGAGGGGGAGGTTCTTTCGCCCGTTACGGTCACTCCCCGCCAGGATCCCCCGCCAAATGAGGGGGCGTTGGGAGTGGCGCTTGATCTTCCCCTCGTGCGTGAGCGCTATCCCGTATGGGAGGCAGTGCCCAAGGGGTTTGTCGCTGTCTATAATACAATTCGTGCGGTCTTTTATACCATTCGCGCTGCCATCCGTCAGACCCTGCCGGTACCCTTTCAGGTCACAGGGCCTATCGGTATCTATCGACAGACAGCCGAGGTGACCCAAACGGGGCTGGAACGTCTAATCGAATTCACAGGTTTTTTGAGCCTCAACCTCTTTTTGGTCAATCTCTTGCCTCTACCTGCTCTGGATGGAGGGCGGCTGCTATTTGTGGTACTGGAGTGGTTGCGGGGAGGAAAAAGGATACCTCCCGAAAAGGAAGCGCTGGTTCATGCCGTGGGTATGGCCGTCCTGCTTGCCTTTATGCTGGTGATAACCTATTTCGATTATCAGCGTTACTTTGGTTGATAAGTCTCATTAGTGATGGAAAGATACTATGATTGCAGATTTTGATGATGCTCTGGACAGGCTCGAAGATAGTACTGAACCCCTTAGCCGTGGACTTTTGAAGCGCTTTTCCGTCCTCACGCGGGCCGAAGAGAGCCAGCTTGAGGAGAGATTTGGTGCATTAGGTCGTCAACGCCGACGTAAAATACTTGGGAAGATGGTGGCTTA
Source organism: Anaerolineae bacterium (assembly GCA_041685915.1). Taxonomy (GTDB): domain Bacteria; phylum Chloroflexota; class Anaerolineae; order UBA1429; family UBA1429; genus JAWLEV01. Next base: position 55,961 of record JAWLEV010000006.1, on the reverse strand, counting down.
TGCCGAGGAGGATTTTCGGCTCGATTATACGGATTTCTTTTACTTTTGTCTTGATAGTGAGGATCCCGTGGTACGCCGCCACGCCATAGAGGGATTGTGGGAAGAGGAGAAACCCGCTCTTGCTGGGCGGCTCTTAAAGCTGCTTGCTTCCGACCCCGCCGCCCGTGTACGTGCAGCGGCGGCCACAGCCCTTGGGCGTTTCCTCTTTATGGCCGAGTGTGAGAAGGTGAGTGGAGAGTTGGGCGATGCTATCCAGGAGGCGCTGACCCGGGCCATTCACGAGGATAAGGATACAGAAGTTGTGCGTAGAGCCATCGAGTCTCTTGCTTATATCAACGAGGAAGAGGTGTATCGTATTATCGAAGGGGCTTATGAGCGCGGCGGGCAGCCTATGCGTGAGAGTGCCGTCTTTGCCATGGGACGTAGTGCAGATGCTCGCTGGGCAAGTATTGTGATAGGAGAACTTGGCAGTCGATCTCCCGCCATGCGCTATGAGGCTGCCCGTGCTTGCGGAGAAATTCAACTGGAACAGGCTGTCGATCCGCTGATGGAGTTGATCCAGGATACGGATCGCCAAGTGCAGACTATGGCCATCTGGGCTTTGGGACAGATTGGCGGACAGCGCGCCGAGAGAGTTCTGCAATATTGTGTGGAGGAGGGAGATGAAGCGCTTCAGGATGCGGCTTCGGAAGCCCTGGAGGAACTGCAGTTCCTTGCGGAACCTTTGGACCTGCTCGAGGTTCCCCTTGATGAATCAATACTGGAGAAACAGGAGGTCGAGGAAGATGATGAGGATGAGGAGTGGGCCGACGACTTGCTTGACATAGGCTGACGAACTGTGTAATTGGCATATTAACGTAAAGGGGGATTCTACCTATGACGCAAGGTGTCGATGGCAACGAGAAGAAACGGTTTCAAGCCTCAGTTTCTGGTCGCGTTCAAGGAGTAGGGTTTCGTTACCACGCCCGTGAGACGGCGCGTGGTTTGGGTGTTATGGGCTATGTACGGAATCGGAGCGATGGGACCGTAGAGGTTGTTGCGGAAGGGGATGAAGATTCTTTGCGACAGTTCCTTTCCTGGTTACGTAGCGGTCCCAGGCTGGCACAGGTCGAAAAAGTGGATACAGACTGGGAATCGTTCGAGGGCGAGTTTGATACATTCGGAGTGCGCTATTAGATGGACGAGAATCCCAGACGTGTCGCTTGGATTGTTTTGCTCACAGCCTTTTTCGTATTCTGCTTGATCGTCACTACGGTGCCCCTTGGCGTTCGCTATCATGTATTGCATGCGGAAGAGAAGCGCGAGGCCTCTGTGGAGTCCCTTGCGGGCACTGTGATCGTCGAGCCTCCCGTGGGCCGGGGGTTTGTCCCTTTGGAAAGCGGGGAAGACATGCAGGTGGCAGAGGGAAGTGTCGTTCGCGTGGATGAGACTTCTGAAGCGATGATCACCTTTTTCGATCAGAGTTTTGTGCGTCTCTTTCCGGGAACTACTGTACGGTTGGAACTTATGCGTTCGCCGCGCTATGAGGCTGGCAGGTCACCGAATGGCATACACGTTGGGCTGTCGGGAGGACAGATACACGTGGGCACCGCGCTTTCCTCCGAAGCCCCTCTCGATTTCGGGGTGGCTACCCTTCATGCAGAGGCGTCTTTAGTGGCAGATGGGAGCTACGCTCTAGAGGCCACGAACAGACGTTCGGGGATCACCGTTTACGCCCGAGGGCGGGCCCGCGTGAGCGGGGCGGAGGATAATGGAGATAGTGTGGAACTGATGCCCCGACAGCGCACGGAAGTGGCTTTTGGACAGTCTCCCAATCCTCCTGTGGATGCGGCGCGCAATCTGGTGGTCAATGGCGATTTCTCCGAGGGTCTGGAGAAGGGTTGGCATGCGTTTAATGATCAGGGTACCGATGGGGGGGACGTAGATGGGACTTTTTCGTTGGTCGTCGATGAGGGCCGCAGAGCAGTAGAGCTTTCACGGACGGGTGGCCATGGCAATCATTGTGAGACTGTCCTTGAACAGACCATCGATCGCACCATAGCTGAGCCCGTGAGTTCCCTTGTGGTGCGTGCTAACGTCAAGGTGCGTTATCAGAGTCTCTCTGGGGGAGGGTATCTGAGTTCCGAGTATCCGTTGATGATTCGTCTGACCTATCGGGATGTCTATGATAGCGAGGCAGAGTGGGTGAGGGGATTCTATTATCAGAACGTGGAGGAGAACCCCACCACCTTTGGGGTGCAGGTGCCTCATGATCGCTGGTATTTGTTCCAGTCCGAGAATCTTTTGGAGACTTTGCCCATTCGCCCTTACCGAATCATCCGTCTGCGAGTCTACGCTTCGGGATGGGACTATGAGAGTCTGGTCTCGGATATTAATCTAATCGTCGAGTGAGTTTTCCAGCATGTCGCAGTTCGTCGAGTTGTGTCATATAGATCTCTCTAATGGTGTGCAGGATTTCTCTATAGTCCTCGGTTCGGTAATCGGGATATGTCCAGGGTAAAGAGCGAAAATCTCCCTCGCGGTACATGAGCGTTACTTCGGCGTATATTCCCTGATCCAGATATATGCGGTGTCCATGGTTCTTGGTCGTAGCCAGGACGAGCTTGGCTGGTGCGATGTATCCTGGATCAAGGTTAATCCTTCGTCTCCCGTCGCGACTCCATCGTGTCTCCAATGCATTCGTCAGCGTCTTGATACTGGCGATGCTGCCGGGATCGATGAGTCTTTCAAAGGAGAGGAATTGCCGTTTCAGGCCATCCCCCATCTCCTCCTCGTAATATGTGGTATGGTCGAAGGACAGCCGAGGACTTTTATAGTCCGTGGGACCCCAGTGGGTGCGCAATCTCTTCTCGACCTCGTCCAAGAGTTCCTCGTGCCCGCTGAACATGGGCATGACGAGCTTTACCGGAAGTGGCTTTTTGGCCTTGCCCATTCTCCGTCTCCTTTTATCTCAGCAATGGGTTATCTGGCGGCGGCTCATAAAAATCCCAGCCCCTTTTCCTTGAGAGACTGATAGTGGCCATTTCCGATGATGAGGTGATCGAGAACCTCGACATCCAGCAGTTTGCCCGCCTCGACAATGGCCTTGGTGATCTGTATATCCTCGGCAGAGGGAAGGGGATCGCCGCTCGGATGATTGTGGGCCACGATGATGGCTGCTGCATTATCCTTGATGGCGTCGCGAAACATCTCACCGACGCGCACCATGGCTGTATTGAGACTGCCCACGTAGACGGTGGCGGTGCGAAGCATCTTGTGTTTTGTATCCAGGAGCATGACGTGCATCTCCTCCTTGGGCTTGCCTATCATTCTGGCCATAAAGATGTTGGCCGCATCATGGGGGGAGCCGATCTGTGGGCGGCTGTCCTCCGAAGCCAGTGCAGCGCGGCGTCCCAATGCGATGGCGGCAAGGATTTGGCAGGCCTTGGCCGGGCCGATGCCCGAGAGTTCACAAAGTTCGCGGAGGCTGGCGTCAGCGACCCCGTCGAGGCCGTGAAGGGTAGTTAACAATCGGGTGGCCAGGCCGACGGCGCTCTCGCCTCTGGATCCCGTGCGCAGGAGGATGGCCAGGAGTTCGGCGTTGGAGAGAGCGCTGGCGCCGTACAGTTCCAGGCGCTCACGGGGTCTTTCCTCCTCGGGCATCTCTTTGATAAGGGCCTGGTAAGGGCTATCGTCCATCATCGAAACTCTCCTTTGCCCATCGCTTGGATGTTAGGTTTACCTGGACAGTTCGGCGCGCACGAAGGTGATGGTGCTGTGCCAGGGGCATGTTCTGCCGGCCAGTTGCTCTTGAAACAGTTCCTTTATCTCTACGACGGCGTCCTGTGATAGGTGCTGGCGCAGGTGTTGGACGTAACTCGGACGCCCTTTTGTCCTAGGGGCGAACCAGCGGTCTATGTGCTCTTCTGTTATCAGGCGTTCCGTCTCGATCCTCTCGCGTGTAACCTCTATCCTTTGAAAGCCGCTTTCCTCAAAGATCTTTTTCAAATCTTGACTATCCCAGTTAACCATGGGGTCCTGCTCGTCGGTGTATATCCGTTCTTCCGCCTCTTGCCATGTCTGCACCGTTTTCTCATGCAATGAACTCGTGTCCGGCAGTTTGTAGAGGCGCTGCGTTTCCCGGGGGATAGTCTCGGCCAGGCTGATGGCGCCGTCAGGTTGAAGGAGCCTCTGCAGGGAAAGGAGGAGACCTTTTTTGTCCTCCTGACACATGAGGGCGTTTCGCCCCACCATGACGTCGAAGCGTACGTCGTCGTAGTCATTCTGGGCCAGTATCTCGGCCAATCTTTCCAGGCTTCCCTGCAAGACGATGGGACGTCTCAATTCGGGCAGCGGTTCACCCTGCTGTCGTAGGGCTTTTGCGCTCTGCGCATCGGAGGTCAGGGCCCATACGCCGCCCTCTGGCGCCAAACGCAGCGCCTCCCAGACAAAGAGCCCGGACCCAGCGTTCAGAGCCAATACGAGGTGATGGCGTTGTACCGCGGCCTGCTCGAATACCCGATCGCGGAGCTTGCCGAGGCGACGTCCGGCGTTGCTAACTGCCCGCATCAACCAACGTTCCTGGGTGCGGTTTTCTGGAGAGAAGGTCAGCACCTCTCCCACTCCCAAGTCCCCATCCACCACAGCGGCGAGCTGTTCCTCTCGTCGCCGTTGTACCTTATTCCTCACGTCTTTTTCATAGCCCTCATCGCTTGGTTGGTAGAAAACGTTGCCCTGCAGCGCGTCCGGAAGGTATTGCTGGGCCACCCAATGCTCCCGGTACGCATGAGGATACAGGTAACCTTCTCCATGGCCCAAATCCTCTTTGTCCCTGCTGCCATCCTTCAGGTGGGTGGGCACCTCGGTGCGCTCTTGTTTGACTGCTTCCAGAGCGTCAAAGTATCCCATAGTCGAGTTGGACTTGGGGGCCGTGGCCAGATAGACGGCGGCCTCTGCCAGGTGGAACTGTCCTTCTGGCAAACCCACGCGATCGAAAGCGGCGGCTGCGGCTTCGACAATGGCCACGGCATTGGGGTCAGCGAGGCCCACATCCTCGGCGGCCAAGATCAGCATGCGGCGGAAGATGAAATCGGGATCCTCGCCGGCATGGACCATCTTGGCCAGCCAGTAGAGGGCGGCGTCAGGATCGGATCCGCGGAGCGACTTGATAAAGGCGCTAATAGTATCAAAGTGGTAGTCGCCCTCGCGATCATAGAGAACAGCCCGTTCCTGGATGGAATCCTCGGCCACGGCCAGATCGACGATCACGGTATCCTCTTGGGGAGCCGTGGTTTCCACGGCCAGTTCGAGGGCGTTTAGAAGGGAGCGAGCGTCGCCATCGGCCACGTCGACCAGGTGGTTCAGGGCCTCAGGGGTGACCTTTACATCCAGTTCTCCATAGCCCCGTTCGGAATCCGTGAGGGCGTTCTGAGCGATGGTGCGCAGGGTTTCCTCGCTTAAAGATTTCAGTTGAAACACACGGCTGCGGCTGAGCAGGGGACGGTTCACCGAAAACCAGGGATTCTCGGTGGTGGCTCCGATCATGATGATGGTGCCGTTCTCCACCCACGGCAGCAGGGCGTCCTGCTGGGCTTTGTTCCAGCGATGTACCTCGTCGACAAAGACGATGGTGCGCCGTCCATAAAAGCTTCGTTCATCCTTGGCCTGTGAGGTGACCTCTCGCAGATCCTTTACCCCCGTCAGGACGGCGTTCAAAGTGACAAAGCGCGAACTTGTCGTGTTGGCGATGATTCTGGCCAAGGTCGTCTTGCCCGTGCCCGGGGGGCCGTAGAATATGAGGGAAGAGATCTGATCGGCCTGTATGGCGCGACGAAGCAGGCGCCCGGGGCCCACGACATGTTCCTGGCCTACAAATTCTTCCAGTGTCCGCGGTCGCATACGGGCGGCCAGTGGTTCCTTTCCATCCTCCTTTTCTTTTCGCGCATGAGCAAAGAGGTCCATGGCCTAACTGTTTTCCTTCTCATTTTCAGAGGAGTCGCTTTGCTGGCGGCGTCCGTGCAATCCGAGTAGCCGTTTTACCTGGCGCCAGGCCTTTTTGACGTTTGAGGCCTCTTCCTCCGTTATGGGATGTTCACTGTATCGTGCCTCGATGAATGCCTGCGTGAGTTCGTCGAGTTGTTCGGTGATCTCTGGCACCTCTTTTGACAGCATATTGCGGTATTCTTGGGGGGTTGCTGAAGGAGGGCGTCCCATATTTTGTCTTTCACTGCGGTGCAGTGTGGAAAGATAGAAATATCTTATGCGCTTACGCAGTGAGAGTCCTCGCAATGAGATATAGCGCCAGGGGGGTATTCGCCTTTTGCCTTTGCGAGAGGGGAGGCGGTCGGCAATGGCCCGGCGGATTCCCTCCGTGGCCTTTTGTGTGCCGCTGCGCACGCCCTGCCACAAGCCCAGGAGCCAGCGGAAGAGGCGTGAAAGGGAGAGCTTTTGTAAAATGCTCCATCGATAGTCAGCAAAGTGAAATATGGAATAGCCGATGATGCCTATGAGAATGGTCCAAAAGGCGAGTGAACGCACCAAGGGCCACCAAGGCGCCGGCCCTCCCGACGTAGCAGGGGGCGCCTGTGGTTCCGGCATGGGACGTGTGGAAGGTTGATTTTCGCTTGGTGTTCCGGTCATAAAGCCGATGAGCATGGCCAACAGGGACGAGATCAGGAAGAGCAGTCCAAAGGTGATCTGGGCCAGTACATATAGTGTCCATTGCAGCGCGATGGACAAGGTATCCACGATGCCCACGGAGTAGCCGACGGGCAAGAAGGCGGAGATGAGTCCGATCAAAAAGAGGAAGGAGATGGCCAGTAGAATCCAACGTTTTCCTATACCCTCCATGATGGGAATATCCTCGATCTCCCAATGTGCCTTGAGCATGGTGTATCGTGCCTGACCGATGAGGAGGAATCCGATAAGGAAATAGGCGAGCACATTGAGGAGGATGCCGGCGCTGTATGAATGCTCAAAAGCCATGAGGTCACGTACATCGACCTGGGATAGCCCAGCGAGTATCAAAAGGACAATGCCCCCGCCGGTAAAGATGCCAACGATCCGGTTCAACCTGGCCTGGCGGTCGATGCGGCCATGACGGGGCATGGTGTTATACAGGTAATGGTTAGGATCAGTGATCCGGGGCTTTTTTTCAATGGGAGAGGCTTCGAGTTCCTGTATGGCTGAAGAGAGGGCCAAAGCCAGGCCCCAGAAGATGGCCATGAGTATGCTGTTCACGATGAATCCGGCATCAAAAAAGGCCCCCACGTCCAGTGACCATCGCGCCATGTCGGCGGCCAGTTGCGCCGCGCCGTATTCTATGTAGACACCAAAGCGCACTATCAGGAGAATGAATACCCACTCTACAAAGCGGAAGCGCCATCTTTCTTCGGAACGCAGTTCCAGGCGTGTGAGGAGCCGATGGGAGTGAATACTCTCCAGGCAGACGAGGAAGGTGAGTACTGACAGGAAGCCTCCTGGCCACTCGGGCACGGCAGAGGTGATGAGTTGGTTCAGAGAGATGGTTATGCAGGTGAGCATGGCTGAGATCGCCAGGGGGCGAACAACCTCCTCCAGGGCGATTTTGGACCATTCGCGTGACGCTTCCGTATCGCCCTTTTTCTTTTCCGAGTCTGCTGCCTTTTCTTTGTCTTGCGTTTCTGCGCTTATTGTTCTATCTCCAGACATCAAGATCCCTTTCCTGCCAGATCTGCTGGGCTTCTATGCCCACGTTCTTGGCCCGTTGCTTGATATTTCCAAAAGGTGTCTGGGGATCTACGAGGATGAGCATGACGTGGAATCCGGAGCGTTTCATGAGCAACATATTGTCGAACAGGGCGTTGTCGGCGTGGCTGGAAATGATGATGGCCGTCGATCCCCAGGTTAGCTGAAGTCGGTCCTGATGAAGCAAATCGGCGAACGCCAGGTGTTCGCTCAACCGTATCCTGGCAAGGACGTCCAGGATATACATGCGCTGGGCTTCTCCCTTGCGCGGCGGAATTGTGGTTTTGGAGGGCCCGTCCGCCAGGGGATCCTGGCCATTGCAGCTCAATCCCACCGTCTGTCGTTTCTCGATCAAGTAGTTGACGATGGAGGCCGCGGTCACGATGGCTGTCTCACTCGCTGGTATGATGCGTTCATGGGTATATTCGTCTTTGTTGAGATTTAGAAATATCTGCGACTCGATGGAGATGGCCGGCTCGAAACGTTTGACCTGGAGGGTGCCGGTGGCTGCGGTGGCCTTCCAGTGAATGTGCCGCGTGCTATCTCCGCTTTGGTAGTCGCGCACACCCACCATGCGGGTGGGATCCTCGAATATGCGTTCTTTGGTGCGCACGTAGCCGAATGGAACTTTGGCTGCCAGTTCCAGATTGCTCAGGTGGACGATCTTGGGATACACCCAAAGGGCGTCAGGGGCTTCCAGTCGTCTTTCGCTATCGCGTAGGCCGAATATCTCCCCCGCCCTGACGATCAAGGGACCCAGAGGATAGTACCCTCTGTGACGGCAGTTCAATTCATATTCGAGAACTTTTTTTTCAAAGGGAAGCAGCGAGATCACACAGTGGAAAAAGTTGGGAGATCTGATGCCCGTAGGCAAGCTGTCGTGAACGCGCACCCAGGGGAGGGGTAAAAATCCCCGATTCTGGATGTGTATTTTGACCGGTACACGGTCTCCGATAAAGGCCCTTTCTTCGCATTCTCTCTCAAAAGTGACGTTGTCCAGGGCGTGCTGTCCCCAGAGATGGGAGAAGAGGTATATGCCAAAGAAGACATACAGGAGATAGAAAAAGAACTCGATGCGAAAGAGGAGCGCGACGAACGTTATAAGCAAGATGAAGGTGAGAAGATGTGGCATCAGTCCTTTTTCCTATCTTTGATCACTATCAAGGCTACAATTCGTCGAGTTCCCCGACGCTCAACTTTGTCTCCGTCAGCAGATTCTCCAATATTGTCTCGGCATCCCGCCCGCGAAGCGCGCTCTCGGGATCCACGATGAGCCGATGGCCCAGGATGAAAGGTGCCAGGTATTTGACATCGTCCGGCACGACGTAATCGCGGCCACGAATGGCGGCCAGGGCCTGCGACGCCTTGTACAATCCCAGGCTACCCCGGGGGCTGGCTCCGAGGGCCAAGTCGTATTGGTTCCGGGTGGCGTGGATCAGGCGGATGATATATTCCCTTACCGTCTCGTCCACCGTCACGTCCCACATGTCCGAGCGTAAATTTATGATGCGGTGGCCATCCACTACCTGTTCGATGGTATCGATGGGATGCTCACGGCGGAGGTTGAGGAGGATTTGGTTTTCTTCCTCTGCCGAGGGGTATCCTAGCTTGATGCGCATGAGGAAGCGGTCCAGCTGTGCCTCTGGTAAGGGGAAGGTACCCTCATACTCGATGGGGTTTTGGGTGGCGATGACGAGGAAAGGACGGGGCAGCTGTCGCGTGGTGCCGTCCACGGTAACCTGATATTCCCCCATGGCCTCCAGCAGGGCCGATTGGGTGCGTGGCGTCGCACGGTTGATCTCGTCAGCCAAGAGCACGTTGACAAAAGCTGGACCCGGACGGAACTCGAACTCGCCCGTCTTTTGGTTGTATACGGAGACGCCAGTGACATCATTGGGCAGGAGGTCAGGAGTACATTGTAGCCGCTTAAAGCTGCAGCCTATGGATATGGCAAGGGCTCGAGCGAGCATGGTCTTGCCCACGCCGGGGACGTCCTCAATGAGCGCATGTCCCTCACAGAGCAAGGCCACCATCATCAGCTCGATGGGCTCCCGTTTCCCTACGATCACGTGTTCTACGTTATCTATAACATCTTGGACCAAATTCCGAATCTCGTCAATGGCCACGGTCACTTTCCTCCTCTTCTAGATACATTATCATTTTACGTCGTTTGTTCTGCTCTGGCAAAGGGGAAATTTCCGAGTGGGTTGCTGTCGGGACCGTTGGGGAAATCCGGCCATGATTTGACGGTACATGGGGGGCGGTTTAAAATGACTTGACGATGCGGAGAGCGGGTTACGGGTATGGTTGGAGACGCGTTCGTCATTTTGTGATGGGAAAGGATGGGGAAAGGACATGTTGTTCGGGAAAAAAAGGACGGATACGGTGGCCGCGGGAAGTATCGATAACATCTTGGGGCCTAATACGAGTTTCGAGGGGACCATCACGTCGGATGGGAATATACGTATCGAAGGCGTCTATCGGGGACGTATTGAGACGGCGGGGAATCTGATCGTAGGGCCCTCAGGCAAGGTGTTGGCGGACGTCGTGGCAAGTGTTGTACAGATACAGGGGGCCTTGCGTGGGAATGTGACAGCTCAGAAGCGGTTGGAAATCTTGCCCGAAGGCCGCGTCTGGGGTGACATAGAGGTTGGCTCACTGCTTATCGACAAAGGCGGCATGTTTCGGGGGCAATGCGTCATGGGTGGGGAGGAAGTGGAGCCTTTGACACTGCCCGGAACGATAGGAGAGACAGAGGAAGGCGCTTCTCAGTCTGTGGATCGGGGCGAAGAACAAGGGATTGACGTATCTGTTGGAGAGGTGGAAGGGATGTAGTTTAGCCTCCGGTGATCGGCTCCTTCCACGATAGATGTTACGGTCTTTTTTTTATGGCGCGATGAAAGGGAGATGAAAGCGGTATTCGTTCATAAGAACGCTGTGCTGCGCGACAGTCATATCGATCCTGGCGATCCCCTTGAAGAATGGTCGTTGATGCCCGCGACTCTCGAGGCCGTCCGATTGTTGGCCAACGAAGAAACGTTGGTGTTCCTGTTTGGGGCCTCGAATGATTATGAAGAGGAGGGAGAGGAACCCTTTGCCGATGTGGATCTTTTGGTCGAGCAGATTGAAGCCGGAGGGGGGCGTATCGATGGATGGGTTTGTTTGGAAGAAGAGGTTGGGGAAGGCTCAGAGGAACAATTTCCCACCGTCTTTTGGGTCGTGCTGTCCCAGTTGGATCTGCAACTCGAGGTGGGATATGTGTTGGCGGATACACAGGAGGATGTGCTGACGGCGTATGCCGCCGGCCTGCGCCCCATTATGGTACTTTGTGATCGTAACGTGGAGCAGGTGTTGGGTGATCTGCCGGCTCACAAGGATTTTCCCATCGCTCCCAATCTCACGACGGCCGCACGTTACATCGGGATCGAGGAGGATACGCGAGATCAACTCGGGCATCCGCAAGAAACGCTGGGGCCAGTGCCTTCGGAGGATGTCTTGAGTCGGGATCCGGGGACGCTACCTACTTTTTCGCTCACCTCATCCCGGGCACGAGAGTTACAAAGCCGAGCGGTGAGGACCCGTACCCAGCTTCGTGATATCGAGCGTTGGCTTACATTCCTCGTGCTGGGCGCAGTGGGGCTCAGCCTGGGTATAGCGTATCTACTTACCCATCTTTACCGTGTACAACCCTTTCCTGAATACGTTTATTATATCACGCTGCAATTTATCCCTCGACCCATTCGGGGGGCTTTGTTCATCGTCTGGGGCATAGGGATCATATATCTGGCGGTACGGAGCTTTTATCGCTCTGCTGGTGCCTCGAGGACATCCACTCAGGAAAAGGACTGATTTTGTGGTCTTATTTTCCCTCCCGGTTCACTCCTGTGAGGGCGCTGAGCACAAAGCTTACGACGCTTATGATCAGGGCTCCAAGGAAGGCGGCCCCAAAGTCCTCGATGTAGAATCCTACGCCCAGTGCTGAAGCGATGGCTCCGGCCAGCCAGAGCATCAGGGCGTTGATGATCAGGGTAAAGAGCCCGAGCGTCAGGACTATCAGGGGACAGGTGAGGATCTTGATCACAGGGGCGATCAGAGCGTTCACCACGCCCAGGATGAGGGCCATCCATAAAAAGACCGTCCATCCGCTGTCGGTGTATATCCCCCCAATGAGTTCCATGGCTGCATAAACGGCGACTGCGTTGATGAGCCAACGAAGCAAAAGCTTACGCATGGTAGCCTCCTATGTTTTGTCTGCACTATAGTCGCAAGGATAGAGAATATACTCAGTATGCTCACTACAGCTGCAGCGACATCTGCTTCAGTATACGTACGGATTCGAATCCCAATATCTCCAAAGCCTCGATGGCCTTGCGGTGAGACGCGGGGATCCGCGCTCTGATCCTCGAGCGGGGCAAGGAGCGTAGCCCCCAGAGAAGTCCCTTGCCCAATTCTAACTCCCATTCTCCGCGCTGATCGGGCCGAACGTGGATCTCTAGTTCGTGGGGACCCCGGAACAGGTGGGCTGTCACACGGCCATAGGCGACGATACTTTGGTCGTACTCGCTGACGAGTTCATAAATCAACTCGTCTTTGAAAACTAGCCTTATATATTGCAATAGTTTTTGCCAAAAGCCACGATGGAACTCGCGGGCATGTATGGGGAAATATCGTTGGCGTTCAGGAGATACGCTGGCAAGCATGAGGCGGCAGAGCTCGCGGGCGTCCGAGGCTTGGACGGGTCGGACATCTCCCTCAGAGGGCTCGAGAAAGACGGGCCAACTGGTTCGCGATAGATACATCTCGTGCAGGGTCTCGAACGGTTCAAATCCCCTATGACGATACAGATTCAGAGCGATGGTATTATCAGGACTTACTTCTAATATGAGGTATCTGGCGTCGTGCTGCCGAGCATGCTCGATGGCTTTGTCTACCAGATGGCTCGCGATGCCCCTGCCACGGAAATCGGGCAGAACGGCAACGTTACTCAAGCGCCAGACGGTGTTCGACTCGGTGGAGAGGCTCACGTTTCCTACAACTTTGTTCTCTTCTATCCAGACGTATCCTATGAGGATGGGACTGACGGTGTGGGCTATCCGTAGCATAGATCCCCAGCGGGCCATATGCCGCATATCACGAACCATGGAGCTGTGTGTACGTGCCAACTCCTGTCCAAAGGCGCGCTCTACAAGGGTCGCCAGACCCTCAAGATGCTGGCTGGGCTGGAAAGGCTTTATATGATGGGAGGGGGCTTCTTTTTTTGTAGAGGTCGCTACTACCAGAGACATCGTATAATCCTTGGAAGGTTCGCTTTTCCTATGGTTATCTCACAATGCCGTATGCTTCTCTCGGATAATGTGGAGGGTGCGGGCCAGTAGCGATGATGATACTCGGAAGGGGCATTTTCGTCAACGTCTACGATGTCAATTTTTCGATTCGTCTTTTGAGGCTTTCCCTCCAGGACTTTGACAGTTTTGGACGTATTGTGTAGCATTTGTGACAAATAGCACAAACTTTTTGGGTGGATTTTTCCAGACGGGTCGTTTCCACCGTTGTGCTTTTGATTGTGGGAGGAGATACCTATTATGGTAAAGGGCACCGATATTCCAGGCCCCACTTTGTCGCGTTTACCCATATATTACCGCTGGCTTATACGGGCCATCGATGAAGGAAAGTCGGTGATTTCCTCGCGGCAACTGGGATCTTCTTCGGGAATTCCCGCTGCTCAGGTGCGAAAGGATCTGAGTCACTTGGGGGAGCTGGGCCAGGCGGGAGTGGGATATGATACGCGCAAAGTAGCTGCCGTCCTTCGTGACGTCCTGGGGCTCGAGGATGAGAAGCAGGCTGTCGTGGTGGGAGCAGGGAATCTCGGGCGGGCCCTGGCGGGGTATCCGGGCTTTGAGCGCTACGGGTTACGGATCGTGGCTCTCTTTGACAATGATCCATCCAAGATCGGTAGGATCATCGCTGGCAAGAGCGTCTTTTGCATGGACGAGCTAGCAGGTGTGGTGAAGCGCTTGCGGGTGGAAATGGGCGTCGTCGCTGTACCGGCTGAACAGGCCCAGACCGTCGTGGATCAGATGGTAGAGGCGGGGATCACGGTGATATGGAATTTCGCTCCCACACATTTATATGTTCCCTCCTCTGTATTGCTGGAGAATGAGGATCTGGCGGCCAGACTGGCCACGATTTCTTATCATATGACGCGGAGGAAGGCGCAGGAATTCTGAGAGATCATGCTCGGGCTTTTTCCATTTTTGCGTTTGGACCCACTGAAGGAAGGTCTTTCAGTGGATAGAGGGATATATTGTGGTTGTGCTTCGCACAACCACAATATATGCTCTCATTTTCCCGTTGGCCACCCTTTTTTCAGGAAAGCCATCTTTGGATTTACTGAAAGAACCACAAAAAGCTGCCTGGCACTTACAATCGATCTTCCAAGAATTATTGCTTTTACGTGTAGAATAGATTATTCTGTTGCCATTTATCCTACAAGTGCCAGGCAGCTGAACGCGTGACACCTTTTTTCAGTAGAGCCATCTTTTGATGCTATGAGGAAGCGGTGGTATGGGAACGTCCCATAAAGACCAGACGCAGTAGCTTTCCTCTAATTCTCTTAAAGGCTGCTGTGACACGATGATATTCCTGCTCGCTGATGGGTTTCTCGCTGTAAAGAGCCTTCAGATAGGTCTCCCGTATCGTTCCCATGTCTCCTTTGGCTTCAAGATCGGTATAATTCTCTATCTGTAAGGCCAGAGTGCTCAGGTACTCGTGGGGCGTCTGCCCATCGTGAGGGCCAAAGCCCACCCAGCGCGCTCTGCGTACGAGTTTATCATAGATTCCCCAGACTCCCTGACGCGGATCGGCGGTGCGACCGCCAATCCAGCGGGGGGGCCATACGATGACGAACAGCATCACCAAGAGTAGTCCCCCTGCCCACAGAAGCAGAGGAGATACCGTACGCTCTTGCTCCCGGGGTTCGGCATCGGGCAGTTCCGGGAGCTCTGCGTCGCTCCCCTCGCGGGAAAAGACCGATTGGGTCGGTGTAGGCTCGAACTCTATCCAGCCGTGTCTGGGAAAGTATACCTCGGCCCAGGCATGGGCGTTCTTTTGCGTCACCACCCATCCCCCTTCGGCATGATCGTAATAGCCCATGCCGTATCCGGAGGCGTACCGGGAGGCCACGCCGAGGGACCGGAGCATGACGACCATGGCTGTGGCCGAATAGTCGCAGTAACCTTTTTGAGCTGTGAACAAGAAATAATCGACGATGTCAGTATCCAGAGAGGGGGGATCGAGTTCCTCTGTATATTCAAATTTTCGGATATAGGCCTCTATGGCACGTGCCTTGTCGTAGCGGGTCGAGCTCCCTTCCTCTTCAACGATGCGTTCCGCCTCTTCCCGTACGCGGTCCGGGATGTCCTCGAGTTGTAAATAGCGCTCCTTTACCCACTCGGGATATTCTTCCTCGGCCGCCCTCAGTTCCTTCTCGGTGGCCTCGGGCACTTGGGATACGACGGTAAAAGTGTCTTCCGGTACGGAGAGGGCTGCGAGATCCTCATCACCCCTAGTGACGACCTGGTAGTCCTGATTCACGCGGACGGGTTCGTTCACCCCAAAACCAAAGCTTACAGAGGTGTCCTGTAGCTTGAAAGTCTGCGTCAAGGTCTCATGAGGGTAATTTACCTCTCGCCAGGCCTGGTCGCCCTCGACCGTGCGCGTATCCCGCTCGCTACTGTCCCATCCATGGCCAGTGTAGAGGTCATAGGTTCGCTCCCGCCAGTATCGCTTGGGGACAACGGGTCCCAGGCCCTGTTCTTCCAGCATCATGAGTTCTTCCTCGGGAGGCGGTAGAGGATCGCTGGTTTCCACGATGAACACGACATCCTCGGTGAGGTTACCCCCTGATGTGATGGAATGGGCCCCCAGACCTCTGCCGCTAGGTGTGGATTCTGGAACTGGATTCCGCCCCGCAAATGCGCGGTCCAGGTCATCATAAAGGTCCTCAAGGGTTGGACCCACTCGATCCCAGAAAAAGAATACGGCCCTGTTGTAGGTCATATAGGGCATCAGTAGAGCGGTGGCCAGGATGGCCGCAGAGAGCAAGAGGCCTGTGAAGGTGGCGTCACGACGCAGTTCATATGAGAAGTCGAGCCCCAGTCTCTCCCACAGGGTCTCCATGCGTTCCAGGCTGCCGCGCACGAGCAATAACAGCATGGTAAAGAGGAAAAAGTGCACATAGGCGAGGCCGACTCCCGTATAGGAGGCATTGAGTACGATGACAGTGCCCAGGGGAAGGAGGGCGATGAATAAGCGGCGGCGTGAGAAAAGCTCATAGGTCGCGTTCCACGAGACAAGCCAGATGCCAAAGGAGACTACGATCTCAAGGGCGGTTGTATCTGTGCTCGCTTCTCCGGCTTGGATAGCTGCAAACCAGGTTGTGAGATTTTGGACCATCACTCTTGTCTCGGCTACAAGGTGAGATATGGAGCGTGCAAAGGGTGGACGACTGTCGAAGGTCCCCCGCGCCGCCAGTTGCCAGAGCCATCCCAAAAGGTATTCCAAATCCTGGAACAAGATATGGAGACCGGGAAGCAGTTCGCCGGCAAAAATCAAGGCATATTCTACCCCCAAGACGATGCCGAGACACCAGGCGAGCCAGTGGGGTAGGGACGATCGTGCCAGCACCAGGCCCACCCCGGCGCCCCACAGCGCAGCGTACACGAGGCGATCGGCTACGGGGAACCAGCGCGCGGTTCTGATGGATAGGGGCAGGGAAAGGACGGCACAGGCGATCAAGAGATATAGAACCCAACTTTTTTTCTGTGCATCGTCGTGGGCCAAGGTCATTTCTATGTCCTCCCTCGTCCTACTGGCTTCCAGTTGGCTTCCTCTTCTGTACCAGGATCGGCCACCACCACTCGGCCGGTTCCAAGCACCTTGTAGGTGGGACGCTGTTGCCTTTCCTGTCCGATGTGTTGGAATTCAAAATCCTTCTCGATTATGTGTCCGGAAACTCCCAGATCCGAGAGTGCCTCGCGTACACGCTGCACACTTCCATCCCCGCCAAAAGACCGGCCGTCCAGCAGGAGGGCTGTGGGATGTATGCTGTGGCGCAACATGTTGCTGATTCCCTTGATCCAGGAGGGGTCGTCCGAGGGGGTAAGCAGGGCGACGGTCATGCCTCGGCCCATGACGGTTTCAAAGATCTCGAGCAGCTCTGTGAGATCGATCTGTGCCTCGGCATGGGCACCGGCCAGCACGCGCAGCAATTCCCATAGTTGTTCATGTCCCTTTTGGGGAGGGATAACGATGGGGTCCTCCATATAGGTCATGAGGCCGACGGCATGGTTGGCGCGAAGCATCTCGTTGGCCAGCGAGGCGGTGAGGATGACAGCGTACTCTTCTGTCGACTCTTCTCCTTCTCCTACGTGCACCTCCTCGTCCAGGTCGAGGACGAGCCACAAGTCGCCCGAGGGTTCCAGGTCGAACTCTTTGACAAATATCTCTTCATCCCCGGGCATGGAGCGACGGGCTGTCGAGGGCCAGTGGATGCGATTCAGGGCATCTCCTGGCACGTAAGACCTCACGGAGGAGGCGTTAGTGGTCAATTCAAGACTGTGAACATTGGTCCTGGCCGTGCCCCGCGCCATTCCTCGCGGTTGCAGGAGATCTGGTAGGGCCGCGATGGGGGGATACACGACAAACTCCTCACTGTAATTATGTTCCAGAATAACGCTGAAGAGACCAAAGGGATCGCCCGTGGAGAGTTCGGCCGGACCGAGCCTGTACACGCCCCGGCGGGTGCATTTTCCCTCCGTTTTCCAATAAGTCGAACTACGAGGGCCCAATCCTACGGCGCGGCCGACGTTATATCCGGGGAGATTGCTGCGATCAAGGAGTCGGGCCCATAACACGGGGACCCAAGAATCGTTATGGAGGATAAAGCGCTCCTCGATAATATCGCCCACCTGAGCCCATCCGTAGCGCCGTTGCCGGTGAAGCGTGAGTCCTTTGGCAAGTTGCCGTGCCCATATAAAGGAAACAACCAGCACGAGCAGGATGACAAGCAAGGTAGACATGATGGGAGGAGCGGGGGAAAATATCTGTAACAATAGCAGGATGCCCGTTACAAAGACGGGAATCCACGATGTCAAACGAACAGAAATGTTTATCACAGGATCAGCGGCTCCTTTTTCAAAAAGTATACAATAATTGTCCGATTTGGCAAAAAAAGAGTTGACATCCGTTGGTTGACACGAGAGGCTCCTCGGGTACAATGGGTCTGACTTGACCGGGGACTTTTGGTCGTCTTTGAGAAAGATCGGAATGTCGGAGGGAGCGTCCCATATATGAAACGAATCGCCGTCTTGACAAGTGGCGGAGATGCACCAGGCATGAATGCGGCCGTACGCGCCATCGTGCGCGTCGGGCTTGCGAAGGGGCTGGAGGTTTTGGGCGTACGTGATGGATACCAAGGGCTTATCGAGGACGATATCTCTTTTCTCTCGGCCCGTGACGTGGGTGGCATTATGCAGACAGGAGGGACGTTCTTGGGGAGTTCCCGTTGTGAGGAATTCCGTACCGTTGAGGGGCGTGAAAAGGCTCTGGACAATCTGCGGCAGCGCTACGTGGAGGCGTTAATCGTTATTGGTGGCGACGGCTCGCAGACCGGATCCTACGAACTGTGCGAAATGGGCTATCCTGTGGTAGGGATCTCTTCCACGATCGACAACGATTTGGAGGGTACGGACGTCACGATTGGTGTTGACACGGCGATCAACGTGGTCCGCGAGGCCATCGACCGACTCAAAATCACGGCAGCCTCCCATCGGCGCGCCTTTTTGGTGGAAACCATGGGACGGAAGTGCGGTTACGTGGCGTTGATGGCCGGAATCGCGGGAGGGGCAGAAGTGGTGGTGATCCCAGAGCGAGAAATTCCCCCTGAAAAGGTGGCGCAAGAACTGCGGGCGGCCTATGAGCGAGGGAAGAGGGATGCCGTAGTGGTGGTTGCCGAAGGGGCGGAGAACGATGCGCGCAGGCTCTACGATTGTTTGAGCGATTCTCGAGAGACGGGATTCGCGCTTCGGGTGACAATTCTCGGTCATGTACAACGTGGTGCCAAGCCAACGGCTGCGGATCGCCTCCTGGCTACGCGTCTGGGGGAGGAGGCTGTGCGGGCCCTTTTACACGACAAAGTGGGGGAACTGGTAGGTATCCGCGGTGATGAGATCGTGACCACGCCTCTGGAAGAGATTATAGGGCGCCAAAAGCCCATAGATTTGGAATTGTTCGAGCTGGCTAATATCATGGCTCAGTGAACTGGCTTCCTATAGATATACAATACGAGGAGTATGGTTATGAAAGTGCAAAACGCTGTCATGGTGGGGCTATTGGGACAGCAGCGGGATCGTTTCCATACCTACACAGAACCCCGGTCCCTGGCTGAGCGGCTCGACATGCTTTACGATATTCCCGGCTGTGATGGTATAGAGGTCGTCTATCCCTCCGAATTTCGTGATCTTGAAGAGGGGCTTGAACAGATTCTGGCTTCGGGTTGGCCCGTGTCGGCGGTGAATTTGAACGTCAAAGGGGATGATAAATGGCGTGAGGGATCCTTTACTTCCAGTGATCCTGCCATTCGCGCTGAGGCCGTGCGCGACCTGGAGACCAGTATGGATCTGGCCGCCGATCTGGGGGCGGAGATGGTAACCTGTTGCCCCCTAATAGATGGACATAACTATGCCTTCCAGGCGGACTATGTCCAGCAATGGCACTGGTTGGTGGAGGGTATACGCGAGGCGGCGAGCCATCGGGATGATGTTCGCGTGAGTTTAGAATACAAGATCAAAGAGTCGCGAAACTATTGTATCCTTGCCGATACGGGGCGGGCATTGTACCTTTGTGATCAGGTGGGGTTGCCCAATGTGGGTATCACCTATGATGTGGGACACGCGCTCATCGCCCAAGAGGCGCCAGCGGCCACGGCAGCCCTCACGGCTGACGCGGACAAGCTCTTTTATATGCATTTTAACGATAACGGCGGGGATTGGGATTGGGACATGATTCCGGGCTCCGTTCACGTGTGGGACCTGCTGGAGACGCTCTATTATTTGCAGCGGGCAGATTGGGAAGGTTGGTTTGCCTACGACGTGCTCACACGCAGCGGCGATGACGTCTTGGGCGTTCAGACCACAACACTGAAGGTGATGTCCCTTGCCGAGAAACTTTTGGACAAGATCGGTCGTGAGCGTATGGCCTCCCTGATCGAGGCGGGGGCGCCTCACGAGAGCGTAGCCCTCCTCTGGGAATCGCTTCTGTAGCGGTGGAGTTACTCGCGAGGGAACCGGCGTTCGAGAGAAGGAGGGGATGGTAAGTGACCTCCTCTGACTCGTGGCCTGAGGTGGAGATCTATACGGATGGGGGATGTGATCCCAATCCCGGTCCCGGCGGGTGGGGTGCCGTATTGCTTTACGGGGATCACACAAAGGAGATCAGCGGTGCCTCTGCGGCGACGACGAACAACCGTATGGAGTTGAAAGCGGCTCTCTCTGCGCTGCGGACGTTGAAGCGTTCCTGTAAGGTGATCCTCTATACGGACTCTCAGTACCTTCGTCGAGGGATCACTGACTGGCTTCCCTCCTGGCAGGAGGAGGGGTGGCGTACGTCGGGTGGGGACGCCGTGGAGAATCAGGATCTCTGGCGTGAGCTGGCCGATGAGGTGCACAGACATCGGGTGGAATGGCGCTGGGTCAAGGGGCACGCCGGAAATCCCCTCAACGAGCGCGCCGACGCGCTGGCCACCGAGGCCCGACAGACTTTGGTGGCGTCGGATACCCCTCCTCGCGTGAAGGATGAGACTGTGGAGTATAGAGCTTTGCCCCAAGTAGATATCTATACGCGGGGATGCGCTCTGATAGTTGAAGATGAAGCGTGTAAGATGCAGGTGGGAGGTTATGCTGCCGTCCTCGTACGCGATGACGCATCAGAGGTCGTCTCAGGGGCACGACCCTCTGCCACGAGCAATGCCATGGAACTGTGGGCAGTGATCGCCGCTCTTCGATCCCTGGAAGAGCGCTCCAGGGCAACCATATACACGCCCTCCAAGTACGTCCTTTATGGAGCGACGCGGTGGTTGCCGGCCTGGAAGCGGCGGGGATGGCAAACGCGGGGAGGGAAGCGGGTCAAGAATAAAGAGGTGTGGGAAGCGCTTGAGCGTGCTATGGATGCGCATGCGATTACCTGGCGCTTTTTGTCGCAGGATGCGCGGGGGGATTATAGTCAGGAGGCATCGCAGTTAGCGCGTCGCGAGGCGGAAAAGATGCAGAAAAGGAAGGCACAGAAGACATAGGTTTCGACTTTTGGCTTGTTTAAAGAGGGTGCTCATGGCTAATCTCATCACGCTTGCTCGTTTTCCCTTGTTGATCATCATCGTACTTTTGCTCTATGCTGCAGGTGCCACGCCCCGTCTTGTAGGTGTTCCTCTATTACTTTTGCTTATCGGCATGGATTCCCTCGATGGTATCGTGGCCCGTGCGCGTGGTGAGACCTCGCTGCTGGGAAGCGTGCTGGATATCATGATGGACAGGACTGTTGAACTGGTTCTCTGGGTTGTCTATGCCCATCTGGGGTTGATATCTGTGGTGATTCCTCTCGTCTATGTCGTGCGTGGCACGGTGGTGGATGCGTTACGGGGTCTGCACGTCCGGGAGGGGGAGACCCCTTTTGGCGCCATGCGTACGAAGATCGGCAAGTGGCTCGTGGCCAGTTCTTTTATGCGTGGTATCTATGGCGCAAGCAAACTTGTCTCCTTTGCTGGTCTGGCCACGGCCCACGCCCTACAGGCCTATGCGTTACGGGGAGCCGTTTCTACGGGGTTAGTGGCAACAAGCTCGGTGGTGTTTAATGTCACGAGTTGGATCGCCTTGGGCTTCTGTTTGGCCCGCGGCCTGCCGGTGGTGATGGAGGCTGTTCCCACACTCGCCGACAGGGAAGAACAAAAGGAACAGGGATAAAGTTTCTGGCAATCTGTCTCCTACAAACGTGCCAATATGTCCCTGCCCTCTCGTAAATGTCTCAGAGCGTCCTCAAAGGTAGAGGCTGACGTTGCCATCTCTATTCTGCGTTCCGCGCGATCGCATACCTCGCCGATTTCTTGCGCTGCATCGGGTGAACCTTCTTCCTGAAGGTTTTGTATGCGGTCGCGTCCTCGCCCGAGCCTCTTTTCCACATTTCGGAGTTCATCGTTCAACTGACGTAGAGCGCGTTCCATCTGATTCCCGATACGCCTGTACGTCTCTTTGGCTTTTTGTGCGGTATTGACCGCTTCCTGGAGTTGGTTATTCGCTTCCCGGAGCGTCGATGCCGTCGCGCTTTCCCGCTTCAGTGCTATCGCCTGTTCCCATGTGTCCTGTGCATCCTTGATCTCCCACGTGATATGGGTCCATTGGCTATTCTCTTGTGTCTCGTGTATGCTGCTGCGCAGGTTACGTATCCTCCTAGTCGATTGCTGGTACGCTTTGGATAGGTCTTTCAATCTGCTTCGTCCCTCGCGGATCTGGCGCTGGGCGCTTTCCATCCGCTCTCGGAGGGCTGCGGCGCGGCGTCCCACCACCGTGCGCAACGTGGCCGGATTTTGGACGTTTGCCTCCACTGCTGCTTGCCAGTTCTCAAGCTCGGCATTCAGGGCGTCGATGTCCTCTTGAGGCATGGGTTGTTCATAGGGACGCATCTTGTTCAGGCCTGCCCACGTACGCTGCAACGTCTTTTTCGTTTCTCGGGCCACATTTTGATAGTGCTCTATATCGTTTTTGTGTGTTGTGCGGATCTCTTCCAGTTGAGATGTCAGGGAGGGCAGCCATTCCTCGCAAGCCTTGTGATAATCGACCTGCGAAGGGGTCTCAATCCTGTGGCGTTGGGCAACGAATTCCTGGCGCAAGGCCCCGAGACGTTCGCGGACCTCTGGTAGCATCTGTCCTTTTTTACTTTCCAGGTCCGGCCATACGTCCTGGGTCAGCGTGTCCATTTGGTTGTCGAGTTCCTCGCGCAGTAATTGGATGTGTGCCTTTTCCTGTTCCAAATCATCGATGGACTCTCTTGCCTCCTCCAGGCAGGTCTGGGCATGGGATAGCATCTTGAGGGCCTCGGGCAGTTCCGTCTGTCGAAAGGACCGTCTGTAACGCACGTCCGGCGGAACCCGTTCCAGATCCATGGAGACCTGTTCCAGATTTGAGATGGCCTGTCCGACTTTGTCTGCCAAGCCCCCTTCCCAGTGGATGGTGTAAATATGGAGTGCCTCACGCAGGTGGTGTACGCGTTCGTGCCATTCGCCTATAGCTTCGGGGGAGAGTCGGTCGAGGAGATCGCGTATCCTGTCGCTTTTTTCCAAGAGGTCATCCAAAGCCTCTGTGGCCTCTTGCAAGCGACTCCCAGCCCTTTTAGAGAGGGCGATGGCTGACTGGTATCCTTCTATGGTTCCCAGGCCGCGCTGACGCTCGGCTTCCATATAGGCCTCGGCAGCCTCTTCGATGAGTTCCGCACTCTTGTCCGGATCCAAAAGAGGGTTCGTTTTACAGAGTTTGTCGCACCTGGCCTGCACCTGGGCTAATGCCTGTACATCTCCCTTGATAGTCTCTCGACTTTGCTCTATCAGGTCGTCCAGTTGGTCCAACTTCTCCGAGAGAGATTGGAAAGCCACATCAAAGCGACTCACGTCTTTGGTTACGCGCCGATAGGCCTTTACCGTCCTTGTCTTTGCCGTCTGTGTGATTTCTCGGACTATTTTTTGTAGTGTTTCCAGTTCCCGCTGGACAGAAGGCTCTGTCGCGCCCCGCGCTTTCAGACTCTCCCAACGCTCCTGCGCCAATTCCAGACTGCTTTGTACGCGCTGGGCAACGTTCTCAGTCCTGTTGCGGGCCCTTGCCGTCCTCTCCATAAAATCGTCGAGTTCCTCAAGTTGGGGAGTCATCCTTTCCATCAGTTCATCCGCCTTGTGGACGATTGTGGCCACGTTTTCCTTTTCCGCGTTGGCGAGTGCGTCGAGGCCCCGTTCTATTTCAGCATGTATGGTTTGTAGTTGGTGTTCCGCATCCTCCAGACCTGTGGTGCCGGCTTCAACCTCTGCTTCCAGGAGTACACCGATGCGGCGCGCCTCCGCTCGCACCTCACATAAGGCGGCGTGTACCTTGTCGGGTATCTGGTGGGCCTGTTTTTCTTTTTCCCTCAAAGTGGCCAAAAGGGTTTCAGCCCTGCTCAGCAATTGCTGCATTCGGCGGTGCTGCCGCCATGCCGTAAAGGCTTTGCATAGCGGAGGCCAGGCGCGAAAACGCAGAGCATCCGAAAAAGCGACGGGAGTTGACGTAGAAGGCGCTGCGGCCGGCCATCGCTCCCGGATTTGTCCGATCACCTGCTTTAAGGATTTCAACGTCTCTTGGGCCATCTGATCTATCTGATGATAGCGCCCTGATCGAGGCTGCGTCGGCCATAGGGTGGCGTGGTGTTCCAGCCCTTTTTCGAGTTCTTGGAGACGATCCTCGTCATCTACCGAGCAGAGATTCTGTCTTTGCAGACGCCAGAGGAGGAAGCGCAGGGTAAACCATGCACCCAGACTGCCCAAGAGATAGAGATCCAAGATAATGACGACGATACGGGGCCATTTCACTTTGTTCATCTCCTAATTATCAAAGCCGTCGACGCGAAGCATCTCGCGTGACCACGCTACCAGTTGGTAAAGCTGCCATCCTCGCGGTGTAGATGGGGCAGTTCTTTCATCTGGAAGGGATGTGCCTCTGCCGCCTCGCGATCGAATTCGATGCCCAGGCCCGGTTCTTCTGGCGGCAAGAGGTAGCCATCCTCCCATTCTGCCTGGTTAAGGACGACGTCGGTAAGGCTGGTGCCGGGTTTTCGCGGTTGCTCCTGCACGCCAAAGTTCGATATGGCCAGGTTAAAGTGTAGGCAGGCCATCATCGATATGGGGCCCAGGGGGTTGTGTACCACGACGTCGATATAGTGGCCCTCGCACCATCCGGCGATCTTTTGGGCCTCTGTCAGACCACCACAGATACAGAGGTCGATACGTGCATAGTCTATCAGATCGTGGTCGATGAGTTCGCGGAAATCCCATTTGCTGGCGAACTGCTCGCCCACGGCCAACGGTGTGTCGATCTTTTGACGCAAGAGATGGAAGGCCTGTGGGCTTTCGGAACGCACCGGATCCTCCATGAAAAAGGGGCGGTAGGGTAGCACTTTGCGGCAGAGATGGATGGTGTCAGGGGGGTCCAGGCGGGTGTGAATATCGAAGCAGAGTTCGATCTCCTCGCCGAGGGCCTCACGGAGAGCGCGGAACTGATCAATAGTACGCTGTACGGCACGGGTCGGTTCCAGAAGGTCACCCTCCGTAGAGAGCCCCCAGCGCACAAATTTCCAGCCCTCTTCCACGCGGGCCTCTGCGTCTGCCACCAGATCTTCTGTGCTCTCCGAGCCGCCGTTTAGATGGCAGTAACAGGCGACTTTGTCCCGCACGCGGCCTCCCAAAAGGTCATAGACGGGCACGCCCCACGCTTTTCCTTTGATATCCCATAAAGCTATGTCGACGGCGGCGATGGCGCTGCCCAAGATCTTGCCATGGGGGAAAAACCCTCCGCGAGAGAGCAGCTGCCACAGATGTTCCGTGCGTATGGGATCTTGGCCGACGAGGAGAGGCTCAAAGTGCTCGACGGCGCCCATGACGGCGAGTTCTCGGCCGGTCAACCCCGATTCTCCGACGCCATAGATACCTTTATCCGTGTCGACCACGACGAACAAATAGTTTCGACCGCCAGCCCAGACGGGATAGCAGGTGATATCGGTGATCTTCATCTCTTTACCTCCCAGTTTATAGTCGATGACCTAGTGTAAACAGATGGTGAAGGGCGTGTCAAGTGGTTGGCGCGTTTTAGAAGGTCAGATGTTCTCCAAAATGGGCTTCCACCCGCCTGACATTTTCCTGTATCGCTCTGCCCCCATCGATGGTGAGCGCCTTCAGGCCCAGGCGGGCGGTTTGGGAGGCTATGTGCTTGGCGAAGACGATATCGCGTCGTATCCAATGATCAAAGGCCTGCTGGGGATCGGCGCACTGGTGCAGAATATCCTGCACCCAGGATCCTCTCTGCTGATACATGCGACGATGAAAAGTCTCTTCAGGGATCAACCATAGGGCCGCTGAAGGGGCAGCGAGTACCTCTTTTACACAGCGGGGCAACAGGGCGCTTCCCTCGGTGATGATGGGGCGCGAGCGCGGCATTGCCAAGAGATCGCCAATGATCATTTCAAACTCTTCAGCATAGATTGCCATCTGTTCCTTGAGCAATATCTCGACAGGACGCATCCAAAAGCGCTCCCAATCCATCTCTTTGTAACTTGTGAACATGGCGCTATAGAAGGCGGGATGTTTGTCCGGTCGGGCTCGGTTTCTATGCTCCTCGAACAGACCATCACAATGATATACGCGCAGGTCATATCTGGCGCTCAGGATATCTGTTATGGAGGTCTTTCCCGCGCAGGTTCCGCCACCTATCCACAAGACGTGGTCCAATTTATGATGAGGAGTTTTCATTATGCTTCTTTCTGACGATGTAGAATCTCATAGGTTACTGCGCCTTTCTGGATGCAGTTCCTGACTTTTCTTTCTCTGCTGGAGAGCGTGGCGCTCTTGCCACTTTTTACTTCCACAAAGATGACCCTTTTCACATCTCCGTCACTGAGACCATCGAAAACGATGAGATCCACCGGCGTGCCGACGAAACGAGCATCTCGGGGATTGTAGGCAAAGCCAGGGAAAAAGGGCACCAGATGCTCTGTGACCTTGCCTCGGATGACGGCCTGACTCCTCTCGATGGCGTCTTTTCGAATACCTTGTTCTTCCCTTTCTCGCCAGGTATGAAAGAGGGTGCGTGCTCTGGCTTCCGCCTCGGATTCCCTTTCCTCTGCTCTCCAGCGCTCGAACAACGCCTTTGCCCTGTCTTCTACCTGTTGTTTGGCCTGGACGTATTTGATCAGGAGATAGATCAATCCCGCCAGCGTGGCAAGCAGCAGTATGGTAAGCACTTGTTCGAACATGCCAGCCCTTTTTCAGTCTTTGCGACTCTTGACAGTCTCAACCTTCTATGATAACATGGCCGCGTTAGGTGAGCAATTTGTGTTTTTTGTGCACTCTTATCCCGAGGGATGGAGGGACCGGCCCTGTGAAGTCCCGGCAACCTGAGGTACTCTGTAAGGTCGTCTCAGGTGCCAAATCCGGCAGGTCGTTGGCCTGGAAGATGAGAGGGGGGCACTGATCGGTCTCCCTGGAAGGGAGACTCTTTTTTTGGCTCTATCTACTATATTGGGTGGTGCTGGTGATGAGTTCGGCGGACAAAGAGGCGGGTCTTGAACCGAGGTGGTTGCCCTTTGTCATAGGAGGATTGCCATATAAGGATCCTGAGGCGGCGTGGCAGGCTGTCCTCGAGCATTTCCCCCATATCCCGAGCTGGCCCCAGCTTCCGCGTCGGCACCGTCACGAGAATATGTATGTGCAATTCAGCGAGCACTTTCCCGGGATCTCTGTTGGGGAGAACATACGAGTCGTTGCGGGCGACGCGTTGGATGAGGGGCTGAAACGCCTTTACCTGGCTTATCTGGAGGACGAGGTAGAGTATGGAAGGATGAGCGCCTCCTATGCAGCGGGCCTCGATGTGCTTCGTAAGGGGGAAGTGTCTTTCCCAGATACGCCGGTGGCTCTCAAGGGAGAGGTGACCGGCCCGATAAGTTGGGGATTGACGGTGGTGGATGAAACGCAGCGTCCCATCCTCTATGATGAGGTGCTGGCGGATGCGGTGAGCAAACATCTGCGCCTAAAAGCGACGTGGCAAGAGCGCGAGATACGCAAAAAGGCATCCAAGTCCATCATGATCGTTAACGAGCCCTATATGGCCTCTTTTGGATCTTCTTTTGTCTCCCTCAGTCAGGCGCAGGTTGTCAAGTTGCTTGCCGAAGTCCTTGCGGACCTGCAAGGATTCAAGGGAGTGCACTGTTGCGGCAACACGGACTGGTCCCTTATACTGCGCGCTCCGATAGACCTTATCAGCTTTGATGCCTATGAATATATGGAGAACCTATCCCTCTATGCAGAGGAGATCGATGATTTCCTCGAGGCGGGAGGTATGATGGCCTGGGGCATCGTGCCGGCAGGGGTGGCCTCGGAAAACGAGACGGCAGAGACGCTCGTGACCCGCCTACATGAGGGAATAGATCAACTGGTTGGAGAAGGGGTGTCCGAGGAGGCGATCCTACAAAGAGGTTTTGTGACACCCTCCTGCGGACTTGGTTCCCTGTCGCCCAGATTAGTCGATCACATTTTCGATCTCACGGTGGCCGTGTCGCGTGAGATGCGCGCCCGCTATATCGACCTAGAGGACGTCGAGGAGAAAGATCGAGAGGACGAGGAGTAAAGGGGAGGCGTTTTTGAGCATACTTGTTGTGGGCTCTGTGGCTTTGGATGACATTCAAACGCCGTTTGGGAAACGCTCCAGGACCTTGGGAGGGGCATGTACTTATTTTGCCACGGCTGCCAGTCTGTATACCTCGATTAGTATCGTCGGCGTGGTGGGCGATGATTTTCCCCAGCGCCATATCGATTTTCTTGTCTCGCGCGACGTCGATGTGCGTGGGTTGCAGATTGTGGAAGGAGAGACGTTTTTCTGGGCGGGACGTTATGGAGAAGATATGGGCGACGCGGAGACGGTGGACACGAAACTCAATGTCTTTGCGGATTTTCATCCTGCGGTTCCCGGGGATCTTTGTGAGGCAGAGAGCGTATTTCTGGCCAATATCGATCCCGATCTGCAGTTAGAGGTCTTGGAGCAGGTGGATGCACCCCGCTTGACAGCCCTCGATTCCATGAACTTTTGGATATCTTCTAAAAAAGACTCTTTGACGCGTGTCTTGTCCCAAGTCGACATCGCTTTGTTGAATGAGAGTGAGGTCCGGCAGTTTGCAGGAGAGCCCAATCTTTTGCATGCTGCCCAACATATCCTCGACCTGGGACCGAAGGCGTTGGTCGTTAAACGGGGCGGCTATGGGGCGATGCTTGTGGTACAGGAGCAGCGCCTTGAGGAGAGGTACTTTTTCGTGCCTGCCTTTCCCTCAGAGGATGTCGTGGATCCCACTGGAGCGGGGGATACCTTTGCGGCGGGATTTATGGGCTATCTGGACAGGGAAAAGGTCTGCTCTATGGAATCCCTGCGGCGCGCGGTAGTTCACGGGACCGTGGTTGCCTCTTTCACAGTCGAAGATTTTAGCATAGATGGGCTGCGCGACCTGTCCATGGATGACATTCAAGAAAGATATGAGGCCCTACGGTGTCTGACCTATTTTGAGCCGACTCCAAAGGCGCGGTGTGAAACGTTCCGGCGTTCTCTAATAGAGTGAAGGGGGACCCTTGAGGGAAATTTCGTGGTGGATGGGAGCATAAGAGATACCCCATATTTTCTTCTGGTCACCCCAAAAAAGATGGTGGACAGCAGAGTATCTTGAAAGGAATGATAGGTGGGCAAATCGTATGATGTAGCGGATATGAATCTCGCCGAGCAGGGTATGTCGCGCATCGGATGGGCGGAGCGGGAGATGCCCGTGCTTCGTCTTATCCTGCAGCGGTTCCAGGAAGAGCGCCCCCTGGAGGATGTACGTATTGGGGCCTGTCTACACGTGACGACGGAGACGGCGAATTTGATGCACACCCTTGTGGCGGGAGGAGCGGAAGTGGCCCTTTGTGCTTCTAATCCTCTCTCCACGCAGGACGACGTGGCTGCGGCCCTGGTCTCCGAATTTGACGTGTCGGTCTTTGCCATCAGGGGGGAGGACAAGGAGACGTATTACGACCACC
Organism: Anaerolineae bacterium; assembly: GCA_041685915.1. GTDB lineage: Bacteria > Chloroflexota > Anaerolineae > UBA1429 > UBA1429 > JAWLEV01. Next base: position 26,362 of record JAWLEV010000006.1, on the reverse strand, counting down.
TCTCTTCCGTCGTCGATCACCGCCCCCAGTTGACCATGGACGACGGTGCGGATCTGGTCTCCATGTTGCATCAGTCGCGGCGAGAGATGCTGCCCCATCTTTTGGGGGGAAGTGAGGAGACAACCACGGGCGTCATTCGCTTGCGCGCGTTGCAGGAGCAGGGCAAGCTCGAATATCCCATCATTGCCGTGAACGATGCCGATACCAAGCACCTGTTCGATAATCGTTATGGAACGGGGCAGAGCACCATCGACGGCATCATTCGTGCCACCAACGTGCTTTTGGCGGGCAAAACCTTTGTGGTCTGTGGCTATGGGTGGTGTAGTCGAGGCATCGCCATGCGAGCCGAGGGTATGGGGGCCAACGTCGTCGTGACCGAGGTCGATCCCCTGCGGGGCTTGCAGGCGGTCATGGATGGATATCGCGTGATGCCCATGGTGGAAGCGGCTCCCATGGGAGATATCTTTGTGAGTTCTACGGGGGATATCAACGTCGTGGACGTTCCACATTTTCGGCGTATGAAAGATGGCGCGATTCTGGCCAATTCTGGACACTTTAATGTGGAGATCAATCTTGAGGCCCTGGAAGAAATGGCCTCTGATGTCTCGCAGCCCCGGGAATTGGTAAAGGCGTATACGCTGGAGGATGGTCGTCGCATCTATGTTCTGGCCGAGGGGCGTTTGGTGAACCTTGCTGCTGCTGAGGGGCATCCTTCCGCCGTTATGGATATGTCCTTTGCTAACCAAGCCCTTTGTGCCGAGTATATGGTGCAAAACCATCAGGAATTGGAACGGGAAGTCTATCCCGTGCCCGCCGATATCGACCGTAAGGTTGCCCGGCTAAAGTTGGAGGCTATGGATGTCGAGATCGATGTGTTGACGGAGGAACAGGAGGCATATCTCTCTTCGTGGGAACTGGGCACCTAGACGACCGTCCTTTATGTATCCGAGTAGGTGGGGGTAACTTGTAGTCTGTTGAAAGGATGTGCGAGAACAGAATGTATAATTTCATGAATTCACCCTGTTTCCTTTTTACCTCCGAGTCGGTCTCGGAGGGGCATCCGGACAAGATCTGTGATCAGATATCCGATGCCGTCCTGGACGCCATCTATGCACAGGATCCCTACGGTCGGGTGGCCTGCGAGTGCGCAGCAACCACGGGTCTGGTTCTCGTTGCGGGAGAGATCACTACCTCCTGCTATGTGGAAATTCCCTCTATCGTCCGGGATATTATCGAGGAAATCGGTTACGTTTCCAGTGACTATGGTTTCGATCATAAGACGTGTGGCGTCATCTCTTCTATTCATGAACAATCTGCCGATATTGCTCAGGGGGTCGATGAGGCACAGGAGATGAGGGAAGGAGAGGTGACCGAGGCAGAGATCGAGATGATAGGAGCTGGCGACCAGGGGATGATGTTCGGTTATGCCTGTACCGAGACGGATGAGCTCATGCCCATGCCTATCATGCTGTCTCATGCTCTGGTAAAACGGTTGGCCGCCGTGCGCAAGGATGGTAGTCTGGACTATTTGCGCCCGGATGGCAAATCCCAGGTCACCGTGGAGTATCGATACGGTGAGCCGGTGCGAGTGGATGCCATCGTGATCGCTGCCCAGCATGCGCCCAACGTCAAGCAGCGGCGGATTAAGGCGGACATTATGGAGCACGTGGTGCGTGAGGTGGTCCCCGAGGATATGTTGGACGAGGATACCGAGTATTTTATAAATAGTACGGGCCGCTTTGTGATCGGCGGTCCCATGGGAGACTCGGGTCTTACGGGGCGCAAGATTATGGTTGACACCTATGGAGGGATGATCCCCCACGGGGGCGGTGCTTTTTCGGGGAAGGATCCCACCAAGGTGGACCGTTCCGCCTCCTATGCTACCCGTTGGGCGGCCAAAAATGTCGTGGCTGCTGGGCTGGCCGAACGTTGTCAGATTCAGGTAGCCTATACCATAGGGGTCGCCGAACCGGTGTCCCTCAATATCGAGACCTTTGGTACGGGCAAGATTGCGGATGACGAAATAAGGAATCTGGTACGTGCCCACTTTGACTTTCGGCCAGGAGCCATCATACGCGACCTTTGTCTGCGGCGTCCCATATATCGTCCCACGGCAGTGTATGGTCACTTTGGACGTACGGATATCGACGCGCCATGGGAGAGGACGAACCGTGTTGAGGCCCTTCGAGAGGATGCTGGTCTGTAAATGTCGTTGTAGCAGAAGGTTTTAGCTGTTCTGCTGAGAATATTAGAGAAAGGTGGCATACACTGCGCGCGCTGATCACGGGCATCACGGGGTTTGCGGGAAGCCATTTGGCCGACTATTTGTTGGAGCATGTGGGCGCTGAGAGCGTCTTTGGCGTGGGCTTGCCGACGGACAGTACACACAATATTCAGCATATCGAGTCACAGATCACGCTTTATCGGGTAGACCTGACCGACTATGAGGCGGTGGAGGATGTGGTCGCGTCCACTACGCCCGATCATATCTTTCATCTGGCGGCTCAGGCGTCGGTGGAGCGGGCCTGGAAGGATCCTGCGGGGACGCTCGTCAATAATATCACGGCGCAGCTGAACATCCTTCGCGCCGTCGTTGCCTGTGATATGGCCCCCAAGATTCTGGCGGTGGGATCGGCGGACGAATATGGGCTGGTGGCAACCAAGGATCTTCCGGCGAGTGAGGATACTCCTTTGCGCCCCCTCAATCCCTATGCGGTAAGCAAGATCGCTCAGGATTATCTGGGTTACCAATACTTTCTCAGCCACGGACTTTATGTTGTACGCGTTCGTCCCTTTAATCACACGGGGCCGCGGCAGGGGACGGGATTTGTGGTGCCCGACTTTTGTCGGCAGATCGTCATGATCGAGAATGGTCGCCAGGAGCCGGTCATGCGCGTGGGCAACTTGTCGGCTCAACGGGATTTCACTGACGTACGCGACGTGGTACGGGCCTATCACTTGGCCCTTGCCAAGGGAGAGCCGGGACGGGTTTATAATGTCGGATCCTCTCGGGCTTATTCCATACGCCACGTGCTCGATATGTTGTTGTCGTTGAGCGAGGTCGAGATACGAGTGGAGCAGGATCCAGAGCGCATGCGTCCCAGTGACGTGCCGGTGCTGGTCTGCGACACGAGACATTTTGCGCGGACGACGGGGTGGGAGTCGCGTTATAGATTGGAACAGACATTGCGCGATACGTTAGCGTATTGGCGAGAGCGGGTGGCAGAGGAGTAGCGGAGAAGGTATGGGCAAGACGGCCCTTATCACGGGTATCACGGGGCAGGACGGATCATATCTGGCCGAGTTCCTGTTGAAAGAGGGATACAAGGTGGTGGGCATGGTGCGCCGTGTCAGCACGCCCCATTTTCAGCGCCTCGAGCACATTATGGATGAGGTGACGCCGGTACAGGATGATCTCCTAGATCAGGTCTCCTTGATAGAGATATTGCGAGATCAGGAACCGGAAGAGGTGGATAACCTGGCTGCCCAATCCTTTGTGCCCACCTCCTGGGCGGAACCCGTGCTCACGGCCGAGTTCGCAGGTTTGGGCGTCAGGCGAATGCTGGACGCCATTCGCCTGGTGGATCCCTCTATCGGTTTCTGTCAGGCGAGTAGCAGTGAGATGTTTGGCAAGGTGTGTGAGATACCCCAGCGGGAGACGATCCCCTTTTATCCACGACGCCCTCATGGCGTGGCCAAGGTCTATGGACATTGGATCAGGGTGAACTATCGCGAGAGTTATGACCTGTTTGCCGTCTCCCGCATCCTGTTCAACCATGAGTCGCCCAGCGTGGCTTGGAGTTCGTCACCCGCAAGGTGACCTGTAGTATAATGTGGTCAAGATAAAGTTGGGGCAGGCCGATGATCTGGCCATGGGGGGCCTGGATTTCATGCGCGACTGGGGCTTTGCGGGCGATTACGTGCGTGCCATGTGGCTTATGCTTCAGCAGGATGATCCGGCCGATTTTGTCATCGCTACGGGCGTGCGGCATTCTGTGCGCGAATTATTGGATACGGCGTTCAGTTACGTGGATCTGGATTATGAGGATTATGTGAGTGCGGATTTTCGCTTTCTGTGGCCGGTGGACGTGATCGATCTGGCAGGAGATGCTTCCAAGGCGTGTCGCGAGCTGGATTGGGAGCCCAAGGTAACCTTTGAAGAATGGACCCACATGAAGGTGGATCATGATCCAAGTGGTAAAGACAAAGTTGGAGACGGGCGAGACGATCATCTGACCCCAATGATTTGATGAGGCAAAGGAGAAAAAGGATGACCGAGATAACGTTCGGTACGGACGGATGGCGCGCGGGCATAGCCGAGGATTATACCTTTGAGAATGTGCGTTACTGCACCCAGGGCACGGCGGATTATCTTACTTCCGAGGGGCTGGCAGATCGGGGTATGATCGTCGGCTACGATATGCGTTACCGTTCAGAGGATTTCGCCCGCGCGGTGGCCGAGGTGCTGGCCGGTAACGGTATAAAGGCCTACCTGGCCGACAAGGCGGCACCTACGCCTGTGCTTTCATATGCCATATTGCCCTATGAGACGGCGGGAGGTATCTGGATCACGGCGAGCCACAATCCGGCAACGGATAATGGTTTCAAGCTGCGTTCCTCCTATGCCGGCGCGGCGTCTCCAGAGACACTGTCTCGGGTTGAGGAACGGATTCGCGCGAATCAGGAGGCGTCACGGATTGAACGGTTGGACTATGACGAGGGAGTAAAGAAGGGGTTGATACAGGGAATAGATGTCGAGACGCCCTATATGGAACAACTCGATCGGCTCATCGACGTGCAACCCATCATCGATGCAGGTCTACGGGTGGTTGTGGATCCCATGTGGGGGGCCGGGCAGGGATGGTTTCCCAAGATACTATCTGGCGGAGAGACCATCGTCAAAGAGGTACATGGAGAGCGTAACGTGCTTTTTCCCGAGATGGTGCGTCCCGAACCCATCGCTGATAATCTGCAGGTGCTTTTACAGACCATTCGCGAGTGGGGAGGCGATGTCGGATTGGCCAACGATGGCGATGCCGACCGCATCGGATTCACCGATGAAAAGGGCAACTTTGTAGATCAACTGCGAGTCTATGCTTTGCTGGCCTTCTATCTCCTGGAGGTACGTGGCTTTCGGGGTCCCCTGGTACGGACGGTCAGTTCCAGCGTCATGGTGGACAAGTTGGCGGCGCGATACGATGTGGACGTGTATACGACGGCGGTGGGATTCAAGTACGTGGCACCAGAGATGCTTCGCGTGGACGCCATCATGGGTGGGGAGGAAAGCGGAGGCTTTGCTTTCCATAATCACATCCCCGAGCGGGATGGCATCCTGGCCGGCTTGTTCCTTCTGGACCTCATGGTGGAGATGGACATGTCGCCCGCGGAGTTGATAGAGCACATCTTTTCGTTGATCGGCCCCCACTATTATGATCGTGTCGATCAACGGATGCCCCCTGAGGACAAGCCTGCGGTCAGGGAGCGTATCGATAAAGCCGATCCGTCCACCATCGCGGGCATCAAGGTGCGTGAGGTAGATACGACGGATGGCTATCGTTTTGTACTGGAAAACGATGACTGGTTGCTGATCCGTTTCTCGGGTACGGAGCCTGTCATCCGTGTATATTGCGAGACGACGGAGGAAGACAGGGTGGAGGATATCTTGGCCGAGGGTCTCCAATTGGCAGGGCTTGCGTGAGGTTCTTTGATTCCCATACACATCTCCAGTCTTTCCGCTTTGAGGAGGATCGTGGGGGCGTCATAGCCCGCGCGCGGGACGCGGGGGTGACCCGCATGGTCACCTGTGGCTCTGATCTGGGCCAGAGCAAGGAGGCCCTTGCTCTGGCTCGGGAGCATGAGGGCGTATGGGCCACGGTTGGCGTGCATCCCCATGAGGCTCGCTCCATGATGTTGGAAGAGGGGGAGGCGAATCGCCTGGACGAGGCTGCCTTTGCGCGATTGGCCGAACTGACAGAAGAGCCCGAGGTAGTAGCCGTGGGGGAGATCGGCCTGGATTATCACTATGATTTATCGCCCCGGGAGATACAGCGAGCCGTTCTGGGACGCTTTCTCGCGTTGGCCCACGAGTTGAGTATACCCATTGTTCTACATAATCGCGAATCGGACGCGGATATGCGACGGATGTTCGACGGCGCGCCCGAGGACCTGCGAGGGGTGCTTCATTGCTTCCTGGCCGACGCAGAGATGGCGGCCTGGGCCATAAAAAGAGATCTCTATGTGGGAGTGGCCGGGCCTATCACGTTTGAGAATGTCTCTCATCTATCGGATATCGTGCGGCACGTTCCTCTGGATCGGCTGCTATTAGAGACGGATTGCCCCTATCTGGCGCCAGTACCCAAGCGTGGGCATCGAAATGAACCCGCCTATCTTTGCCATGTGGCGGAGAAACTGGCCCAGGTATTGGATATGCCTTTGGAGGAACTGGCTCGTCATACATGGGAGAATGCCTGTCGCCTGTTTGCAGTGACGTGATATGTCCCTGGATCTGGAGATCGTCATTGTCAGTTGGAACGTGGTCAAACTCTTGGAAGACTGTCTGAACAGCATCTATGGCGCACCTGGTGCCCGCCTGGATGCGGAGGGCATTCTGCATCTGGGATCGTATACGGCAAAAGTGCACGTGGTGGATAATGCCTCCTCCGACGGCAGCCCAAAGATGGTGCGCGATCGTTTTCCCGCCGTCGATCTTGTCGCCAGTTCTGAAAATCTGGGATTCACGCGAGGTAACAACCTGGCCCTGCGGCGTTGCCAGGCCAGGTACGTCCTGCTGCTCAATCCAGATACACGGATCGTCGCCGATGCCCTGACAAAAATGTTGGACTATATGGAGGATCATCCGGATGTGGGCGTCCTGGGCCCCCAACTGCGGTATGGGGACGGCAGCCCCCAATCCTCTCGTCGCCGCTTTCCCACCTTCATGACCGCTCTCATGGAAAGCACGCTGTTACAGCAGTGGTTCCCCGAGAACCGTTGGGCACAGAGGTATTATGTGCAGGATGTTCCTGGCGAGGAGGTGCAAGATGTCGATTGGGTCACGGGGGCCTGCATGTTGGTGCGCCGCGAGGTAGTGCGCGCCGTCGGGCCGCTGGATGAGGCCTTTTTCATGTATTCCGAGGAACTGGATTGGTGTCGCCGCATCGTCGACGCCGGTTGGCGGGTAGTTTATTTTCCGCGCGCTGTGGTCGTGCATTATGAAGGACGGAGCAGCGATCAGGTTGTGGCGGAGCGTCACATCCACTTCCAGCGCAGCAAAGTTCTCTACTTTCGGAAGCATCATAGTCGGGTGATGGCAGAAACGCTACGGTTATTTATCCTTGGTACCTATTTCTTTCAGGTGGTGGAAGAGGGGCTAAAGTATGTGGTGGGCCACAGACGCACTCTGCGCAGGGCCCGTCTCGGGGCTTATGCCAAAGTGCTGCGCTCCGGTCTCCGGCGGGGCGCGCTTGTAGAAAAGGATGCCTGATGTCCCCGCTGCATGTACTGCTAATCTCGGGTGAGTATCCTCCCATGGAAGGGGGCGTGGCCGATTTTACTCGGATCCTGGCCGAGCACATGGTCGAGAAAGGGGCGTGCGTGCATGTATTGACTTCTACGCGGGCCGCGCCGCGGGAAACAGGCGCAGACACGCATCGACTTCGTGTGCACCCTACCATCTCCTCTTGGGGGTGGCGTCCCTTGTATGGCGGTCTCCGTCGCCTGCTCGGCGAGCACGATATCGATGTTGTGAATATCCAGTATCAGACGGCGGCCTATGGTATGCATCCCGCCGTTAATCTGTTACCCCGTCTTTTTCCAGGTCTTCCCTTTGTAGTGACTTTTCACGATCTGTTGGTCCCCTACCTCTTTCCCAGGGCGGGGCCCCTGCGCTGGTGGGTGAACGCGGAATTGGCCCATTCCTCTGAGGCTGTCATCGTCACCAACGAGGAGGATCGTGCGCGTCTCGCCTCTGACGAGAGGGTCTCCCATCTGGTCACTATTCCCATTGGCAGCAACGTTCCCTATCACCTGCCAGAAAACTATGACCGCGACGGATGGCGACGGCATCTAGGTTTGCCGAGGACGGCGTTGGTGCTGTGCTATTTCGGTTTTTTGAATGCCAGCAAAGGGGGTGAGGAACTGATCGAGGCCCTAACCATCCTGCGGGAGAAAGGGCGTGACGCGTGCCTGTTGATGATCGGTGGGGGCGTGGGAGCCAGCGACCCCACGAATCAAGCCTATTTGGAGCGCATCGAGTCGGTGGTGCGAGCCCGTAATCTGGACGAATACGTGGTATGGACGGGGTATGTGTCCCCGTCGCAGGTGTCTGCCAGCTTTGCGAGTGCGGATATCTGTGTGTTGCCTTATCGAGATGGGGTATCCTTTCGACGAGGAAGTCTGATGGCTGCCCTCGTCCACGGCATGCCTATTGTGAGCACCCATCCGCAGGTAGAGTTACCGGACTTGGAACATGGGGAGAATATCTGGTTGATTCCTCCCCGGGATCCTCAAGCACTTGCAGAAGCCGTCGCGCATCTGGCCGACGACTTGGAACGAATGGAGCGACTGGGCCGCAGGGCAAGAGTCCTGGCTCGGCGTTTCGACTGGAAGCAGATCGCCGCGCGCACCCTGGAGGTCTATGGCCATGTCATCGCCGGCTAGAGGACGAGGCATCGCATCGCTTTGGGGAAATGTGAGGATCTTTTGCAAAAGACATGGCTCTATCGCGTTGCTACTGTGTCTGTACCTTTGCACGGGTTTCTTGTACAGTATAAAGACGCCTATCTTTGAGGCTTCCGACGAGTTTTGGCACTATCCTTTTGTCCGGCATCTTGCTCGGGGGCGCGGACTGCCCGTTCAGACTCCCGAACAGGTCGGACCGTGGCGGCAGGAGGGTAGCCAGCCGCCTCTGTACTATGCTCTGGGAGCTTTCATCACCTTCCCCATCGATACGAGCGATTTTCACGCTGTGCGCCGGGTCAATCCCCATGCCGACATTGGCGTAGCCAGAGCCGATGGCAATGTAAACATGGTCATCCATGGGGAACGTGAGGGGATTAGATTGCAGGGCACCGCGTTAGCCGTACGCATTGTGCGCTGGATGTCCCTGATCATGGGAAGCATAACCGTTTTGGCTGGTTACCTTCTCGCGCGGCAGGTATTTCCGGGAGATAAAGTACTAGCCCTCACTGTGGCGGGATTGACGGCTTTTAATCCCATGTTCCTTTTCATCTCCGCCTCTGTCAACAACGATAATCTGGTGATTATGCTGTCCGCTCTTGCCCTTGTGCTCATGACGAAATATGTGGCCACTCATCCCCGTCCCAGACAATGGGTCTATTTGGGCATTTTATTGGGGCTGGCCAGCCTTGCCAAAGTGAGCGCTTTGGGCCTGATCCCCCTGGTGGGATTGACGATTCTCATCGTTGCCCGAAGGCATCGCTCGTGGCGAATGCTGTTTGTGGCGACGCTCTGTGTTACTCTGCCTGCTATCCTGCTGGGGGGGTGGTGGTATCATCGTAACTGGCGTCTTTACAGGGATCCCCTGGGTTTTTCTGCATTTCTGGCCGTCGTGGGACGACGCCATCCTGTCCCCACGCTCTGGCAGCTCCTGGCGGAATGGAAGGGATTTGTTAGAGCCTACTGGGGTTTCTTTGGAGGGCTCAATGTGCTTCCGCCGGCGTGGATACATTGGACACTGGGCCTTTTTTCGGTACTCGGGCTTGTTCTTCTTCCCTTTTCCCTCTGGCGCAGAAAAGTTGCGGGCAATCTGCACAAAGTGCATCTCTTGCAGTTGAGTCTCAGCGTTCTATGGCCCATTATATTGCTCATTTCCCTAGTGCGTTGGACACTCTTGACCCTCGCCAGTCAGGGGCGGTTGATCTTTCCCGGGCTCATCGCCATCAATCTACTGGTGAGCATCGGTCTTGGCGGACTGTTTTCCTCGCGCTGGCGCGCCCTCTTGCCCGCCGTGGTTGTGTTGGTCTCTTTTGTCATCGCGGTCACGATGCCCTTTACCGTGATTGGTCCCGCTTATGCGCCTCCACCCATGTTGGAGGAGGAAGATGTTTCCGTGCAGCAGAGCACAGACATCAGGTTTGGGGATAATATACGCCTTTTGGGGTACACGATGGATCAGGAGACGATTACGCCCGGCGAGGATTTTGCCGTGACGTTGTGTTGGGAGTCCCTGGGTTGCATGGGGGAAAATTACAGCGTCTTCTTGCACCTGGTGTCAGAGGAGGGCATCATCATTGCCCAGCGTGACATATATCCGGGACGGGGCACCTATCCGACGACTCTTTGGCAATCGGGCGATATTATCGAGGACACGTACGCTATACCCGTTCCACCCGCCGTCATGACACCCACCAGGGTAAATGTTGTGGTGGGATTGTATTCTTTGGAAACAGGAAAGCGGCTACAGGTGACGGATGGGAAGGGGAACGATCTGGGAGATAGTTTCACCCTGGAGCAAATGGCGCTGCCGGCGAGGGAACACGAAGGCATCCCGAACCCCATGCATCGAAATCTGGCGAACCGCGTCGCCCTAATCGGCTATGAACTGGATCGCACGACGGCTTCTCCGGGCGAGACATTTCATCTGACACTCTACTGGCGGGCGCTGCGCGATGTGCAGGAGAATTATAGCGTCTTTACCCAGATTCTGGATCAGGATGGGGACTGTTGGGCCCAGATGGACGGCTGGCCGCAACAGGGCGACAGTCCTACGGCCACCTGGCGCCGGGGGCAGACCATCGAGGACGAGTATGTACTCACTGTAAAGAACGATGCCCCGCCGGGGGTGTACGAACTGTGGGTGGGTATGTATGATGCCGATGGCAGACGGCTAAATGTGCTGGGGGAGGAAGGGTATGTGGAGGATAATCGCATATCCCTGGGAGGCGTGCGGGTTCTCCCTGCTGAGTAGGAGGAAGGACTCGTCTGTTGGTCAATCCGCCCAATATGGAGAATTCTTATGACTCCCGCGTGATATAAAGGTAGAGGATGAGTCTCTTGCAATCCCTGATACGTTTTCTGCTAGGTGGAGCATGCCATCAAGTGGCCACGCATTGCCTTCAGTTTGAGGGACGACCACTACCGCTGTGCGCTCGTTGTACAGGTATGTTCCTGGGAACGGTGTTGGCTCTACTTGGTCTGTGGGCGATGGGACAGGGACGACGCTCCAGGCTTCCTTCGTGGCATATGGGGCTGATTTTGGCTACCCTGGCCGGTCTGTGGGTGATAGATGGGGTGAATTCCTTTCTCTTTGCTATTGGCGGCTCATTCATCCTTTACAGGCCGTCCAATCTGATGCGGTTGATCAGCGGCATGGGCATGGGGCTTACCTTGGGCGTCGTGCTCTATCCCGTCTACCATCTGGCTTTCTGGCATGAGGTAGATGAGCGGCGCGTGCTGGACGAGGTGTGGCGATTCTTTCTTTTGGCCGTCGCAGGAGCTTTGGTTGTGATGGGTATCCTGCATTGGCGTTCTGCTCCCTATGTCCTATGGTTTTGGCTCATCACAGCCGCTGTATTTTTCGTCTTTTCTCTCGTGAATGCCTGTCTGGTGTCTTTGCTATGGCACAGGCGGGGGGTCGTCGGGCGTTGGTGGCACGTCGTGCCCTATCTGGTAGTGGGGTTGATGCTTGCTTTGCTGGAGATGGCCGCTATGGCTCTGCTGCGTCGGCTTTTGCTGGTGTAGGCGGGCGCTGTTATGGCAGAGGGATTTTGCTGTGGGGCGCTTCCAGGGTGGCAAAAAGGATATCGATTGGCTTTGAAAACTGCCCCAAAGTCCTGTATAATCGACATGGTTTGTTAGTTCTTTGCATCTGGTAGTTCTTTCTATCGGTCGGGTGCCGGTGAGGCAAAGGAGAGAGTGATGGATATCGGAAGAGCGTTCACCTACATGTTCGACGATGAAAAGTGGGTAGAGAAACTGGTCATCGGAGGCTTGTTGGTTCTGGCGAGTATCATCCCCGTGGTGAACCTGTTTACGGGGCTGGTTGTGGTAGGTTATACCTTGCGAATCCTGAGACGGGTTTCACGAGGGGAAGAGTTGCCCCTTCCGCAGTGGGACGATTGGGGCGGCGACTGGGTCAGGGGACTGATGGTGGCTTTGGGCAGCCTCATCTATGCCCTTCCGATCCTCATACTGACGGGGTTCTCTTCCGTGATCGGGGCCATTGGGGGTTATGAAGCCTCGGGGCGGGCCATGGAGGGGGTAGCGGGCATCTGTACAGCGGTGACTTCGTGTTTGTCGGCGCTATGGGGCCTGGTCATGGCGTTCGTTTTTCCGGCCGCGCTGATAAACTATGCTAAAGAGGAAGAGTTTGCCAGTTTCTTCCACTTTGGTGAGATATTCCGCTTCATCGGCGATAATCTGGGTGACTATATCGTGGCCGTCCTGCTGCTGATTGTGGCCCGCCTGGTGGGTGGCCTGGGGGTGATCGTATGCGGTATTGGCGTCTTTTTCACGGGCTTTTGGGCTGCGTTGGTGGGGGTACACCTACTGGGGCAGGTGAGCGCTATCGATTCGTCGAGCCCGGGTGAAGGCGCGGGAGATGAGCTTGAGCCTGGAATGTCGGGCAACGTGTAGGGAACACCGCGTTCGATAATAGATAGAAGATTGGCATAGCAGGTAACTCGAGAGGGGAAACAGGGTACGATCTGTTCCCCCTCTTTTTCATGTTCCAGAAACGTCATTTGGCTTGTGCCTCCGTCCATATCCTCTTTTCCCCTTGTTATCTTCTTGTTTCCGCGCCTCTGATAGTTTTTGGGGACAAAATGATAGGTTTTGATAGTTCCCGTATGCTACAATTTGCTATACGTCGGGCGTTTGCGGATGGTTTTGGACGGTTTTGATCAAGAAGGAGTTTGTATGATGCGCAGTTCTCGTCTGCCGGGTTTCTTTAGGCTATCGCCGGAGGAGCGGTGGGAATGTGTTGGCGATTTTGCCGATCTCGCAGGAGAAGAGAGGGATGCGCTACGGGATGGCATCTCATTGACGTTGGCGCAGGCCGAGCGCATGATCGAGAATGTGGTGGGCACGTATGCGCTACCCCTGGGTGTTGCCACCAACTTTTTGATAGATGATCGTGACTATCTCATTCCCATGGTGATAGAGGAGCCGTCGGTGGTGGCGGGGGCGAGTTATGCGGCCAAGCTGGCGCGCCAGGGGGGTGGATTTCACACCGTCGTGGATCCCTCACATATGATCGGTCAGGTGCAGATTGTCGATGTGGCCGATCCCGAGGCCGCGAGGTTACGCCTTTTGGCGGCAAAGGAGGAGATTCTGGCCCTAGCAAACGAGCAGGATCCCGTCATCGTGGATATGGGAGGTGGGGCCAAGGATCTGAAGGTGCGTTCTTTCTGTCACAGCCCGGCGGGGCCCATGCTTGTCGCTCACCTCATCTACGATACGTGTGATGCCATGGGCGCGAACACGGTAAACACGGCCGTGGAGGCTGTGGCGCCGCTGGTGGAGGATCTGACCACCGGCCGTGTGGTGCTGCGCATCCTCTCCAACCTGGCGGATCGCCGTCTGGCCCGCGCACGCTGTGTCGTTCCTCAGGAAGCCCTGGCTACCCATGGATTCACGGGGGAGGAGGGGGTACGGCGTATCCTGGAGGCCTATGCCTTTGCCGTCTGCGATCCCTATCGGGCGGCTACGCATAACAAGGGCATCATGAACGGCATAGACGGCGTGGCTCTGGCCATCGGCAACGACTGGCGAGCCCTTGAGGCGGGGGCTCACGCCTATGCCTCGCACGGCGGAGGATACGGGCCTTTGACCACCTGGGAGCGGAATGCGGAGGGCGATCTGGTGGGCTCCATCGAGCTTCCCATGGCGGTGGGCGTCGTGGGAGGGGCCAGCAAGGCGCATCCTCAGGCGCGATTGAACCTTGAGGTGCTAGGTGTGTCTAGCGCTCGGGAACTCGCCGGTGTGATGGCCTCGGTGGGATTGGCCCAGAATCTGGCGGCCCTCCGTGCTTTGGCTATGGAGGGTATACAGCAGGGGCATATGAAGCTTCATGCCCGTCAGTTGGCCATGGCCGCTGGGGCCGTAGAAGAACAGGTGGCGGCGGTGGCCGAACGTATGGTGGCCGAGGGGGTAGTGCGCCTGGATCGCGCCGAGGCCATTTTGAAAAAGTTGCAGGAAGGTGAGGAGGTATGAGAGGGAGCTGGCTGTGGCTATGAGACCCGTTCGCGACGTGGGGATCGTGGGGTATGGGGCCTATGTGCCTCGCTACCGGCTGCCCGCGGAAGAAGTTCGACGCGTGTGGCACGGCGAGGAGGGAGGAACGCCCGTCACAGAAAAGTCTGTGCCGGGTCCCGACGAGGACACGGCGACCATGTCCATGGAGGCAGCCAGGAACGCTCTGCGTCGCGGACAGATCGACCCTGCAGAAATCGCTGCCGTCTGGGTGGGCAGCGAGTCCCATCCCTATGCAGTCAAGCCCACTTCGATGATCGTGGCCCAGGCCATCGGCGCCACGCCAGAAACCCTGGGCGGCGATTGGGAGTTTGCCTGTAAGGCGGGCACGGAGGCCATGCAGGCCGGCATCGCCCTGGTGGGTTCAGGCATGGGCCACTATGCCCTGGCCATTGGGATGGATACGGCCCAGGGACGTCCCGGCGACGTTCTAGAGTACACGGCGGCGGCGGGAGGTGCCGCATACCTGCTGGGACCGGCGGAAGAGAGCCTGGCCATCCTGGAGGGCTCTTTTTCCTACGCCACCGAGACGCCCGACTTTTGGCGGCGTCCGCACCAGCGTTATCCTCAACATAGGGGGCGTTTCACCGGTGAACCGGCGTATTTTCGGCATTCTCAGGCTGCTGCCGAGGGGCTCATGGAGGATCTGGGATACCCTCCCGAGGATTTTGGCCTGGCTGTATTTCATCAGCCAAACGTGCGTTTCCCCACGCGCATCGCCACCGCGTTGGGCTTTTCGCGAGAGCAGATCGCTCCGGGGCTGCTGGTCGACGATATCGGCAACGCCTATGCGGGGTCCTCGCTGCTTGGATTGAGCGCAGCCCTGGATGTGGCAGAGGTCGGACAGCGTATCCTGCACGTCTCCTTTGGATCGGGGGCGGGCAGTGACGCTTTTTGCTGGCGCGCTACCCATCGGCTCACTTCTCGCGTGCAGCGAGCACCGAAGACGCAGGAATATGTCGATCGACGCCGCGAGATCGATTATGGGACGTACGTTCGTTATCGAAAAAAATTGCGTATGCATTGAGGAAACATAGTGAGAGATACGAGCATCATCGGCATTGGTCAGACAGAGGTTGGAGAGCACTGGGACAGATCGCTAAGGGATTTGGGGGCGGATGCCGTCCTTTTTGCTCTGGAGGATGCGGGGATAGAGCGCCCTGAAGCCCTATATGTTGGGAACATGCTCTCCGGGCAACTTTTGCAGCAGGAGAACGTAGGTGCGTTGATCGCCGACTATGCCGGACTGCGAGGCGTGGAGGCATTGAAGGTCGAAGCAGCCTGCGCTTCCGGCGCAGCGGCCTTGCGTATGGCCTACCTGGCCGTGGCGGGTGGTATGTGTGATATCGTCGTGGCCTGCGGCGTGGAAAAGATGACAGAGGCCACGTCGGATAAGACGACCACGGCATTGGCCTCGGCGGCCGACGCCGTATATGAGGGCCAACACGGCATCTCCTTTGTGGCTTTGAACGCCCTGCTCATGCAGCGCTACATGCACGAATATGGCTATGCGCACAACGACTTTGCGGGGTTTGCCATCACCGCACACCGCAACGCCCTCAATAATGTCCATGCCATGTTTCAGAGACCCATCAGTCCTCAGGCTTTTGCCAACGCCAAGATGATATCTGCACCCATCAGTCTCTTTGACTCCTCAGGCATCGGCGACGGGGCGGCGGCGGTGGTCCTGGCCCCTACCGATTTCGCGCGCGCCCACGGGCTGGCAGGGGTGCGCATCGCTGGATCGGCTATGGCCACGGATTCGGTGGCGTTGCATGATCGGGATGAGCTGCTCTTTTTGCGCGCCGCTCATCTATCAGCGCAGCGGGCCCTGGCTCAGGCAGGAGTGAAGACAGAGAACGTGGACTTTTTTGAGCTTCACGACGCTTTTACCATCATGGCGGCCCTGTCCCTGGAGGCCGTGGGGTTGGCTGGAAGAGGGATGGGCGTGCGGCTGGCGTTGGAGGACGAGATTTCACTGCAGGGACGCATCCCTATCTGTACCATGGGAGGATTAAAGGCTCGGGGACATCCCGTCGGAGCGACGGGAGTCTATCAAGTCGTGGAAGCCGTGCAGCAGCTTCGGGGTCAGGCGGGAGAGAATCAGTTGCTGGGGTGTCGGTTCGGCATGACGCAGAATATCGGTGGGAGCGGCGCCGTGGCCGTGACACATATTTTAGAGCGGAGCTTTTAGTAATAGCTGGAGGTATATGATGAGTGGTTTTGCATCCTATTGGCGCACGAGAGAACAACGTCTTGGTCTCAAAGGGGAGATTTGTCCCCGATGTGGAAAGACCCTTTTTCCACCGCGTGATGTCTGCCCTGCATGCGGCGGACCGGCCAAGACGACCCTGGACTTGAGTGGAAAGGGGGAAGTGTATTCCTTTTCCACCGTGTACGTTGCGCCAGAGGGTTTTGAGGAATATACTCCCTATCTGGTGGCCCTGATCAAGCTTGACGAGGGGCCTCTCGTGACGGCCCAACTCACCGACGTGGAGGAGGACGACGTATACGTGGGTATGTCGGTGGAGATGGTGACGCGCAAGATTCGGGAAGAGGGGGAAGAGGGACTCATCTTTTATAATTATAAATTCCGCCCCCTCCTTCAGGCCGTTCATTACTGATGCTGGATCTTGTCGAGCTCCTTCTCTCGGCCTGATGGCCCCAACCGGTATGGGTGTTGGGGCTATCAGGCGATCTGTTTAGCCCTTTTCCTCATTTTTGGATGATTCGAGGTGCCTCTTCGCCTGCGGCGACCATGCGGCGGACGAGGATTTCCGCCAGTTCGTCGGCAGTGGCGCGGTATCGGGGGTCTCCTACCAGGTTGTTCTGCTCGTGGGGGTCCACCTCCAGGTCGTAAAGATACTGCTCCTCATAAACCTCACTGTCTGGATCGTCCCAGCCGTCGGCGTCGGGCGCGTCCACACAGTATTTCCAGCGTTTGGTGCGGACAGCGCGTCCCACCTGCGACTCGCTGATCTGCACAAAGACCTCCTCCGGCCATTTTTCGGCCTTGCCCTCTATCAGGGAGATCAGACTGCGTCCGTGAAACTCGTCGGGGATCTGGATGCCGCCCACATGTAAGAGGGTGGGTGGGAGATCGACAAGGCTCACCAGGTCGTGGACGACGCTGCCCCTGTCGAATCCCGGTCCCCAGGCTATCATGGGGATGTGGATGGAAGCCTCGTGGCAGGAGCGCTTGTACTCACTGTTACGCGTGCGAAAGTGACTGCCATGGTCGCTGGTGTAGAAGACGATGGTGTTCTCGGTCAGGTCCAGTTCCTCCAGCGTCTTCCGGATGCGTCCCACATTCTCGTCCAGGTTGGCACAGATACCATAGTAATCCGCTAGGTTCTCCTGCCAATCTCCCTCGTGTCCCACAAGATCCTTGGGTGGATCATAATCGGCGTAGCGCTTCGCGTATCCCTTGGGCGCGACATAGCGGTTCTGGTCGTTCTGATGATGGGGCTCCAGATAGGAGACAAAAAGGAAAAAGGGTTCTTCCCTCTCGCGGTTTCGCAGATATTCCAGGACATGGTCGGTCTGCGAATCGACGCGATAACCGTCAAAGGGGATGAGTTCGTTATTTGCGTCGTAATAGCCACCGCCATAAGGTGAGGAGGTGAACTCTAGCAGGTCGGCGCCGAGCCAAAAGTCGGTCCAGCCACCCCTTCTTTCCTCGGGTACGGGCTCGTCACGGGTCCCTGCCAGATGCCATTTGCCGATGTAGGCCACCTCGTATCCCACACCTTTGAAGCGGTGGGCCAGCGTCGTGGTGTCGAGGGGGAGGGGGATACCATTACGGAAACAGCCGACGCTTGTCGGATACAGGCCGGTCTGCAGGCAACAGCGTGCGGGGCCGCAGACGGGTTGGGCCGTAAAGGCCTGGTCAAAGCGCACGCCTTCCCGGGCCATCTCGTCCAGGTTGGGGGTCAGATCGCGCTCGTTGCCGTAGCAGCCCAGGGTATCCCAACGCTGTTGGTCGGTAAAGATAAAGACGATGTTTGGTCTCGAGTAACCCATGGATAACCTCCTTCAACAGTAGGTAAGCAGATGTCTGTGTCTTCTAAGTCGTCACGAATATGGGGTTGCTGTATATCCACCCACGCTCCACAGCCAGATGTCTTTTGAGGGCCTCCACGCGGTAAGCGCCGGGAGAGCGGCTGGTATACATCAGATGGTCTCCCTCATTCTCGGCCACACAGGAGCCATTATGTATAAGCCGCAGATGTGCGGCGCTTGGCGTGGATACCTGAAAGTGGACCTCCTGACGGGCGGCGATCTCATCTCCCATGGTGTATCTTTTCTCGCCATGCTGTGCATGAAAGCGAAAACCTTTGGTGGGGGCCAGGGCATCGTAGCCGATAAAGGAACGCCCCTGCTCCAGGGCTGTGTAGAGGTGTTGTGCATCCCGGGTCGCATCGCCGCTCCAGCGGGCGGAGAGCAGGGCGTGGGTGTTGACGGTTCGAAAAAGATGCCTGTAGGCAAAGACCTGACGCTTAAAGGGTCCCATGCGGTACGTTTTCCCATGGGCATCCGATCCGCCGATGGCCCATACCTTACCGTCGGCCAAGAGTTTATCCCATCTATCCAGCGTCTCGGGATAGGGACCGCGAATGGCCAGACGGGGCATCAGAGCGTACAGGAGGGTTGTGAGAGGATCGTTCAGATACGATTTGAACTCGGACATATAGTTCCATATCTCCAGGCCATCGTATCCCTCGGCGTGCCATGCGTTCCAGTTGATCTCGGGTTCGTCGATGAATCTCCCACTGTGCTCGTAGGGGTGGGCGATAAAGCCCAAGCCTCCGTGACGCTGTACGGTATCGATCAATCGCTGAGGATCGCCAGCATGGGGGGCCATGGTGCGATTCGCGTCAAGGACCAGGTAATGATTCTCCGCGGCATGGGCGGGATCCTGTACTTCCTCCCCCGTGAGCACGAGGGTTGCCCCATACCACCCCTCTTTCTCTGATGTATGAAAATTGTGATCGGTCACGATGAGGTAGTCGAGCCCCGCGTCGTTGGCGATCTCGGCGAGTTGATGGTAATCGCCGGTGCCATCGGAATGGATGGTGTGTATGTGGATGTTGCCCACCCGCTCATACAGGGTCATGGATAGTTCTGTTCTCCGTCCGGGATATGGGCGATGCCGTATGATGCATGGCAGCAGGAAGGGCTTTGGCGGGCGTCACACCTCTGCGACATTTCTTGCGAAACGCTCGCCCAGGGCCTGGGCTGCGTCCAGATCGTCTGTTGAGGGGGCGCCCCTGAATTCCAGGGTATCCACCACGTTCCAGTCGAGGCTTTCGGCCAGTTGTTCCAGGTCCCTGCGCGCGCCGCCGCTCCATCCGTAGCTGCCGAAATAGGCGACCTTTTTGTTAGTGATCCGCTTCTCCGTTGCGATGTCCAGGGTTTGTTTGACGGGGGGGAACATGGCGCTCTCGTAGGTCGGCGCCCCAACCACGATACCTCGGCGGGACCAGAGATGGGACAGGACGTAGGCGGCATCGATCCTGGATGCGTCGAATATCTTTAGCGGTAGACCTGTCCTGGAGATGCCCTCTGCTACGGCGTTCATGGCCCTCTCGGTGTTGCCGTACATGGAGCCATAGAGGAGGGTGATCCCCGATTCGCCTCCGGTCGAGGTGTACTTGGCCCACTGCTGATATAGTTGGATGATACGCTCGGGCTCCTGCCTCCACACCAGCCCATGGGAGGGGGCGACCACGTCGATATCCAATCCCTGCAGCTTGTCGATGGCTCTCAGTACCGGGCGGCTGAAGAGGGCCACGATATTGGCATAGTAGCGCAGGGCTTCCTGGATATAGTGATCCAGGTACGTGCACTGATCGTCAAAGAGGCTGCCTGCGAGGGCGCCGTAGCCGCCAAAGGCATCGCAGGAGAACAGCACTTGCTGGGTTTGCTCAAAGGTGACCATGGTCTCGGGCCAATGGACAAAGGGTACGCTGAAGAACTGCAGCGTCTTCTCCCCGATGGCGAGTTCCTCGCCATCGGAGACCACGCGCACGTTGTCCGTGATGTGATAAAAGGCCTCGAGCATCCCCTTTGCCTTCTCGGTGCACAAAAAGGTGGCGTTGGGAGCCTCCCGCTCTATCACTCGCCCCAGTCCCGTGTGATCGGGCTCCATGTGGTTAATCACGATATAATCGAGTTCGGCGGGATCGACGAGGCCCCGAATCTGCTCCAGGAACGCGCTGACCTGGTGGTCCTTGGCCAGATCGACGAGTACTTTTTTCTCATCCAGGATGAGGTAACTGTTATAGGAAACGCCCTCGTTGGTGATGGGCCACAGGCCCTCAAAAAGATCGGTCGTGCGGTCGTTCACGCCAACCCAGAATATCCCTGGCTTGACCTCGATGGCTGCCATGATGATTTCTCCTTGTGGTGGGTACTTGTTGGGATGCTCGATATCAAGATAACACAAAGGCGGTGAGGGAGCAAGTTATAGCGGCGCGGGCTTTTTCTCTGTCTCTCCTTGTGATAGACTAGTAATGAAAGACGTTCTTTTTTCAGGGGGGTTCAGATCCCTCGGGTAGTAGATTTTTGGGAGGGATGCTTGTGGATAGATATATAGAGATAGATGATCAGGTGACGATTCCCGTGAGCGAGTTGGAATTCAACTTTTCGCGTTCGGGGGGTCCTGGTGGGCAGAGAGCCAACAAGACGGCCACGCGGGTGGAGCTCTTTTACGATATAGAGAACGCCTCCACATTGTCCGACGCGCAGCGTGATCTACTGCTGCGCAAGCTGGGGCGCTATACGGACAGCGATGGTGTGCTTCATCTCGTGTCTCAGGGCACCGCCAGCCAGTGGCGTAACCGAAAGAATGTGATCGAGCGATTCAAAGAGGTGTTGAAGGAGGGGTTGGAGACGCCGTCCGAGCGCGTGCCGACACGTGTGCCCCAATATGTCAAGGAGAGCCGACTGCACGATAAGCACCACCGCAGTCGGCTCAAGGAGCAGAGGAAATCTGTCGATCCGACCGACTATTAGCGTGTGGCCAGTCAGAGTACCCCAACGAACTATCCTATCTGATGAGAGGATCCTATGGCGATGTTGCTGGCTTTTGCGAGTTTACCTTTTGCCCTCCGGGGAGGGACCTACACCGTCAGGACCGATGAGGGATCGGTGGATGTCGTCGTCTCTGACCGCTCCTTCAATCGTTTCCTGACTATCACCTCGCGTCCCGAGTTGGCGCAGTCCATCCCCGAGGGAGGGGAAGGGGAGGGATTCACCTCCTACACCTGGTACGATCATCCCTTTGTGTTACGGGTGGTTTTTGGGCGCAACGTGGCCTCCCTTGGTTCGGTCAATTCGGGGGCCACCGTCATCCAGCCTTTGCCTGATGACATAGATCCACGGGATGAATCGGCGCTGTCGCCCGTCCGACAACGCTTTTCCGAGATGGCCCTGGTTGTGTTCAACAACCTCATCGCCCTGGTGCGCCGTCGGGCGCGCCTGTATCAGGTCTTTGATCTATGGCGTGAGGATATCGACGTGACCGTCCGCAGCGATAGTGGCGCCGTGCTTGTCGAGGACCCTTTACAGGAGGAACTGATACGGGAGGAGAGGGTCTATCATCAGACCTTTGATTTGATGGAGCAGGACGAGGCATGGTATGAGGAGTTGGAGAAATCGTTGCGGGAAGAGGAGCCCGTCAGCCTGGCGCGGAGCCTATTGATGGAGGCGGAGAGGGCCCTTGTGGAGCGCTTTCCACGGCAGGCCATCACCACCTGTCACACGGCCATAGAGGCGGCGACATCGAATCTACTTAGTCGCGGAATGCGGCGTCGGAGGAAATCTGATCGGGAGATCGATCACCTGCTTGCCACCAAGAGTTTGCTCTCCAAGTTGGGCTCTCTGTTGCAGCGCTATACGGGATTTGGTCTAAGGCGTGACAATTATGCCCTTTGGCAAGCCTTTGACAGATTCAACACGTTGCGCAACAATGTGGTGCATCGGGGGATTGCCCCCTCGCAGGAGGACGCCGAGTTCAGCATTGAGGTCACGCGTGAACTGTTGGACTGGTTGGCTATGGTGAGTTCACGCAACAAATAGTCGACGAAATGATCTTTGCGGCCGATGGTGTTGACCGCAGAGCGAAGGAAAAAAGATGAAAACGACGGAAGAGCGGCCCAACATCATCCTGGTCATGGTGGATCAGCATCGTTTCGATTGCCTTTCGCGGGCGAGCGAACTTCCTGAGACGCCGACCCTGGATGGCATCGCCGAGGAAGGCGTGCGCTTTACCAATGCCTATGCCGCATCGCCCGTATGTGCTCCCTCGCGCGCTGCGTTAAAGAGCGGCATGTATCCTCCGGGCTGCGGCGTGGTTGGCAACTGGATGCCCTTTAAGAGGGATGTGCCACTTCTGACCCACCGCCTGAGGGATCGTGGCTATGAGACGGCCATGGTGGGCAAGTTGCACTTTGTACCCCATTTGGGACGTTTCGGGTTTGACTGGAAACGGCTGCATGATGCCCCCTATTCAGTCTATGCACACGATGACAAATACTCGGATTATATCCATTGGCTAAGGCAGCGATTCGCGGGGCCCAGAGATCCGGTCGAGCTGTTCGACGAGGATGAGAGCGCTTTCAAAGAGGATGATTGGTACCGCTTTATTCTGGGCAGTAACTTTCGCTCCGAAGAGGAGCACGATATCCCGTGGGTAACGCGGGAGGCAGTACATTATCTGAGCGAGAGGACGCGTGAGAAGCCCTTTTTCCTCTTTGTCTCCTATTTCGGGCCCCATCAGCCCTTTGCTGTTCCCGCACCGTGGGGCGAACTGTATGATCCGCAGCAGATCGAATTGCCGGCGCAATTCGAGGCGGAGATGGAGGATAACCCTATCTTTGACGAGACCTGTCGGGAGCGTGCCCGGTCTTTCAGGGAGCGTTGGGATCGCGATACGTACAGGGAACTGATCGCCGCTTACTATGGGCAGATCTCTATGATCGATCATTATCTGGGACAATTGGTCGATCACCTGCGGCAGGAGAACTTGTGGGAGGACAGTCTGGTCATCTTTGTGGCCGATCATGGCGATCACAACGGCGCCTATGGGCTGTTCTTCAAGGGACAGATGTACGATTCGTGCTGCAAGATTCCCCTGCTTATCAAGCCGCCCGGGAGCTCGATAAAGGGGCTCCAGCGCCGTGAGGTCGTTAACATCATCGACCTCTATGGCACGGTGCTGGATACGGCGGGGGATGAGGGGGGGCAGCAGGAAGGGATCGAGGCCCGCTCGCTGTCGTCTCTATTGGGAGAGGGGGATACCGAGTGGGAAAATGAGACGTACTCTATCATCGGCGCCGATCCCCTACGTAACCTGACCATGTGTCGCTGCGAGGAAATGAAGCTCATTCGCCTCGCTCAGGGACCGGAGGATGCTCTGTATGAGATGTACGATCTGCGGGACCAGGTGGTGGAGGTGCGGAACGTCTTCGACGATCCCGACTATCGGAAAGTTAGGGATGATATGAAGGCGCGGCTCGATGCCTGGTGGCGGGCTCAGGCGAGTACGTACCCGCAAGAGATCCTCCACTACCGCAGAGGCGATTGACGGGTCGACTTGTCGCCTCAAGAACTCACTCAGGGCTCAGCTTATACCAAAAGTCGGATAAAAAGCCCTGGGCATCTGGCTCAAGAATCTGTTCGCCCACTTGGGCGGTGCCGTCCACGCAGCGCCATTCGTAGATCGTGCCACGACCGGTGACGGCCGCTGGAATGGTACCGGCATTCGGGTTCTCTGCACAGAATTCTTCCATTTCCGGTTGCGGTGTGGTACTGGGGTCCGCTTTCTCTGAACAGGGCAGGTTGGCTCCTGCGAAACAGGCCCATACTTGGCCGTCCATACAGCGCCATACCGTCCCTGACACAATCCAGTCATCTGGGGCGTCGTCGGCGATCTCTACTTTTTCTCTCAGATCCCTGATGATCGCCTCGGGCACTGCCTCTCCAACGTATCGTTCATCCGGTGCATCGATGGTGCCGATGGCTGCACAGTAGGCAAAGGGGTCAGAGAACTGACTCTGCTGCGTCGTCGCAGTGGGAGAAGGTGTATCCGTCGGGGCGGTTTTTGCGGTGCATGTCGCTAGAGACAACGCCAAGAGCGCAAGGACAGCCCCCCGCATTAAGGTCTTTTGGTTGATGATCATGTTTTTACCTCTCCAATTGGACTCTCTCACATAACTTTTTCCGCGTTTAAATCTTGGCCTCGAATGATATCGACCAGGTCCGACACGCTGTGTGCCTGCGCCGGCTGGCTGGACAGGATCAACAGTTCGTCGCTGGAGACGTCCACGCCGATCAACAACATGCACGGTTGGTCGCGCAACAGGTCGATGTCAAGGCCCAAGTCCGTGTCTCCCATATCAAAGATGATGACGGCTGGATTGCGTTCTTTTAAGCGCTGTAGGGCACCGGGATCTCCGGGGTTGATACGGATGACCGCCAGCCCCGTGTCCGCTGTCAAGCTGGCCGTTATCCCCGCCATATGGAGGGAACTGCCGTAGACAACTACCCGCTTTCGTCTATCCATAGCGCACCATCACCTTAGACTACTATGGTACAAGAAAAGTGTGCGATCCTGAAAAGAGCGAATCAGCGCCCGGTGGCGAGGGGTGCCCGCCACCGGGCGGTAAGACGAGGGTGGGAGTGTTAAGGTTTATTGACTGTTACGGTGGTCATGCCACTGGAGTCGTACGCATAGCCCGCCAGGGCAACGTTGTCCACTGTGAGGGTGATCTCGCCCGTGTCAGTTCCGATCCTCAGCGTGGCAGTACACTGGCCGTCAGTATCCGTCGTGCAGGCGAATGCGGTCCCATCGCTCCAGGTGCCGCTGACCACGGCCCCCTCAACGGCGGGCTCGACGGTGATGAGGATATTCGCCTTCCAAAAGTTCTTGTTCATCGTCGTGCTGCTGCTGGTCAGGTCAGCGACCTTGATGGTTGGGCTCTCTGCAGCATTCTCCACTGTGATGGTGGTAACGCCGTTGGGATCGTACGCGTAGCCGGCCAGGGCCACATCGTTCACTGTGAGGGCGATGGAGTACGTCTCGGTTCCGATCCTCAGTACAGCAGTGCACTGACCTGAAGCGTCCGTGGTGCAGGCGAAGGCGGTGCCATCGCTCCAGGTGCCGCTGACCACCGCCCCCTCAAGGGCGGGCTCGACGGTGATGAGGACAGTCGCCTCCCAAAAGTTCTGGTTGACGGTCGTGCTGCTGCCGTTCAGGTCGGTGACTTTCATGGTTGGGGTCTCTGCGGTGTTTTCCACTGTGATGGTGGTAACACCGCTGGAGTCGTACTCGTAGCCCGCCAGGGCCACATCATCCACTGTGAGGGCGATGGAGTATGTCTCGGTTCCGATCCTCAGTACAGCAGTGCACTCACCTGAAACGTCGGTCGTGCAGTTGAAGGCGGTGCCATCGCTCCAGGTGCCACTGACCACCGCTCCCTCAAGGGCGGGCTCGACGGTGATGAGGACGGTCGCCTTCCAAAAGTTCTTGTTCATCGTCGTGCTGCTGCCGGTCAGTTGGGCGACCTTGATGGTGTCGCCGCTGGGATGCTGCGGCAGGCTCACGTCCTCGTCGTCGCTTACGGGCTCGGACTCGTCGGAGTCGGCCGTGGCGGTGTTGGAGAAGTGGCCGGCGTCGATATCGGCCTGGGTGATGGTGTAGGTGGCGGTGAAGGTCGAGTTGTCGACGGCGCCCGCGGTCAGGGTGATGGGGCTGCCGCTCATGATGACCCCACCGACGGTGTCGGTGACCGTCACGTTATGCAGGGTCACATTGCCCGTGTTGGTCACGGTGAAGGCGTAGTTGATGATCTCGCCCACGTCGGCATAGCCATCCCCGTTATCGTCCACCCAGGAGCCGCTCTTCAGCAGGCTCAGCGACGCATTCTGGGGCTGCGGCAGGCTCACGTCCTCGTC
This sequence comes from Anaerolineae bacterium, assembly GCA_041685915.1. GTDB lineage: Bacteria > Chloroflexota > Anaerolineae > UBA1429 > UBA1429 > JAWLEV01. The sequence goes on along the minus strand of JAWLEV010000006.1, from coordinate 193 downwards.
GTCGCTTACGGGCCCGGACTCGTCGGAGTCGGCCGTGGCGGTGTTGGAGAAGCGGCCGGCGTCGATATCGACCTGGGTGACCGTGTAAGTCGCAGTGAAGGTCAAGTTATCGACGGCCCCCACGGCTAACGTGATGGGGCTGCCGCTCATGACGACGCCACCGACGGTGTCGGTGACCGTCACGTTGTGCAGG
>JAWLEV010000145.1:0-3805 GCA_041685915.1 Anaerolineae bacterium | reverse complement strand
GCCTCCTCGATGAGGCCTATCTCTTCCGCATCCTTTGTCATACGCAGGCCCTCGACCACATCCGCGGTGGGTTCCCACTCGACCCCCGATAGTGCTTCCTGCCAGCGCTCGTAACCCCGCACCGTCATATCATGGCTCTCAAAACCCAACCGGTGGATGTCAAGCTCGTCGATGTGTGGTGCCAGGGCCGAGGGCGTCGAGTCCTCAACGCGCACCAAGTCGACGTGAGGTGCTTGCTCCTGTACCTGCTCATAGTAACGAAAATCGGTGGCCAGCAACGTTTCCTGTCCCGTCACCAGCACCGTCCCGGCCGAGCCGGTAAAACCTGTCAGATAGCGCCTGTTCTCCGCCTGTGTTACCAACAGGGCATACAGCTCCTCCTCTTCCAACACACGCCGCAAATCTTGCACTCGCCTTCTCATCACCCCTCCCCCAAATGTTCGGCGCCGACGTAGAGATCGCCCAAAGGCGGATTGTCCTCTAGGACCTCCCCGATCAAAGGAACGAGAACCTCGATTCCCCTCCGAACGATGGGGAGGCACCGCTTGTCCCCCTCTGGCATACTGTCACGGATAATCTGACAGGTGGAGGTGCCATCGTTTGCCTCCGCAAAGGCATCCCGATATCGACATGTCAGATCCTGAATCCAGTCATCGTTCTCCTGGGGAGAAACGCGCCCCCACAGGGCACCTAGGATGATGATACCCCCACTCAGGACACCACAGGCCTCCTTGTAATCACACCCCATACCTCCGGCAAAGGGACAACTTATACGGACCAAGGTCTCAGGTACCTGACCAACGTAATGCTCGCCGACGGCGAGCACCACGGTCTCCGATCAATGATGCCCTGCCAAATAGATCTGCTCCGCCCGCTGCAGAACACGTTCCAAGTTCTCATCTTCCATAACATTCATCTCCTATATCGATACTTCCAACACGCCGCCCGCCCCAGCCGCCGAACGACACACAAAGAATTCCGCTTGGCGTCCCGTCTCTTCACGATACCCCTTCCCAACCACCTCACGCAAAGTATCCACCCCCTCTCGCTCGATGGGTACCACGATGCACCCGCCCCAACCCGCCCCGGTAAGGCGAGCGCCCAGCGTCTGTGGAACGCCTTCCGCCAGGCGCACCAGGGTCTCTATCTCAGGAATACTGATCTCATAATCGTCCCGAGCGCTGGTATGGGCTTCTTGCAACAACTCTCCAAATCGCTCCATATCCTGGTTTTCCAGCGCCTTGACACTTGAGAGAACTCTTTCGTTCTCCGTGACCACGTGCCGGCAGCGCTTACGCACACAGAAAACGTCTGTCTCCAATTGCACTTCACTGTCCAGCATGTCTTCGGGATCGATACCCATATCGGCCAGCGTCTGGCGGTCGATCTCCTCCGGCAACAGTGGCGCGATCTCGGACCAATCCATCTCCTGCACATCACGCAAGCAGGTGACATTCGGATATGCTTGTTCCAAAAAGTGCACGCCGATACGCCCTTCCACCACGCGCCGATTGAAACGCGGGCCCGTATTCTTGTGTCGCACCCCACTATCCACCACAACCACGGCATATCCTTCAGGAATGGGAACGTGCCGATAGGAATAGGTCCCCTCACCATCGGGGCAACAATCGAGAAAGAGAGCATGCCCCTGCTTGGCCAAGACTGAGGTAAAGTGATCCATGATACCCCCGCGGGTGCCCACGTACCATTCGGCGCGGCTGCAGGCTTCGGCAAAGGAGGGACCATCCACCTCCACCCCATTGACGCCGAGCAATGCTGCTGCAGCGGCCACTGTAAGGGCCGACGAGGAGGAAAGTCCTGCTCCCCGTGGCACACCGTGGGGAGCCGCGCCCTGCACCAAGGCATCGAATCCTTGCAGGCCGGGTCCATACTCGCGCTCCAATAGCTGTGCAGCACCCTGTACATAGTTGGCCCAATCGCCCACGGCACGCCTGGGGATATCCTTGGAGATGCTGAACTCTCTATCGCCAAAGAGAGCCTCAATATTCGTCAAATGCACCACCCGATCACTACGGGGTCTGGCAAAGATGAGGATATCCTTGTCCAATGCCATGGGCAGCACGAATCCATAGTTATAATCTGTATGCTCCCCGATGAGATTCACCCGTCCAGAGGCCCGAAACACGGCAACCTCTCCCGGGCCACAACGCTCGGCAAAGACCTCCAATCCCCGCTCATAGCGCGCAACCTGAGTGTCCAATTGTTCTGGCGAATCACCATAGACGCCCCGCAGTGCTCTATATAGCCTTGAATCCATCTCTTTTCCCACTCCCATACAAGCCGACAAGAATACTCGTACCCAATATCATCTCCCCTCACTGAAATCTGGCAACGGCATAGACTTCATCCGTCTCGTCACAATACACGGCGATGCTGTCGGCATCGCCCGGACCAACGGAGGAAGGGATAGTCAATCGCAAAAACTCTTCCTCATAGGGACGGCTCTCAAGTTCCAGGAGCACGGCCGCAGGATCGGCATAATCCTGACCCTTTACCAGACGAATATCTGCCTGGGGACCCTTGCCATCAAAAGTAAAGGTCTGTATAATCAGCGTTTGTAGACCAGCTACGATCGCTTTTCCCAAGACGTCGTGCTGGCCACCAAGTTGGGCTACGCTGCCTACTCTGGTAAAGGTCTCCTCGGGGGCCGCCTCCGCCGGCGTGGGAAAGGGAGTGTTCGTGGGTGAGGTAGTGGCCGTCGACACGGGCACATCTGTGGAAAGAGGCGTAGGGGTTAATGCGGGCGACGTTGATGTAGATTCTGAACCACAGGCAATGACGGAGGATACAACAAACAGACAAATGATAACGGTATATCCAAGATTACGCATCCACACCTCCATATATATCAAGTTCACTGGCCAGAGGCCGCAGATCATTATATCGGAAAAACAGGAGATAGCCAACGAGAGGCAACATCTCTTACTCATCCGAATCCTGTAAATAGCGATCGAGTATGGAAGCAGCCCACAAAACAAATTCCGAGCAACCTCATAGGGACTCCCTCGATGTCAGTATCGTCATCCCCGTTTATAATGAGTGCGAAGCCATCGCAGGTGTCCTGGACGATCTCGTAGCTACCATGGAGCCCCTCGAGTGGTCGTACGAGATACTGGTCGTGGATGATGGCTCCACGGATGACAGCGGGGATCTTTGTCGCGCGCGTTCGGACGTCGTCCTGGTGACCCACGGGCAGAACCGCGGCCCGGGCGCGGCGCGGACCACCGGGGTCCGCCGGGCAAAGGGACGCTATGTGGTGATGATCGACGCCGACGGTACCTATCCCGTCGACGCCATCCCGACCATACTCCATACGTTGGACGACTGTGACATGGTCATCGGGGCCCGAGAACGAGAGATGGGCACCTTTAGATGGATACGCTCGGCAGCCAAGAACTTTATCAAGGCTCTGGCTTCCTATCTCACCCGTACGGATATTCCCGATCTTAACTCGGGGCTCAGGGCCATGAAACGGGATCTAGTTCTCGAATTCCTGCCCATCTTACCCTCCACCCACTCGTGGGTGAGCACCATCACCCTGGCCTTTCTGAGCAACGGATACGTGGTCAAGTGGATACCCATCACCTATCACCAACGCATCGGGACATCAACTTTTCATCCCATCGTGGACACGTACAATTACCTATCTCTGGTCGTTCGCGCCGTCATGTACTTTGATCCGCTGCGGGTCTTTCTGCCCCTCAGTTTGACCATGCTCCTGATCGGTACGGGAAAGGCCATCTATGATATATTTACCTATAACTTTCACCTTGCCCCCTCCACC
>JAWLEV010000144.1:0-3809 GCA_041685915.1 Anaerolineae bacterium | reverse complement strand
CGCACATTCAGCCTATCTGTTATATCCTGCGCCGCCGGTCCACGGCGGCGCATTCTTGCGCTGGTCAGATTTTCTTTAGATATAGCGGCCCACGGCCTGAGCAATGGCTTCGAGTTGGTCCATCAGCGAATCAAAGTCGCTGAAGGTCAGGCTCTGAAGTCCGTCCGAGAGGGCGTTGGTTGGGTCGGGATGGACCTCTATCAGCAGGCCATCGGCCCCCGCAGCGACCGCCGCTCGCGCCAGCACGGGCACCAACTCATAGTGGCCGGCGGCGTGGCTGGGATCGACGACGATGGGCAGGTGCGAGTTGCGTTTTACCACCCCCACGGACGAGACGTCGAGGGTGAACCGCGTACTCTGCTCAAAGGTGCGAATGCCCCGTTCGCAGAGGATGACCTGGTCGCCCCCCTCGGCCAGCAAATAGTCCGCCGCCTGCAGCCATTCCTCGACCGTGGCCGTGAATCCCCGCTTGAGCATACAGGGTTTTCCGCTCTTGGCCACCGCCTGCAGCAGCGTATAATTCTGCATGTTCCGGGCCCCGATCTGCAGGATATCCACGTCGTCCACCATCAGGTCCAGGTACTGGGGATCCATGATCTCGCTGATGACGGGCACGCTCAGTTCTTCGCTGACCTCGTTCAATAGTTCCACCCCCTCTTCGCCCAGTCCCTGGAAGCTGAACGGTGAGGTACGTGGCTTGAAAGCGCCCCCGCGCACGATGCTGGCCCCCGTGCTGGTGACGCGTTGCGCCGTGGAGAACAACTGCTCCCGCGATTCCACCGAACAGGGACCGGCCATGATGACCACCTGGGGCCCGCCGATGGTGACGTCCCCTACCTTGACCAACGTGGATCCATCCTTGAAGGTGCGCGAGGCCAACTTGTAGGGGCGCATGATGCGCGTCACCGATTCTACGCCGGGCAGTACGGCGAAATTCTCCGTGGGCACGCGGCCCGTATCGCCGCCCAGGATGGCTATGACCACCTTCTCCGTGCCTATGTTGAGCTGGGTATCAAAGTCGTAACTGTTCGCGCGCTCGATGACGCGGTCGATCTGTTCCTGTGTGGCGCCCGTTTCCATCTCTACGATCATGATCTTCTCCTGACAGTGCATAGGATGCTTATTGGGTGTCAACTTGCTATTTGGAGTATAGGCGAGAGGGGAGGAGCGTCAAAAGGCGGGGATCTGCAGGAGGCAGGTTGGCGACGCGCTCTGCCTCACAGCCCGTTTTCAACGCCCCCTTTCCTCGTAGACCCGGGATTCATTCCGGGGGTTGAGACATTCCTGCCGCATCGAATTCACGGAGGCCTATGCTTGCGCACCCGCCCTTGGTCAACCAAGCCCATATGTTCACGACGGGGTGCCAGCCCTTTGTTGTCCACGCACCATCCTGCTACAATGCACGAGGGTATCGGTGCTGAATGAGATGAAAGGGGGAACGATGAAGGTCACCGAGATACAGGTGCTGCGGGCGAGTCGCTTCACGTACGTCAAGGTGCAAACCGACGAGGGAATCACGGGGGTCGGCGAGCTCCATCCCGCCAGCGGCACGGGAGGCACGCCCTTTACGCCTATAGCAGCGGCGCGCTATTGCGCCGAGTATCTGGTGGGGAAGGACCCTTTGCACATCGAGCGGCACTGGCAGCACATGTTCCGCCGCTGCGTCTTTCGCGGCGGGGCCGACACCATGGCCGCCATCGGGGCCATCGATATGGCCCTGTGGGATATCAAAGGCAAAACCGCTGGACTGCCGGTGCACTCTTTGCTGGGCGGGCCCACGCGAGAGAAGGTGCGCCTGTACACGCACCTGAGCGGCAGCACGCCCGAGGAACTGGCCGAACAGGCCTGTGCCCGTGTGGAGGAGGGCTTTACCGCCCTGCGCCTCTATCCCTTTGGGGATTTTGGTGCGTCCAGTTTTGCCGAGGGGCGGGGACTGGAGAAGATGACCTTCCGGGGTATGGTGCGCAACGCCGTGGCCCGGGTGGAGGCCGTGCGGGAGGCCATTGGTCCGGAACTGGACCTGATGATCGACGTGGTCAACCGCCTCACGCCGCCTCAGGCCATCGAGTTGGGGCGTGCCCTGGAGCCCTATGGCCTGTACTTTTTCGAGGATCCCATCGAGCCTGAGAACATGGACGCCTGGGAATACGTGGCGGCCAATGTGCCCATGCCCATCGCCATGGGCGAGCGATTGTACACCATCCACCAGTTCAGGGACCTGCTCAACCACAAGGGCGCTGCCTATCTACGCCCGGATCTCTCCCTGGCCGGCGGCGTCACCAACTGCATCAAGATCGCCGCCCTGGCAGAGGCCGACTATGTGGGCGTCGTGCCCCACAATCCCCTGAGCTGCGTGCTCACCGCGGCCTGCGTGCAGTTGGACGCCGCCACGCACAACATCCCCGTGCAGGAATACCCGGGGGACGAGTACCAGAAGCCCAAGGTCGATCTGGTGAAGGAGCCCCTCAAGCGGGAAGGCGGTTACCTCATGGTGCCGGACGCGCCGGGCCTGGGCATCGAGCTCAACGAGGAGGCCTTTGAGCACTACCCGCCCACATCGTACGAGCGTCCGCCCCTCATAAAGCCCGATGGCAGCCTGTTGGACTACTAGGGGATGGTGGAGTCGGGTGGACACGGATGTATGGTCCTGCTACTATTCAGGAGTGACGCCCAGGGCTGAACCCACTGAGCTCAGGAAAGTTGAAACTGCAGGTCAGCTAGCATGATAGCAGTCTGCAATTCTAACTCTTGGCAAAGCCCTCTATGAGGGCTAATGGAGCCCTGGAGGGGCTTTGTGATGTGAGCCTGGGGCCTTCAGGCCCAGGTCAGAGGCGTTAGGGAGTCATGCTCGGATCACTGTGATAAAGGAGAACGATAAAATGACTGAGTTGATCGATTTCGCAGGCTATGCAGATTGCATCAAGCTGGAAAACGAGCATACGCGCGTCGTCCTGGGCCCGCACTGTGGCGGGCGGGTGCTCGAATACGCGTGGGAGGGCGAGAACGCCCTGATGCTCGACCCGGAACACGACGGCTGGATACGGGGAGAGGGCAGAGAGCCATTGGGACACCTGTTCCCCTCGGGAGGACGATTCGACATCGGCCCCGAGCACGTCATTCCCAAGCACCCGGCGCTGTGGTATGGGAGGTGGCAGGGCGAGATAGTCGATGACGGTGCGCGCATGGTGAGCCAGGAGAGCGAGTCGACGGGCACGCAACTCATCCGCGAGTTCGCGCTGGACGCCAATTCCTCGCGCCTGACCTGCACGCAGATCATCAAGAACGTCTCCGACCGCGAGACGCGCTGGTGCCACTGGGCGCGAACCTTTGCGCAGGGACATGGCATCTGCGTCGTGCCGCTGACACCCCGGCTGAGCCATCTACCCAAGCAGTACGTGATGTATGGCCCCGGGCCGGTGATCAACTGGCTGCCCGAGGAGCCCGCCGTTCGCGTGCAGGGGGATACGCTCCAGGTCATCGACGCGCCGGCCTATCCCAAGCTGGGCTTCGACTCCTTTGCCGGGTGGTTCGGCTACCTGATGCCCAACGACCTCCTCTTCCTCAAGCGTTTCCCCGTGTATCCCGAGCGCGTGTACAACGACATAGCCGGATTCACCCTCTGTCTTTACTATTACAAGGACGTGGTGTGTGAACTGGAGCCCATCGGCCCCATGGAGGTGCTGGCCCCCGGAGAGTCGGCCGCCTTCACCGAGGAGTGGTGGCTGGCACCCTACCCCTTTCCGGGGCGACGGGACGCGCTGGTCGTGGAGCATCTGATGGAGGTGGCCAAGGGAGTGATGGAAGGGTGA
>JAWLEV010000143.1:0-3812 GCA_041685915.1 Anaerolineae bacterium | reverse complement strand
TCCTTGCGAAAGAGGTTGGCAAAGGAAGACGCATCCGCGCTTTGAGAGCGACAATCTGGACAACGTCGCACGTACCAAGGTCGCTCTGTACCACAGATTGGGCATACCTGTACAAGGGGCGTGCTGCAGTGCACGCATTGTCTGGCGTCGAGATCATTCAGATGATTGCATTTTGGACAGCGTTGCTTAGTAGCCATGTTTCTCTATGGATTATAAAGTGATAGTCTACATCGAATTTCACGCCCTCTCAGTTTACGTTGGCCCTTTTTAGAAAAAACACTGAGATAGCAAAATGAACGAACAGCATACATAATTATATGCTCAAGGCATATAGTGTCAAGAACGCGGCATTCAGCGGGATAGGTCGTGGAAGCAGCGCAGTAGTCGAGATAAGTGTGGCATGCTTTGAGGTGAGAAGTGATGTGGAGAATAGCTGTGTATGAGTGGACGGGCATCTGCCCCTTTGCAGATGCCCCATAGAGGGTCAGTATCAGTAGTCCTGGGCGGCGTAGCAGCCGCGTATCTCGCCATAGTATACGCGGTGGTAATCCGATCCCCCGTACGATCCCGCCTCGATCTCGGGAGCCAGGTGGGCGGGGACCAGATCGTGATAGTGGACGACCTCGCATTCGTAGACCAAGGGACAAGCGTCGATGGTGACGGTTTCTATAGTTTTGGCAGGGGAGATGCTCACATCATACTGGCCAAACTTGTCGATGTCACGGCCGCTTCGTGTACCGCAGATGGTGACCCAGCGGCGCAGGTCTTCGGTGGGAACGTTGACGGTGAAGACACCCGAGTCCTCGATGAACTCGTAGGTGTAACGGGAGGGTCTGACGAGCACGATGAAGATGGGTTTGCTCCAGACGGTGCCTGCAGTGCCCCAGCCTATGGTCATCACATTGGATTCTCCCGAACTCTTTGTCGAAGCCAGGAGCAATCCGGGATTACGCAACAGGTCCAGGGTCTCGGTGAGTTTGTAATCATAACTTACGGCTTTGCGTTCCATGGTACCCTCCTTTATCGATAATGGGAATAGGCGGTAACAACGAGCATCTCTATAATAACGGTGTGCGAAATGTTGTCAACAGGGACGGTGATTTCTGAAGCTATTCCGCCCGTTCTATTCGTATTTTTGGCAGGAGCAGGCGATGGTCTTTCAAGGACTCACCGGCGCTATTCGTGCCGGGGAGACGCAATCCGGTCTCTGGATCGTACAGGCCCACTGCGATGCGGTAGGTTCCGGGGGGTGTATCTGCCGTGATAGGGATGGTGTATCGATCCTCTATCACCTCGCCACGCAGCCAGCTGCTGGTAGGTGCTTTGCCCTGCCTGGGTATGCCGTCTCGTTGTCCCCACAACCTATCCTCCTGATCTACAAGATGTGTGAAGACGCTATAAGAGGTCTCTATCTCGTCCTCTGCCTGCCAATAGAGGATGAGTTGTAGATCATCCCCCGTTTTTACCTGTTGGTCTATGGCACATCCCAAAAGGGTGATATGGTCACCAAAGCGGGCGTTCAGGATATGGGAGATAGAAGGTGCTTCAAAGGTTCGTTCGCGACCTTGGACGGTGATGGAGCCCAGGGGTACTTTTTCCGACGTGTCGTCTTGAAGCAGTGTCCCCTCCAGGGCGTATTCGCCCGTGGGGGTTTGCCGGTCTATGACCAGGTCGTGTTTTCCGCAGAGAATCTGGTCCTTGCTCCAGGTGCTCGTAGGTAGATCTGGCCGCACGGGACTGTAGGCCGCCTTTTGCTGTGGTTGGCCGTTCTCATCCACCAGGACGAGTTGCCACGTGTAATCGTGCAGTAGATTCTCTGTGGAATGCCAGCATGTGGATACGGTCAGGGTATCGCCCGGGAAGGCCTCTTCCTGCGATATGTCGAGACCCACAAGGCGCAAATCGGGGGCCATGGGGACGTCCTTGTGTTGTTGTAGGGGCAAGTTGGTGGGATCGGAGGCGTCTTTGGCTGGCTGCACGGTGACGTGACCTATCTGGAGGTCATATCCTTGAGGGGCGCCCGTCTCGTCGAATGTTTGAAGTCCACCCCACGTACCCTCCACATGTACACGCAGACGCACGCTGTATTCTCCGGGAGGTGTGCCCGGGTCGACGGGGAGTTGGAAATGTTGAATAGTGGTCTCCCCAGGGGGCCATTGCGAGGTGGGGTATAAGATCGCCCTCTCCAGGCCCCGTTCATCCCAGTATGTGCCCTTGTCCAGGTCGACGAGGCGCTTGCTTCCCATGCCCCACATGTGTCCCTGATCATCGAACAGTCTCAGGGTTACCGAATAGTCTTCAGGCATGGTCGTCTTTCCCTGCCAGCGCATAGATACTTGCAGATCATGCGCTGGGGGAACGCTATCCTCCATCCATTGATAGCCAGTCAACTCGAGTCGATGGCCAAAGGCAATCTTTGTCTTTACCCCCGACCACAGATCCTCCCTGGTGTATGCCTCCAACAGGCGGTAGTCGTATTCACGCCGCATGGCGAGGAAAAAGTTAGTCTGGAGATAGTGCTTAAAGGTCTCATAGTCGCGCAGCATCACGAACTGGTGCGCGCCCTGGGCCACGTTGAGGAGCACCATCTCGACATCGTAGGCCTCGATCTCTTCGATGAGTTCCGCTCCCGTTATCTGGCCGCTTGTGGCCGCGCCTCGGGAGATGCCGGCGGCTGTGGGGGTGGTGCGGCGCCGCGCGAAAAAGTTGAGACCGGGATAATCGGACACGACCACGTCGTCGGGGTCCGTATATTCCTGGATGTAGGACACCCAGGCGCGGGTATCCCCCTGTTCCTCCCAACTTGCCACAAAGGCGTTATGTTCCCAATGAGGCCACAGGGCGAGGATCAAACTCGCGAGGGCAGTCCCCAATGCCTTTATGGATTGTCTATCACTATGTTGGGATGCAAAGTTGTACAAATATGAGACACCGCGTCCAGCGAGGGCGGCAAAGGAAGGGATGAGATAGGTGAAATGCCGTCCCTGGAGCCCCCTGGTTATAGAGAGGAAGCTGAGGGCAGTGGGAACCTGCCAGATGAAAAGGTTTCCTAAACGGTCTTTATCTCGTGCTGTGACGAATATGCCCACCAGGGAGAGCAGCGCATATACCGGCTGTACAGAGATGTACTCCCAGTATAGTTGGAGACCCTTTTTCACAGTTTGCACCAAAGGCGTTCCACTCCCCTGGCGAAGATGGTGTCCCAGCACGGCGTCGAGGAAATTGGGCGTCAGTACAGAGAAAAGGCCCGTGATCCCTCCAACTATGATCAGGAAGGGGAGGCCAATGTATAGGCCCGTAGTCAGAATAGCATGCCATTTTTCGGTTCGGAGCCCCTCGGCCAGCAGAAAGAGGCCCACGCCCGCCACAGTCAACGCGCCAAATAGTTTGCTCATCATGGAGAGGCCAAAGGCCATACCGGAGAGGATTAGCAGCCGCCGTTTTCTTTTCGGGTAACCCAGCACAAAGAAGTAGACTCCCAGTATGCCCCAGAACAGCATGGGCGCCTCGGGACGGAAGAAACGGGCCGCCCAATACATCTCGCGCTGTGCAAGGGCGAGCAACAGGGCGGCAAAGGCGGCCACGTCTCCCCAGAGACGACGCACCGTCAAGAATAGGAGGACCAATGTGGCCAGTGTAAGCGCGGTGGCCCATAGGCGAGCAGCGAGAACGGAATAGTCGAACAATTCCAACACCAGTGCCCCGGGATAGAGGAACACGGGTAGTTGGGGGGTTAGAAAATCGCGGTAGGGCAGTTCGCCCAAGGAGATGCGCCAGGCGGCATAGAGGTAACCGCCCTCGTCATCATGGGC
>JAWLEV010000142.1:0-3856 GCA_041685915.1 Anaerolineae bacterium | reverse complement strand
GCCAAAACGACCCTCAACAACTTTGAAGCCAAACCCATTTTTCCCTCCGTATCGATCTCTAAGGCGGGGATCGGCGCTTGAGCGAAGAGGCCCGAGTGTCATCCCCCAAATACCCTCATCAGAACCAAGGTACCATAGACACCTCCACAGCAATCCAGATTGCAGACCCTACCGCGACTTTCCACGTATTAGCAGTAAAAGAATACAGACATTGTCACCATTATAGCACATCAAGGTTACAATCAGGTTACGAAAAGGTATATAATTCATTACTCTTTTAGGGAATGAAGGACTGTAGGAAAAAGGAGGAAAGAGAAAAAGAGGAACGCCCTACTCGTAGCGCAGGGCCTCGATGGGTTTGAGGTTGGCGGCGCGGTTGGCAGGGTAGATACCGAAAAAGAGCCCCACGGCCATGGAAAAGCCTACCGCCAGTAGCACGGCCTGGGGCGAGACGTAGGTGGTGAGCAGATCGGTGGTGTTGACCGCCGTGGAGACGGCCCAGCCAAAGCCGATGCCCACCGCCCCACCGATGATGCTCAGGACCATGGACTCTACCAGGAACTGCCACAGGATGTCCGAGCGCTTGGCCCCCACGGCCTTGCGAATCCCGATCTCGCGCGTGCGTTCTGTCACCGACACCAGCATGATGTTCATGATGCCAATGCCCCCCACCAACAGGGAGATCCCGGCGATGGCCCCCAAAAAGATGGTAAAGATGCTGGTGATCTGGTCAAAGATGCCCAGGATATCTTCCTGCGAGACAACGGTGAAATCATCCTCGCCGTACTTTATGTTATGTCGCTCGCGCAGCAGCCAGGTGATCTCATCCAGGGCTTTATCGACGCTGGTCTCGTCGATGGCCGAGACGTTGATCAGGTCCACCCGCTGCCCCCGCTCGGAGACGAAACGCCCGCTAAAGAGCCGCGTCTGAAAGGTGGAAAGGGGTACCACGACGAGATCGTCACGCGACCTCCCACCGACGCCCCGTCCGCCCTTCTCCTCCAGGATGCCGATCACCTTAAAGGGCACGCGGTTGATGCGAATGGTCTCCTCCAGGGCCAGTTCCGGACGCGCAAAAAGATCGCCCGCCGTCTCCCAGCCGATGACGGCCACCCGCGCCGAGGCGGCCTCCTCGCCGGCGGTGAAAAAGTACCCCAACTGCGTACTAAAGTTTCGCACCTCTTCATAGGACGACGTGGTACCCACGATGAGGGTGTCGGTGCTCTCGCCCTGGTACGTCACCGTCGCGTTGCGGTCCACCTCGGGGGCCACAGCGGCCACGTAGCGCATCCGCGCCGGATCCGCCACGGCCTCGGCGTCCTCCCGGGTAAGAGGCGCCGGATTTCTCTCCATCCCACCTTCCTCGATCTGACCCGGGTAGATAAAGATGAGATTGGCGCCGATGCCCTGTATCTCTTCCGTGATGGCCGCCTGGGCCCCCTGTCCCAGGGACAGCAGGGCGATGACGGCCCCCGTGCCGATGATGATGCCCAACATGGTAAGGCCGGAACGCAATTTGTTGGCCCGCAGGCTCCGAAGCGAGATACGCAAGCTGGTGATGAGCTTCATGGGTCAGTCCCTTGCCCCCACCGCCTGCTGCGGCGCAGTGACGAATTTCTGGTCGGGCACGTCCTCTTCCCCCTCTATCTTTCCGTCCCGCAGGCGGATGATGCGCTCGGTATAGACGGAAATCTCAGGATCGTGGGTGACATAGACCACGGTGATGCCCCGCTCCGCGTTCAAACGCTGAAAGAGATCCACGATACCCAATCCCGTATCCGTGTCTAGATTCCCCGTCGGCTCGTCGGCCAGAATGATATCGGGGCTGTTCACCAGCGCCCGCGCCACGGCCACCCGCTGCCGCTCCCCGCCCGAAAGTTCGTTCGGTTTATGGTTCAGGCGGTCCGCCAGATCCACGCTGCGCAAGGCTTCCACCGCCCGCCGTCGCACGTTCCGCACACCGCCAGCATAGCGCAGCGGCAACTGCACATTGTCCAACGCCGAGGTGCGGGGCAGTAGGTTGAACGTCTGAAAGACGAACCCGATGCGCTGATTGCGAATCTCTGCCAGTGCATCATCGCCCAGGGTAGAGACATCCTGCCCATCCAAAAAGTACTGTCCCGACGTCGGAACGTCCAGACACCCGACGATATTCATGAGGGTGCTCTTGCCCGACCCCGATGGTCCCATGATGGCCGTCAGCTCCCCCTCCTCAATGGTCAGATTCACATCACAAAGGGCTTCCACGCTGACCTCGCCCATCCGGTAGATTTTACATATATCACGCAGGTCAATGAGCACTATCCACCGCCAAAGAGCCCCCCACCATCCAGGATATCCTCCCTCGGCTTGGTGACGATCACTTCCTCGCCCTCCTCCAGGCCGCTGACGATCTCTGTCCTTTCATCGTCAGAGATCCCCGTTTCAATATCCACGCGCGTGGGCACGTTGTCTTTCAGCACCTCCACGTACTTGCCCCCTTCGTCGCGTCGCAGGGCGCGATTGGGGACCAGGAGCACGCCCTCCTTCGCCTCTACAATGACGTCGGCGGCCGCCGTCATCAGCGGCTTCAGCGGCAGATCCGTCTCCTCGATATCGATGCGCACCCCGTAGACCACGAGCCCCTGTACGCTCTCACCGGCCAGATCGATCTGGGCCACATGTCCCATGATCTCCTCGTCGGGGAAAGCATCCAACGAGATTCGCACCTTCTGTCCCACCGCAACCTGCCCGATCTCGGTCTCGTCGATATTCACGTCGATGTGATAGCGGCTGGCATCGATCAGGGTGCCCACCGGCGTGCCGACCGAGACCAGTTCCTCGCGATTCAGGTCCCACAACGCCAACCGCCCCTCAAAGGGGGCCCGCAGCACCAGATCCTCCAACTTTTCCCGGGCCGTATCCACACTGACCTGCGCCTGACGAACCTGCGCCTCGGCGATGGCGATATCCTCCCCAGAGGGACTGGTGCTCAACTGATGCAGCGTGGCCTCCGCCTGGGCGATTTGCGCCTTTGCCGAGGCCAAAGTCGAGGACTTGGGCGGTTCCAGGAGCTGCTCGTACTTGGTTTCCGCGATCTCCACAGCCACCTCCGCGTTCAGTACCTGGGCCTCGGCGCTGTCACAATCGGCCTCTGTGGCGCCGCGTCCCACCCGCCCACATACGGCATCCCGACTGGCCTGGGCATTCCAACGCGAGTTCTTGGCCTGATCGATGTTCAGACGCGCCAGCTCCTTCTCACGTTCCGTGGCCCCCTGTTGTAAATCCTGCAGGTTCGTCTTTGCCGAAGCAAGGGCCTCCTCGGCGGAGGCGATCTCCTCCTCACTCGGGCCCTTGAGCGTGCGGGCCAGCTGCGCCCCATTGAGCGCCAAGGCGGCTTCCGCCTGACGTAGGTTCAACTGCAAATCGGCCCCCCCGAGGCGGGCCAGCACCTGCCCCGCCTCCACCACCTCGCCCTCTTCCACCAGCACCTCTGCCACCCGTCCCGCTGTCGAAAAGTTCAGCTCCTGATTGCGTTCCGCCTTCAGGCTCCCCGTCGTACTGACCAACCCCTCGATAGAATCTCTCCCCACGGCAACCGTCCCGATTCCCTCGGGACGCTGTGCCTCGGGCCCCTGCATTTTACGAGAATAGAGCAGCCAGCCCCCTCCGATGACAGCGACCACCAACAGTACATATAGAACCTTTTTCATACCAATTTACGCTCCTCAAAGCGACTCCCGAGACCTATGCCCCGCACGCTACGCCTCCAGTGGCCATGCAGTAACGTGCCATCATCATGGGCTGCTGCTGTGTTCTTCCCAAAGGACTGAGCCTCAACCAAATGATTATACGACAATGCAAAGTAAACACAAAA
>JAWLEV010000141.1:0-3885 GCA_041685915.1 Anaerolineae bacterium | reverse complement strand
CGCCCGCTCAAGCGGGCTTCCGGGGTCCCGAAAACGTCGTCGTTTATAATTGTGGCAGATGCATCATCAAAAAGTCCCATTCATGGGACGCAACTAGGTAGCGCTGCGGCTTTAGCCCTGCGTGAGCGGGGGGGAAACCCGCTTTGCGGTTTTCCTTGGCAGAATTGCTCCGCAATTCTGCATCTGTGGTGGGGAATACGGCGCAGCCGTGTTCCTTGGCAGAACCCTTGCGGGTTCTGCATTCGCCAGGAGGACGAGGGATGCTTTGACCGATAGTGAAGAATCGCGGAGCGATTCTTCAAGGCCACCGCAGGTGGCCCGCTTTCCCTTGGCAGAATTGCTCCGCAATTCTGCATCTGCTATGCGCGAGGCGGTTGGTGGACGCGGGGGACCGTGATCAGACTTCGGAAGTCTGCCTGCGGAACCTTTCACGTGGTAGGAGGCGCTCTGAGATCGGGTCGATAGAGGGGTAAGATGTTTTTGAAGACTTCCGAAGTCTCTGGAGAGGGCATATCATGAGTTCTCAGCGCATTCAAGTTTACAACGCCACCCGAGAAACGTGGCTGGTCGAGGACGGGCGTGCGGCCCGGGGATTCTGGCCCCGGCTGCGGGGCCTCATCGGCCATGAGCCGCTGGCCCGGGGCCAGGGACTGCTACTTGACCCCGGCAAGTCCATCCACACCTGCTTTATGGGCTTTCCCATCGACGTGGTCTACCTGGACGAGGATCACGTGGTGCGGGGGCTGGATCGCGACCTGAAGCCCTGGCGCATCGGGGGGTTCTATTCCCGCGTGCGCCGGGTCCTGGAACTGCCGGTGGGGGCCATCGAGGCCTCCAACACCCAGGAGGGGGATCGGCTGGAGGTCCGGGGGGCGGACGGGGGATAGGCGCGCCATATCCGCCTGAGCCCGAAAAATATCTGTCCCGGGCCCCGCCGTGAACAGGCGGGGCTGGTTGTGTTTGCGGCGTGTCCCTATCTTTTTTGCAGCGTGGGGTTGGCCCGCGTCTCCAGGGTGAATCCCACCAGGGTCAGGGCGATGACCACGAGGGTGATGCAGGCCCCCGGCGGCAGCATCCAGCGCACCCACAGGTCGGAGATAAAGATGGTGGGGTAGGAAAAGGCGTAATGGAGCATGTTGCCCCAACTCTTGACGGTGGGGTCGCCCAGGCCCAGAAAACTCAGGCTCGATTCGGCCAGTATCACGTGCTGGAAGGCGAGGATAAAGCGCACCAGGGCGATGGGCAGGGTGCCGGGCCAGATGTGGCGCAGGAGGATGCGGGGGTTGCGGACGCCGACGAGGATGGCCGCCTCCACATAGCCCTTTTCTCGCTCACCGAGGACGTGGGAGCGGATGATGCGCGTGGCTCGGGGCCAGCCAAAGAGGGTGAAAAAGAGAATGAGGGTCCCGGCTCCGGGCCGCAAAAAGGCGGCCATGAGGATGATGAGGGGAAAGCGGGGGATGGCGAGAAAGATATCCACCAGGCGCATGATGGCCTGGCCCACGCCATCATAGTAGCCGGCGATCAGCCCCACCACGACGCCCACGCCCGTGGAGAGGGTGGAGGAGAAAAGGGCGATGGAGAGGGAAAAGCGGGCCCCGTACAGCAGTTCCGTCCACAGGTCGTGGCCCACGTCGTTGGTGCCCAGGGGATGGGCTCGGGTGGGCCGCTGCAGGGGCGCAAAGGTCTGGTAGGGATCGTAGGGGGCGAGCAGGGGGCCCAGCAGGGCCAGCAGGGCCAGGAGCCCGAGGAGGATCAGCCCCAGGGCGGTGGTCGGGTCGTGGAACATGTCGCCTAGGCGCCGGCCCATCGGCGCCTCGTCCTGGGGTCCAGCCGGGCGTAGAGGAGCTCGGCCAGCAGATTGAAGAGCAGCACGGTGATCATGATCAGCAAAAAGGCCCCCTGCAGCACGGGATAGTCGCGGGCGCGGAATGCCTCCTGGAGGAGGCTGCCCATGCCCGGATAACTAAAGACCACCTCCACGGTGATGGTTCCCGTGATGAGAAAGCCAAAGCGCATGGCGATCATGGTCACCACGGGCAGCAGCCCGTTGGGCAGGGCGTGGCGCGTCAGGATAAAGCGCTCGCGCAGCCCCTTGGCCTGGGCCGTCCGTATATAGTCCTGGCCCAGGACGCCGAGCAGGGAATTGCGCATCATGAGATAGATGGAGGGGAGGTGGCTGAGCACCAGGGCCACGCAGGGGAGGACCAGGTGGTGGGCCACGTCGGCGCCCCGGGCCAGGGCGCCGGGGTACTCGCCGGTGGCGTTGCCCACGCCGCCGATGGGAAAGAGGTCGAGTTTCACGCTAAAGGCGATGATGAGGAGCATGCCCAGGAAAAAGGGGGGCCAGGAACCCAGGGCGAACACGCCGCCCAGGAGGCCCAGATCCAGGCGGGTGCCCCTGTACCAGGCCGAGAGGGTGCCCAGCAGGATGCCCAGGGACGTATAGATGACGGTGGCCAGGCCCATGAGCAGGAGGGTCCATTTCAGCCGCCCCCAGAGGAGGGTGGCCACGGGCACGTTATAGTAGATGGACCAGCCCATGTCGCCACGGGCCACGTTCAGCAGATAATCCCTGTACTGTATCAGGGGGGGCTTGTCCAGGCCATAGTAGGTCAGGAGTTTGCTGCGGGCCTCTTCGGTCAGCAGCACGGGCACGTCGGCGGCGGGGTCGCCCTCCAGGGCGGCCAGGGGGTCGCCGGGCATCATGCGGGGCAGAAAAAAGTTCAGGGTGAGCACGATGGCCACGGTGATGAGATACTGGACGATGCGCATGGCCCCTACCCGGGCAAAAAGATCAGTTTGTTCAGGGGGAGGGGGATACCCACGGACATCCCACCGGCGGTGTAGAACCAGGTGTCCAGTTTACTTCCGTCATAGAGCAGCCATCTCCTGGGGTGGTAGAGGGGCAGCACGGGGAGTTCCCCGGCCACGATCTCTTGCAGTTCCCACACCAGTTCGCGCCGTGCCTCCTCGTCCACCGTGCGGGCCTGTTGGGCAAAGAGGTCGTTGTAGGTCTCGTTCTCATAGATGGCGGCGGGCCAGTCGGGCTCGTGGAGGATGGAGGGATTGGCGATGCCGCCGTGGCCGTTGATGGCCAGAGAAAAGTTGCCCTCTTTTAGCAGGGTATCCACCGTGCCGCGGTCCCCGGTCTTGATCTGGACGGTGAGGCCGGCGGCTTCCAGGTCCTTTTTCACCATCTCGGCCTCGCGGGCGTAATCGGCGGTGGTGATGAGGGTGAGGGGGGTGTCCGCCAGGTCCCGCTCCGCAAAGAGGGCCGCTGCCTCGTGCGGATCGTGGGGGTAGGCGGGCAGGTCGGGGTTGTACCAGTCGGTGTGGGGGGAGATGATACCGGGGTTGGCCACGGTGGCGCCGTCGTGGGTCACCTGCTCGACAATGTTCTCGCGATCGACGGCCCGGGCCACGGCGCGCCGCACGTCCACATCGTCAAAGGGGGGCTCGGTGGTGTTAAAGATGATCTGGAGCAACCAGAAACTGGGTCCCTCGAGCACCTCAAAGGCGCCCTCGGGCTGGAGTTCTTTTACCACGTCTATCTCCTTCCCCGCAAAGTCGGCCGCGTCCACGGCGCCGGTCTTGAGGGCCAGGGCCTCGTCGCCGACCCTGACAAAGATCAGGCGATCGACGATGGGCCGTCCCATGAAATGGGCCTCATGGGCCTCGTAGACGTAGCGCGCCTCCTCGCGGTTGTAATCGGCCAGGACAAAGGGCCCCGAGCCCACGACGGCCTCTGGGGCCACGAATTTGGCGGGGTCCTCCACATCCTCCCAGACGTGCCGGGGCAGGATGGGGATGGAGCCGGCGGTGTCGTTGAGAAAGCCGGCAAAGGGCGCGTGCAGGGTGATGGCGACCTCGTTCTCGCCCACG
>JAWLEV010000063.1:0-17100 GCA_041685915.1 Anaerolineae bacterium | reverse complement strand
TGCGATTCTGGTCTCAAGGCGGGGGAGTCCTTTCTAGAAGGAGTCAGTGCACATGTATCTACCCATGTTTAATCCCATGTATTATCTTTTCGCCCTGCCTGCTCTGTTGTTGGGCATGTATGCTCAGTACAAGGTGCGCTCTGCTTACACCAAATATCTGGAGGTGCGCAATCGGTACAATATCACGGGATATGAGGCGGCACAGCGTCTGTTGAGGATGCATGGATTGCAGGATATTCAGGTGAAGGAGACGGGAGGGCAACTCTCGGATCATTATAATCCCAAAGACAAGACCTTGGCCCTTTCTCAAAACGTTGCACGCTCGCCATCGCTGGCCTCGCTGGCCATCGTGGCCCACGAGATGGGGCACGCGGTTCAGGATCACCGGGATTATATGCCGCTGCGCTTGCGGTCGGGCCTTGTTCCCGTGGTGCAAATAGGTTCGTGGTTGGGCCCCATACTTTTTTTGGCCGGCATGTTTTTCCCTATACAGAACCTTTCACTCATTGGCCTCCTGCTCTTCTCGGGGACACTGCTTTTTTCTCTGGTTACCCTGCCGGTGGAGTTCGACGCCAGCCGCCGGGCGGTGGCCATGCTCAGGGATGGACAGATGATCACCAGCGAAGAGGTGGACGGGACGCGCGAGGTGCTCTCGGCCGCCGCTCTCACGTATGTGGCAGCCGCAGCCCAGGCGCTTTCGACCATTCTTTACTATGTATTCCTTCTGAGTGGTTCTCGGCGGCGGCGTTAGATTGTTGTCCAGGTGTTGCCTTGTTCCGTCTATAGTGTGTCGAAACGAAATGACAGTTAATAAAGTCGATTTGCTCGATCTTTCGTACAAGGAACTGCAGGAACTGGTGGTCGCGTGGGGCGAGCCGGAATTTCGCGCGGAGCAGATCTGGCATTGGGCCTATCATATGCTGACCGATGATCCCCGCGAGATGACCACCCTGCCTAAAGAATTGCGTCAGCGTCTTGTAGAACAGGCGCATATCGGTCGCCTGGAAGTGGTGGACACGATAATGTCGGAGGACGGCCTGACCGAGAAGGTGGTCTTTCAAGCGACCGATGACTGTCTCCTTGAGACCGTCCTTATGCGTTACACGGATCGCAATACGGTGTGCGTATCTTCTCAGGTGGGATGTACTGTGGGGTGCCTTTTCTGCGCTACGGGCCAGGCGGGCTTTGAGCGGGATCTGACTGTGGCAGAGATTGCAGCGCAGGTGTTGTATTTCGCGCGTCGCCTGCGCGAACAGGACGCACACCTCACGAACGTGGTGTTCATGGGTATGGGGGAACCTATGCTCAATTTTGACGCCGTGTGGAAGGCTATCCTGAATTTGCACAATCCAGAGGGCCTCTCTTTGGGGGCGCGTCGCTTTACCATCTCCACAGCCGGTGTCGTGCCGGGTATAGAGCGCATGGCTCACGAATCACTTTCTGTGGGATTGGCCATCTCTTTACATGCGCCGGATAACGATCTGCGCGATCGTCTCGTGCCGCTTAATCGTCGGTATCCTCTGGAACATCTTTTGGAAGCCTGTCGCCTGTATATTGAGCGTGTGGGGCGTCGCGTCACCTTTGAGTATGTGCTGGTGGAAGGCTTGAACGATTGGGATGCTCATGCGCTACAGACGGCCCAACTATTGCAGGGGCTCCTCTGTCACGTCAACCTGATTCCTCTGAATCCGACTCCCGATTGTGATTATGAGGCGTCCGGTTCGGAGAGAGTTTTGCGTTTTCAGGAGATACTAGTCGACAAGGGTATTCAGACGACCGTTCGTCTGCGTCGGGGGATCGACATTCAGGCCGGTTGTGGTCAATTAAGAGGGGAATATCAGAGGATGAGGGGATAGGGGAGGAGATTCATGAATGAAAAGGGACGTCTCCAGATCGCGGCCTCTATCCTTTCTGCCGATTTCGCCAGATTAGGCGAGCAGGTAGAGGCAGCAGAGGATGCCGGGGCTGACGTCATCCACTTTGACGTGATGGACGGTCACTTTGTGCCCAACATCACCGTGGGGCCTTTGGTTTTGCGGGCGCTGCGTTCCGTGTCAGAACTTCCCTTTCACGTGCATCTGATGATGGAGGAACCGGAACGCTATATCGAGGAGTTCGCGGAGGCCGGTGCCGATCTGATCACCGTACATGTGGAGACCTGTCCACACCTCCATCGCACCATTCAGCAGATTCGCACCGCAGACTCCCTACCTGCCGTGACCCTGAATCCCGCCACACCTCTGGTGACGCTTGGCGAGATTCTTCCACAGGTCAGGGCCGTTCTCATAATGACGGTTAACCCGGGATTCGGCGGGCAGACACTGATCCCCTCCACGCTGGACAAGATTCGGCGCTTGCGCCAGATTCTGGAGGAGCGGGGGTTAGTCTGCTCCATTCAGGTGGATGGGGGGGTCAACGAAGGGACGATCGGGGAGGTAGTGGATGCTGGGGGGGATACCCTGGTGATGGGATCGGCGATCTTTGCCGCAGAGGATGGAATACATTCCGCGATTCAGAGGTTAAGGGCGGCCATCAGAGACTGAAAAGCCAGCCCGGGTAGCCCAAGCTGACTTTTCCGCACTTTTTATAAGGTGGTTCTTCTGGACGGCTAGAGTTTGCCCTTGTTCGTCCAGGTGCGCAGACAACGCGTGCACATATTGACCTGCTTTCGCTCCCCATCCACGTTGATGGTCACCTTTTGTATATTTGGCGACCACGTACGCTTTGTACGCTTTTTTGAACGAGGTACATTATGTCCAAATTGCGGTCCTTTGCCGCAAATATCACATTTTGCCACAAATCTACTCCTTTCTAACACCGAGTCGGTATGACTCGAGGATTTGCTTTCCACACCCCGGATATGATACCATAGATAAAGTGTGTCTGCAAAAGCAAATTGCAGGGGAGATATTATGTGTGAAGAGACATCCCTTGGCAGAATCCAGGTCTCGCGCAATGCCATAGCCAGTATAGCCAGCGAAGCCGTCCTGAGTTGTTACGGCGTGGTGGGTATGTCGGCGGCGACACTGCGAGATGGCATCGCCGAAGTCCTCCAGGTTGACAGCTATCATCGGGGCGTTGAGGTGGAGGTCGTGGACGATGAGATCGTCATCGATCTGTACGTGGTTGTCGAGTATGGCACGCGCATCTCGGAGGTGGCGCACAATGTCATGGAGAGCGTCAAGTTCAGTGTGGAAAAGGCGCTTGGCATGCGCGTCGCCGAGGTGAACGTTCACGTTCAGGGACTGCGCGTCAGTGACGGTGATGGATAGGCGCGGCCGGGCGGACAGGGACAAGAGGCCTCGTACGAAGGTGGTTTGTGTCGCTAGTGTTGGTTGATTTACAAAGGTATTCCGTTGACCGATTCTCTTGAATCAAGCGGTGGTCGCCAAAAGTACAAAGTACTCGACGGCGAGGATCTGGTGGAGGCTTTTCGTGCTGCCAGTGCCTGGCTGGACCTTCATGCCTCGGAAGTGAATGATCTGAACGTTTTCCCCGTCCCCGACGGCGATACGGGCACCAACATGTCCATGACCATGCATGCCGCATTGGACGAGGTGGGGGAACTGTCCGAGCAATCGGCCTCCGAGTTGGCGGGGATCATGGCCAATGGGGCGTTGATGGGAGCACGAGGGAATTCGGGTGTTATCCTCTCCCAGATACTTCGCGGTTTTGCTCGTGCTATCGATGGTGATAAGAATGTCATCGACGCGGTCGATCTCGCACGGGCACTTGAAGAAGGGGCTTCCACCGCTTATCAGGGGGTGATGAAGCCGGTTGAGGGCACGATACTCACTGTCATCAGGGAGGCCGCCGATGCGGCCGTGGCGGTAGCCTCGTCGGAGATGGATATAGAACAGCTCATGCTGCAGACAGTTTCTGCGGCCCAGACCTCCCTTTCCCATACTCCATCCCTGCTTCCCGTGCTTGCCGAGGCAGGTGTGGTGGATGCGGGAGGACAGGGGCTCGTTTTCATCCTGGAGGGTTTCCTGCGCTTTTTGCGAGGACAGGGCTTTGAAGGGGTAGCCAATACCGAGGTCGACGTGTCAACAAGGGTGATCCATGCCCCCGAGGATGAGTATAACTATGATACCCAGTTCCTGATCATGGGGGATGACCTGGACGTGCAGGCCGTTCGGGAACATATGGTCACTCTGGGAGATTCGGTGTTGGTGGTGGGCGATGCCCACAGGGTCAAAGTACACGTACACCTGGACAAGCCTGGTCGGGCCCTGGATTATGGCGTAACGCAGGGATATATCACCGACGTAGTCGTGGAAAACATGCAACTCCAGTATGAGGAATTCCAGGCTGCCTCTTCGAACGTAGGACAGGAATCCGTTCCATCGACCTCGCCCGAGAAAGAGGTGCCTCTGCCCCAAAAACCCAACGACATAGCCATAGTGGCCGTGGCGTCGGGGGAGGGACTGCAACGTATCGTGCGGAGTCTTGGGGCCGATGCCATCGTTCCCGGGGGCCAGACCATGAACCCCAGCACACAGGATTTTTTGCAGGCCATCGATAGCGTGCCCAACACCAGGGTCGTGCTCCTGCCCAACAATAGCAACGTCATTCTGGCTGCAAACCAGGCCAAGGAACTCGCGGATAAGCAGGTGGCCGTCGTCCCCACCAGGACGGTGCCCGAAGGCATTTCCGCGCTTTTGGCTTTCAACTATCAGGCCGATCTGGAGACCAACCTGGAACTCATGTCGGAGGCTCGAGAATATATTCGGACAGCCGAGATAACTCGCGCCGTGCGTGGCGTACAGATCAACGGGTTATCCATTTCACAAGGCCAGTTCATCGGTTTGCTCGATGGCGATCTGCTGACCCACGGGGAGGATGTCTTTACGGTTGTGGAGAGGCTGTTGGGGCGCATCGAGACAGCCAGTTGTGAGATCATCACCATTTATTATGGGGAGGATGTCTCCTCCGAGGAGGCAGAGGCACTCGCCGATCAAGTGCGTCGTGTGTGTACCGCTGTCGAGGTAGAAGTGCTGGATGGAGGGCAGGCACACTATCATTATATTATCTCTGCTGAATAGTTTATCGAGGGAGATGGGTATATGAGCCAGGTCAGGGTCGTCACGGATAGCGCAGCCGAGTTATCTCCTCAGATCGTGGAGGAGCTTGGTATTACCGTCGTTCCCTGGCGGATACGCCTTGGATCCGAGACGGTGACGGACGACGCGGACTTTTTAGAGACGTGTTTTCATAAGGATCTGGCTCACAAGGGGATCGTGCCCACAGCCATTCCCCCCGATCGAGAGCAGTTCGCTCAGGCATATCAGGAACTGGCCGGAGAGACGGATCAGATCATCTCCATACATACCTCATCCAAGCTCAGCACCGTGGTGCAGGCGGCCAAGCAGGGCTCACGCAGCCTTTTGGGGCGGTGTCGTATCGATGTGATAGATTCGCTTTTCATCTCCCGTGCCCTGGGGTTGCTCGTTGCCCGGGTGGCTCGCGTCTGTCAGGAGGGGGCTTCTGGTGCAGAAGTCACCCGTTTTGTGGGCAGCCTGATCTCTAGAATTTATTTCGCGTTTTATGTGGAGACGTTAGACCATCTCAAGCGCCGAGGATTTATCCGCAATGTGAGGCTCAGGGAAAGTGGGCTGTCCAGATCGCTGCTTCTGTTTGAAGATGGCGAGATCGCTTCCCTGCGTCAGTCACGGAGTCGTGGGGCGCCGGTGGAGCGCCTGGTCGAGTTTGTGACCGAGTTTCAGGATATCGAGCATCTCTCGGTGGTGCATACGGGGCTGGGACCGGGTATCGAGGGTATCAGTTCCTTGCTTGCGGAGGATCTTCCCGATCAGGAATTTGAGGAGCATATCTATGGCCCTGTGCTCTCGTCGTATATTGGGACTTTGGCCCTAGGGGTGATGATCTTTGAGGAGGTTTTCTGACTTTGGTATATTCGTCGTTATTTTGCATCGGTGTGTATGTCATCAGCCTACGATAAGCTACGACGCATTCTGTTGTTGGAGCGGACACAGGGATACCATGACCGGGCCGTGATGGGCGGGCTGGCCGAATTCCTGCAGTACTGGCAGAACCAGGCGCGCCGGGAGGGCGAACAGGCGTCTCTTGGAGATCCTGTGACCGTCGGTCGTGTGTTAGAGATACTCGACGGATATGGCGAGCTTTCGCCGACCGAGCGCAGTGACAGGGTAGCCACCCTTTTGGAGGCTCTGCAGGAGGGGGGGCAAAGTTCAGAGGATATCGCGTCGCCCGATGATGGTAGCACGGAGGGCGAAGAAGCGACTCCGTCCGGGGACGAGGTCACCAAGAAAGCAGAAGGGGCATCGGAGGACAAAGCGAGTACAGACGGTCCTCCGAGAGATATGGAAGCGGCCCTGGAGGCGCAGAAGACATTGTACGCAGACGTCACGGCGATCAAAGGTATCGGTGACGTCATATCCGAGCACCTGGCGAGGTTGGACATCGAGACAGTCGAGGATCTGCTCTACCATTTGCCACGGCGCTATGACGACTTTGGTGAACTAAAGAGCATAAATCGTCTGGAGTATGGTGAAGAGGTCACCATCGTGGCCGTCATCAAGGAGATAGAGGCACGTCGCACGCGTAGTGGGAAGTCTCTCGTTCAGGTGACTTTGGGCGATGCCACGGGATCGATCCAGGCCACGTGGTTCAACCAACCCTACCTGAGGAGACAATTTGACGTGGGCGACGAGATGGTCATCAGCGGTGAGGTGGACGAATATCTGGGACGTCTCGTCTTTACGTCGCCGGAATGGGAACCTCTGCAACGTGAACTGTTGCATACGGGAAGGCTCGTGCCCGTCTATCCCCTCACAGAAGGGGTGAGCGCGCGCCAGTTCCGGCGTTTGGTACGTAACACGCTCGATGCCTATGTCTCTCCCCTGCTGGATCCGCTGCCCCGGTCTATCGTAAAGCGGCACAGTTTTTTGCGGCTGGACCAGGCACTGGAACAGATCCACTTTCCAAAGAGCCGCGATGCCCTTCACGATGCCCATCGGCGGCTATGCTTTGACGAGTTTTTGCTACTCCAGCTGGGGATCCTGCGCCAGCGGCAGGCATGGCGCTCTCAGCAGGGGCGCATACTCGAGATACCCGAGGGAGAGATCGAGGCATTCATCGAGGGACTGCCCTTCTCCTTGACGGAGGCGCAGGAATGCGCTATCGAGGAGATCCTCGGGGATTTGCAGCGTCCCATTCCCATGAGTCGCCTGTTGGAAGGGGATGTTGGTTCGGGCAAGACGGTGGTTGCCGTGGTGGCGATCCTAGCCGCCGTGCGTAACGGTTTGCAGACGGCCGTCATGGCGCCGACCTCCGTGCTGGCCGAACAGCATTATCGTACAATCTTGGATATGCTGGAAGGGCTTGAGGGCATATCCTGTGCCCTGCTGGTTGGGAGCCTGTCGGCGGCCGAAAAGGAACGAATTCAGCAAAAAGTGGCTCAGGGGCGGATTCAGGTGGTTGTGGGCACCCATGCCTTGATCCAGGAGACCGTCGACTTTGCCAGATTGGGGCTTGTGGTCATCGACGAGCAACATCGTTTTGGCGTGCGGCAGCGCAAAGCCCTGCGAGATAAGGGGGGTGAGGTTAAGCCTCATCTGCTGGCCATGAGCGCCACTCCCATTCCGCGCACATTGGCGCTGACCGTATATGGGGATCTGGATATATCGGTCATAGATGAGTTACCTCCCACCAGGCAAGAGGTTATCACGGCCGTACGCGACAATAGAAGTCGGGAGCGGATATACTCTTTTATCAGGGCTCAGGTCTCTGAGGGGCATCAGGCCTTTATCATTTGCCCTCTAGTGGAGGCGTCGGATAAAATGGATGGCAGAGCAGCGGTAGAGGAGTACGAACGCCTCCAAGAAGACGTGTTTCCCGACCTGCAGGTGGGCCTGTTGCATGGCCGCATGAGTGCGGACGAAAAGGATCAAGTCATGGCCGCATTCAGGGATGGCGAGTACGATATCCTGGTGTCCACGGCCGTCGTGGAGGTGGGCATCGATGTGCCCAATGCCACGGTAATGCTTGTGGAGGGTGCGGAGCGGTTCGGTTTGGCACAGTTACACCAGTTCCGTGGGCGAGTGGGGCGAGGAGAGCACAAGTCGTATGCTATCCTGATGTCCGACGAGTCCTCTGAGGAGAGCGTGGAACGTCTGCGTATCATGGAGGAGACGAATGATGGTTTCGTCTTGGCTGAAAAGGACCTGGAAATGCGCGGCCCGGGAGATTTCTTTGGCTCGCGCCAGCATGGTTTGCCGCCCCTAAAGGTTGCCCGGCTGAGCGATACGGCCACTCTGGAGAGGGCGCGTCAGGAGGCCAAGCGGCTTTTTCAAGAGGATCCAGATCTGGGTGGCGAGGCGTACAGACTGTTGCGAGCCAAGCTAGAGCGATTTTGGAGCACGATCAGTCTTTCTTGATGGAGGTTACCTGTTGACGATAGCGGTTTATCCCGGGACGTTTGATCCTGTGCATTATGGTCATATCGACATTGCCAAGCGCGCGGCGCTGCTCTTTGAAAAGGTGGTTATCGGCGTGTACGAACGTCCGAACAATAAAGAGGTTCTGTTCTCGGCTTCTGAACGTTTGGGCATGATGCGCGAGGCCGTGGAGGACGTGACGAACGTCGAAGCCGTGAGTTACAGTGGGTTGACGGTCCACTTTGTGCGGCGGCAGGGGGCCACAGTCATAGTGCGTGGTTTGCGCGTGTATTCGGATTTCGAGTACGAGTATCAGATGGCCTTGATGACGCGGAAGCTTGCTCCCGAGTTGGATATGGTATGTTTGATGACGGACTTGGAGTATGCTTATTTGAGTTCCTCGCTCATCAAGGATGTGGCTGCCTCAGGCGGTTCGGTATGTCAGTTTGTGCCTTCGAGCGTGGAAGAGGCTTTACAGGCTCGTCTGCAGGGACATAATTGAGACGTGGGTATGGATGCACTATAAGTAAAGGGGGCACCAAAATCGACATCTTGCAGCTCATTGACCAACTCGAGGAACTGTTTGATGAGGGGTGGCGTTTGCCCTTTGGCAGAAGGGTGGCTATTGACGAGGACGCCTTTTTAAACATCGTGGATCAGATGCGCATCACCATACCGCAAGAGATCAAGCAGGCGCGTGAGGTACAATTGGAGAGGGACAAGTATATCGCTCAGGCTCACGAGGAGGCGCGTCGCATCATGGCCCAGGCCAGGGAAGATGCCGCAAAACAGTTGGATGAGCACGAATTGAAAGAGGCAGCCCAGGAAGAGGCCGAGGAAATAGTCAAGGTGGCTCGAGCGGACGCGAGACGTGTCAGGGCCGGCGCCGACGATTATGCTGAAGCAAAGCTCATGGACCTGGCCCGTTCTGTGGATCAGTTACAACAGGTCATTCGCAACGGACTTGAGGCCCTCGACAAGCGGCGAGATGCGTTGAGAGAGGATCTGGATCACGATGAGCCGGGGAGTAGTGAGGAGCAGGCCGCGTCGGATACCGTTTCTTTCGAGAACTCTGAAAAGGAGAGCGAGGAAGGCTAAAGGGCGTTTCCCCCATCTGTGAAGGGGTGGGGGATCGCTTTTGCATCTGTAAAAACCTCTACTTGTACATACGATTCCCGCCCCGCCTTGGCCGCAGGCTGCCTGGCGAGGCATCATCCCTCTGGCGTTGTCTCTCGTTTTGGGCTCCAAAGTAGGCGTGCCACTCCTGGGGCGCGTCCGGGTTCTCGGCCTCGTGTGTGGTGAGACGCTCCTGTACTTGGACCATCACGGGGGTGTTCACGGAAGCGCCGGCCACGATGACCTGTCCCCTGCTGAGGGCTGGCAGCTCGCGTATGAGATCTCGTCCCACGGACTCGACGCTTTCCGCCACGCGGCTTTGGTCGATGGGATTAACGATGCGCATGATGCACTGGGTCATGCATTGTGAGAGGACATCGCCGTCGAGCTTGCCTGGGCGCTGGCTGATCAGGCCCACCGAGACACCGAACTTGCGGCCCTCGGAGAGTATCTGCTTCAAGATCTGGGTCGTCACCACTTCGGTGCCCGCTGGAGCGTAATTGTGAGCCTCCTCCATGAGCACAAAGGCCGGATAGGGCAAATAGTTCTCGTCGCCGTGACTCGCCCGCTGGCGGACCGTATCCATACGCGCTTGGTTCAGGCGACGCAGAAGTGTGGCCACGATGACCTGCTGCTCCCGCTCTGGTATCTCGTTGAGTTGCAGGACGGTGCACTGTCCGGGGCAAAAGAGTTCGTCGAGGGGCATACCCACGTGGTCGTCGAATATCTTGGATTGATCGAGGACTGAGGCGACGCGCCATATAAGAGCGCCTATAGTGGGATCTTCTTCCTCGTCAGCGTCCGGATCCGTCACCGCCCGATCGCTCTCCCCGGCGCGTATGGCTACCTTGAGTTGGCCTCGGGTCCACTTTTCCCCGTATTGTCTCTTTACGCGTCCGAAAGCGCGTCCCAGCGTGTAGTGCATCTTTTCGGAGAGATTTGGCAGCAGGTAGCGCAGGTCTCCCAAGGTCAGCGAGGAAACGCGCACGGTGATGTCCTGGGGCCTGACGACCTTGATCTCGGCGCGGTATCCTTCGGTGGCAAAGGCCGGATGGTCCCGCATCTCGGTCAGGCTTCCGTATTCGGCATGTGGATCGATAACCAGCACGGCGGCACGGTTATGGGGCTGCATCAATTCCTCGAGCATTACGGCGGCCAGGTAGCTCTTACCGGCCCCAGTGGAGGCGATGATAGCCATATGGGTGCTGGTAAAGCCCCGAGCGTTAAGCACGATGGGAACGTTATCTCGTGGGCGACTGAGAAGGGAGCCGATATGCACCGCCCCAAGGGACTCGGGCTGACATTGGCACAAAACCTCCGAGAGCATATCGTCGCTGGCCATATATATGGGAGCGCCGGGACGCGGCGGTACCCGGGGGTTGACGAATCCCATGACGGAATCATAGTAGCCTAATATGGTGACCGTGATCTGATAGAGTTCCTCCGTGTCCTGGGAAAAGCCCAACAACTCGGCCACCGATTGGGGGGATATCTCGGGATTGGCCATAAAGGGATCGGGGTGCAGGCGCAGCGCCACGCGCTCGCTTATACGGCCCAGGATCCGCCGGGACTCTCCTTCGATGGAGGTCTCGTAGTAGACGAACTCGCCGTATTTGAGTTGTTGTTGTGGATCGGGGGCGACGAAAAGGTATTCATGGGGCGTCTCGCCGGGTCCCTTGGTGGTGCCGATGGGTCGGGTCTTTGTCATCGCTACTCCTTTTAGCCCATGGGTTCGACGCGCGATCTCCAGGACAGGTTGTTACGGAGGATGCTCAGGCGGCCGCTTTCTGGAGGGAAGAGTTCGCTCAGGGTGTCCACCAGTTTCAGGATGAGGGGGACGGCCAGGGGATGGTCCATGGCCGTAAGGGTGGAGAGATAACCCAGGCGCAACCCCGTCTCGCTCTGATGAAAGTCAACGACCTCTTCTGTCTCCAATTTGCGCACGGGGTCATCGATACGGGCGGCCACCAGCGGCACTCCTTGGGCCACCGCGCCGTCGGCCTCCACGGCTCCCAGGATGATGATGGCCACGAGGGTCACCTTCTCAGCCAAATAGTCGGGGGCGAATATTTCCAGGTCTTCCTCTGAGGAAAGATGGGGGCCCAGGTTGCCGAACTCGGGATTCAGCAGATTGGTGTTATAGATGGCGCCCACCAGGTAACCGCCGTGCCTTTGTCGGATGCCCACCAGGGTACCAAAGCCATAGTCCCTGGGCTGCGGCGCGGGTTCCATCTCGTTGCGCTCATACACCTGGCAGACATAATCGATATGGGACGTGGCGTTGACGATCTTGCCGATTTGCATGATCCTGCTCCTATCTTCGTCTTCGCTTGCTGTATGCCTTGCGTGAATAGCGCAGATTCAGTCCCACCTCCTCCAAAAAGTCCTGGAAGAGGCGGTAAAAGCGCTCCTGATCCTCTCGGGTGATAACCGCTGTGGCATCCGCCGTCTCGATGGCATAGGGATATCCCCCGCCAACGATGCACTCGGCGCGAATGATATCTGTCAGCCAGGGCAGCAGGTCATCCTCGAGCACCCAAGCGGGGATGTCTAGCCGTCCGGGCACGCCCTGGGACGTGGTTTTCAGATAGAGGAACAGCAGACGATCATAGTAATCGAGGTGTTCGTTGCCCTCTTTGAAAAGTTGATCGTCACGGGCACATAGATAACTCTCGGTGCGATCCCCCCAGGACATGTGGGGACGCAACAATGCACCGTCGGTAAGGGAGGGAAGATCCTCCTCGTCGGTCAGGTGTTGCAGCATGGCGGTCAGGTCGTGCGCGGTCGACGTGGCGACATATCCCACGAGAGGCACCCGTGTCTCTTCCGAGGTTCTTATCAGAGAGTGTACGGAAGTTATATAGCGTTTTCGAAGGTTGGGTGCCATCTGAGCGGCAAAGGAGATGGCCAGGGAGCCGTCAAAGAAGCAGACGGGGGGAGGCTCCGTGGTTCCTGCCTCGTGCATATAGGTGGCGATGAACTCACATTCGCGTTCAAAGCGCCGCAAATTCACCTTGCGTCCTGAAAAGGCACCCGCATCGTCCTCTTGGTCGGTCAACTCGTGGGGAGCGAGGATCTCAAAGTGGATGTCTTTTTCGTACCCCTTTTGGGGGTGGTGAGGATTCTCAAACCAGCCAATCTGGACGGCGCCGACGGGAACGGAGAAATCGGTGGAGGGGAATATCTGTGAGCCATCCACGGCCAGGGTGGGTACCTGTTTCAGAGTGTCCAGGGCCCACTCGCGGGCCTCCTGATGCTCGGTGGGGTTCTGCTGCCAGGGCATGATCAAACCCATGGGGCGGCCCCTGACATGCTCCCGTGTGGGGCGCGCGCCCGGATATCTGTGGGGACTCAGTCTAACCACCAGATGGTCATAATCCTGTTCGGATAACCGTCTCAGCATCTCTTCATATCGCTGGCGCGTTCGAAGCGCACCCCTGCCAAACATGGTAAAGGCATCTCGTTTGGCCTGCAGTGCGTTTCTGACGTGTACGGGCCTGAGCATGGTCTACGCTTCCTCCAGTTGACTGCCGTCTTCTCCCTTGACTACCCTTATATAGTTTTGGGCGGCACGCTCAAAGGTATCGTCGTGGCTGATGACAAAGAGCTGTGAGAAGCCTTGGACCTGCATGATCTTTTCCGCCAGGCCATCCCGGCGGGCAGGGTCGAGGTGGGCCGTAGGCTCGTCGAAAAAGGCCACATCGATGGGCAATATCTCGTGCAGGAGGGCCAGGCGAAGGGCCAGGGCGGCCCCCATCTGTTCACCACCGGAGAACTGGCGGAAGGTGCGCCGCCGTCCCTGGACGTCCAAGGAGAGTTCATAATCCTCCGCCCAGCGTAGGCGTCCTCTGTGGCTGCCCATGATCTCGGCATAGAGATTCGAGGCCTCGACGGATATCTGGTACACCAGTTGTCTCGTCACGTGGGGCCCCGCCTCTTTGAGCAGGCTACGCACGGTGGCCATGATCCGCTCCAGATCCTGTATGCGTTCCAGGGCCAGGCGTTTTTGTTCCTGTGCTTCTGCCAGCGCTTCCAGGCTCTCCACATCCTGGGTCAGTGTATCGAGGCGGTTCCGTCTGTCCTCCCGCTGTGTCGCTTTCTGGGTGAGTTCTTGCTTTAACTGATCCTCCCGCTCTCTGATGCGCGTATGCTCTTCGGCATCGTATTCCCGACGTGCCATCTCCAGTTCCTGCTCTGCTTTTTGCAATCGCTCCCGCAGATGATCAATGCTATGTTCGCTCTCCTGCACGCCATCCTGTCGGGCAGTGTACTGCTGGGCGACCTGGAGATTCGCCAGGTAGGCGTCGTGGGCGTCGCTGTGGCGATCCCGGGCCCTGCGTGCCGTTTTGATATTCTGATCGAGTTGGGCAAAAGATTCCAGTTTCTGGTCCAGTTCCTCTATCTTTTCTTGTATCCTGGACAGCTCGTCTTCCAGTTCGTTTCGCCTTGTCTCCTTGGCCTCGTGCTCTTGCATCTTGCTCTGGAGCACCCGGTATTCGCCACGTGGGTCATCCAGGGCTTCCAATTCCGCCTGCAGTGTTTCCACATGCTCGGGAGCGCTTTCTAACTGTGCCGCTCTTTCGTGTATTCCTTCCAACTCGATTCGCTGTCTGGATAGGCGATCCTGGGCACGCTGTAGCTCTCCTTTGGCGGGCAGAGACTGGAGTTCCTGCCGAGCCTGATCCAGAGCGTCTTCTGCCTGCTGTCGCCGGTCGGCCAGTTCCTGGGCCTGGGTTTCCAGGTCGGCGATGCGTCGCGCCAGGCGTTCCCTCTCTTTGGCGTTTCGCGCCAGCAGTTGCTGGCGGTGCTCCGAGGTGAGGGGGGCCTCGCACACGGGACAACGGGCCTCATCACTCTCCTCTAGTCTGGCCGATTGCTCGGCGAGTCGTGCTCGCTCGGCCCCTTTGGCAGCCATCTCCTCGTTCAGGCGGCGCTCACGGTGCAGCAGGGCTTCTCTTTTCTCTCGTTTCTTCTCTATCTGCTGCGTCAGCGCTGCGGCCCGTTGCATCTCCTTTTGGATGCGCCCGACCTCTTTTTCCTCCTCCTCTATCTGCTGCCGGACCTGCTCCTCGCGTTCGGTCAGGTTCGTGAGGGTGCGGACGGCCTCCTGTGCTTCTGAAAGGGCCGTTTCCAACTCTTTTTGTTCCCTGAGACGTGGCGCGAGTTCCTCCATGCGCTCGGCAGCAGCGGCCATCTCTTCCAGATCTGCAGCCAAATTCTCGTACTGGGTCTCGATCCGTGTGGCCTCGTTTTCGAGATCGTTGCGCTTTTCCAGCAGGGCGTCTCGTCTAGTGCGTTTCTCGTCCAGTTCCTCGAGCTCTTGATCCGCCTCCACATACTTTTGGTGTCCGTCTTGATTCTCCTCGACGAGATCTCTGGCCCGTTCGGCCTCGTCCAGGGCCTGGCGGGCGGCGTCCAGTTGTTTCTCCTCCGCCTCAAGGGCGGTTGCGGCATCGTCGCGTTTCTGCTCGCTTTCTCGCAGATGCTCCTCGGCTTGCTCCAGGCACTGCAGACGTTCCAGCGTCTCCTTGTAGACCTTTTGCAGGGTGGCGACGTCTTGTTCCAATTCCTCGAGGACGCGTTCCACCCGCTCCTTTTCCTGTCGGGCTTTTGGGAGCCGGGTCAATTGGCCCTCCAGCCGGGCCAGTTCCTTTTGGAGTTCGTTTTCCTGCTGCTCCAGGACCCTCTCTGTGTCGCGGAGGCGGGCGCTGGCCTTGGGATACTCGTCCACCTGCATTAGGGGGTCAAAGATCTCTTTACGTGCGCTGGCCGGTTGCTGAAAGGGTGCCGTAAAAGTGCCCTGGGGGACGCCCACCGTGTTCTCAAAGGTATAATCCAGCCTGGCGTTTGGGGCCAACTCTAGGTGCTGGCGGATCCAGTCCTTTACGTCCTCAACCCCCTCGGCGAGGCTCTGGCGTCCCAATACCATGGAGTAGACACAGTAGCGGGTGGTAGCCCGCTCATTGAACTGGCGCTCCACCTCATATTCACACTCGTCGGATGGGGAGACGAAACGCACGATCACGTTTCCTGAACTGCTGCCCTCGCGCAGCAGATCGGTCAACCTCACACCCTCGGGCTGATAATCAAAGAGGGCAAAGCCGATGGCCTCCACGATGCTGCTCTTGCCCGAGCCGTTCTCACCGGTGATGGCGTTGGTGCCCGGTCGAAAGGGAATAGTCGCCTTTTGATAGCTCTTGAAATTCTCCAGTTCGACGCGTTTTATCAGCACGGCTCGGTATCCTCGTCTTCCAAAGCTTCTCGAAAGGCAGAGAGCTCGCCCACTATTTCGTTCGTGGTCGCGCCGGCGAGGACCATATTCTTGAGTTTTATCACCGTGTTGGTCCATTCCTCGCTATCGTCGCGCCGCCTCACGTCCCGTTCGACAAGTTCGCTCACCACATGGTGCTCCAGTTCCTCGCGGGTCATGGCGTTGTTCACGCGGATCTCGAATTCGTTGGGGATGGTGACGTCCTTGACGCTGCAGACGACGGGCTCGAAGATCTCGCGCACCAGTTCATCGACATGCTCGATATCCAGATCGCTGTGATCAAAGGGGAGGACACCCGTCATGCGCAGGACCACCACCGGTCGCTGCTCCGTATTTTTTTCCCCTGCTTCGATCTGGAGATGATCTTTCAGGGCCGCGTATAGGGCCTCGGGGGTATCGTAGGGGTCGACCTCGAAAGAGGGACAGATAAAGGGACGGCGCGTATTGTGGATCTCGGTGACGGTGAACGCGGGATTGCGCGATGGATACACATCCACGATAAAGTAGCCCCGATTTTGCCACCCGCTCTCTGTGACATTGTTCGACTCTAGAGACCCCGGATTATAGATCCAGCCATCCCGCTTGTAGGGCTTGTGAATATGTCCGAGGGCCAGATAATCCACGTGGGGTCGGAGAGTTTCCAGTTGGGCATGGGTCAGGGTGCCGGCATAATTGGGCAACACGCCCTCCAGTCCGGCGTGGAGCATAAGGACGGTAAAGGGCGGCCGCTCTCCCTCAAGGTCTTCCAACGTCTCGGACAGATCGCGGATCACCCGCGGAATCCTGGCTCCGCAGTAGCGGATGCCCATCACGCGCACGTCGCCAAAGTCTATATAGCAACCCCCCTTTTCATAGCTCCAGAGGGGGCAGATCAGATCATCTCCCTCATAATGGGCGCTAAGCAAGTTCAGCAGATTCACCTCTGTAAGGTAATCCAGCCACGAGAAGCCTTCGTTCTCGGGGGAGCGGTCGTGATTGCCCTCGATGGCAAAGACGTGGATGCCTTCGTCTTGCAGGCGTCCTAAAATCCGGGTCGCCTGCAATAGGGTCCGTGGATCAACGGTGCGCTTGTGAAAGAGGTCTCCAGCCAGCAGTACAAAGTCCACCTCGTGATCGATGGCGTCTTCGGCCATCTGCTCAAAGGCACGTGCAAAGTCATTGTAGCGCTCCTTGCTATTGTACTGCTGGTATCCTAGATGGATATCGGCGGCGTGCAGAAAGCGGGTGGACATGTGGACCTCTTATTTCTCTTCTACGTGGCGAGGACAGACCCCCCGAGCGACGATGACCTGG
>JAWLEV010000140.1:0-3892 GCA_041685915.1 Anaerolineae bacterium | reverse complement strand
ATCACCGAGATCCGCGCCATTCCCATAGATATCACGCCCCAACCCGAGACGACGCCCCGCGCACCCAAGATCAATGAGGGGGCCGCCTTTGTGTCTCCCGTGGACCGCTACCCCGAGTACGCGAGCGACCGCGCCTCCTGGTCGCCGTCGGGTCGCTGGAAGCGCGTGGCCTGTGTCGTGACTGCCGAGGATGGCACATGGGGTATGGGATTGACCGTCTATGCGGGCCCCGTGGCGCGCATCATCAATGACCATCTGGGCCCGGCCCTGGTGGGGCAGAACTGCATGGCCACTGAAAAACTGTACGATCTCATGAACCGCATGACCGTCCCCTACGGACGGACGGGCCTGGCCAGTTATGCCATCAGCGCCGTGGACACCGCCCTGTGGGATCTCAAGGGCAAGATTTTGGAATGTCCGGTCTATGAACTGCTAGGAGGTCCGCAGAAGGAAAGGATATTCTGTTACGCCAGCAACACCATTCTGACCTACGGTATGAAGGCCAGCCTGGACTGGTTCCTGGAACTGGGGTTCAAGGCTGTGAAGGTGTTTCTCACGCATGGCCCGCATGATGGGTTGGAAGGTCTGCGGAAGAACGAGGAGAGGGTGGCCCGCGCGCGGGAGATCGTGGGCGACGATGTAGAGTTGGCCGTGGACTGCTGGATGTCTCTGAACCTGGAATATGCCGTGCGTCTGGTGGAGGCCCTGCGTCCCTACGATTGCAGGTGGATCGAGGATGCTCTCCTGCCCGAGGATCAGGAGGGGTACGTCAAGTTACGCCGTCGCCTGCCCTGGCAGACGTTGGCCACGGGCGAGCACTGGTATACACCCCATCCCTTTGCCAAAGCGGCCTCCCAGGGTTTGCTGGACATCCTGCAGCCCGACGTGCTCTGGGCCGGGGGGATAACGGCCGGTCTGCGTATCTGTCATCTGGCCGAGGCCTTTGGCCTCTCGGTTATCACCCACGCGGGGATGAACTATCCCTACGGTCAGCATCTGGCCTATGCCATGCCCGTGATCCCCTGGGGTGAGCGTTCGGAGGGCGTGGCGCCTCCCGGCGTGCCCTTGGAGGAGATGGTGGCCCTGCCAGGGACACCTCCTATTCGGGACGGCTACCTGGTGCCCAGCGACGCGCCCGGCTTTGGTCTGGAGATCACCGAGGAATGGCTGGAGCGGGCCGCCTCGCGCTAGAAATAGTAAGGAGGGAGAGATCATGAATATCATCACTATCGTATCAGACACGTTGCGCTATGATTGTGTGGCCTATCACGGTACAGAGCCCGAGGGGTGGGACCTGGCCAGTCCAATCCGGACACCACATATCGACCACTTTGCTCAGGAGGCCATGGTCTTTGATCAGGCCTATACGGGATCTTTTCCCACCATACCCATGCGCACGGACATGTTCACGGGTAAGCTCACTTTCCCCTTTCGAGGCTGGACGCCCCTCCCCGTGGAGGAGAGGATCCTGTCCGAGGAATTGAGCAAGGCTGGTTATGTCTCCATGCTCATCTGCGATACGCCCCATCTGGTGCGAGACGGCCACCGCTTCGATAGGGGCTTTTCGGCCTGGCATTGGAACAGGGGGCAGGAGGGAGATCGAGCCATCACCGACGACATCCCAGTCGAGTACACTTGCGATCCGGACAAGCTGCGCGCTGCCGAGCGCCACAAAAAATGCCACCTGCGCTGGCGCACGGCCCACTGGCAGTCAGAGGAGGATACCTTTGTTGCCCGTACCATGCGCGATGCCTGCCGCTGGCTGGAGCGGAATCACACGCACGAGAAATTCTTCCTGCATATCGACACCTTTGATCCCCACGAGCCCTGGGACCCGCCGCAGCACTACCGTGACCTGTACGATCCCGGCTATACGGGCCAGGTCGTGGATCATCCTCTCTATGACTATGACGACTATCTGACGCCGGAGGAACTGCGGCACTGTCGCGCCCTCTATGCCGGCGAGGTCACCCTGGTGGATACCTGGTTAGGTCGCCTGTTCGAGACCATGGAGCATCTGAGGCTCTATGAGGATACGGCGGTCTTTTTCCTGTCCGACCACGGCCACTATATCGGCGACCACGGCCGTGTGGGCAAGTCGGGGGAGGGGGCGGATGGCCCCTGGCCCTACTATCAGGAGATCAATCACCTGGTTATGATGGCACGCGTGCCGGGCGGCAAACGGGGCGTGCGCACGGACCGCCTGACGCAGCCGGTCGACATCATGCCCACGATCCTCGACCTGGCCGGCCTACCCGTTCCCGACGGTATAGATGGCATTTCCCTCGTTCCCCTCTTTGAGGGAAAGCCGGTTTCCCAGTGGCCCGTGGTGGTCACCTCTCGCGTCTTGAGCGACGATGCGGGCGATGCTGTCTGCTCCACCATCACCAATGGCTCGTGGACGCTGCAGTATCGGGGATCTGATTATCCCGCCGAATTACACGATCTGGAGAAGGATCCGCATCAGGAACACAATGTCTATGGGGATCGCGGAGATGAAGCGGAACGCCTCCATGCGGCCTATGTGGCGCTGCTAAAGGAGGTGGGTACGGAAGAGGCCAAGATAGCACTGCGCAGGGAACTGCCAACACCTTGACTTGATGGGGAGAGAGACAATCGTATGCACGACAAAGAGAACCGCCTCAAGGCTATCAAATGGGGATGCCCGGAGCGTATCCCCATAAGCATCGGTATCCTGCCGGCGGCCTGGATGCGATATCGTGAGGCACTGGACGCCATCCTGGCCCGATATCCCATCGCCGCCGCTGGACATCGAGAGCAGAACAGGGACTATGACTGCGTGGAGGGAACCTATGTCGCCGGGAAGCACGTGGACGCCTGGGGTTGCGTGTGGTGCAACCTCCACACGGGGATGGAAGCCATAGTGACCGAGCATCCCGTGCCCACCCGCGAGGCGGTGCATGCCCTCGAGCCGCCAGAGGAGGACGAGGGCTTTCCTCACGGCTTTATGTTCCTGCGGCTCGCCGATCTGCGCGGCTTTGAAGAACTCATGTTGGACTTTGCCGAGGAGCCGCCCGCGTTGCAGATGTTGATCGACGTCGTGCGCCAGTACAACGTGCGCCAGGCCAGGCTGCGGCTGGCCGAGATCGAAGAAGAGGAGGCCATCGTCCTCTTTGGCGACGACCTGGGCATGCAGAACAGCCTGCCCATCAGCCCTGGCAAGTGGCGTAAATACCTAAAGCCCTGTTTCGCCGAGATTTTCGCTCCCTTTTGTGAGGCCGGTCACCATGTCTACCTGCACAGCGACGGTCATATCTACGAGATCATCCCCGATCTCATAGACTGTGGCGTGAGTGTGATAAATCCCCAGATCGGGGCCAACGGTCTCGACAACCTGGTCAGAACATGCAAGGGTAGGATCTGTGTCGATCTGGATCTGGACCGGCAGATGTTTCCCTTTTGGAGCCCCGACGAGATCGACGTTCACATCCTCGAGGTAGTGGAAAAACTCGGTGCCCCCGAGGGTGGACTGTGGCTCAAGGCCGAGATCGGGGACGACGTGCCGCTGGAGAATATCGAGGCCATCTGCGCGGCCCTGGAAAAATACAGCCTATACTATTCATAAAGCATTCAGGTGCCTGGCATTTCCGCCAGAGGTTGCCGTAGAAATCACGACGCTACATATAAAGAAAGCGTCGTGTGAATATACTGTACCAAATGCCAGGCACCTCGATAGGTGAATCTGGGCATGCAAAGAGGGGAAAGCGCCTGGCGCTTTCCCCTCTTTCGTCTTCAGAAGGCGTCAGATCAGTGACAGGGGCGACATCACTCGAGGTAGTCGGCCGCCCAGCCGACGCCCAACTCCTCCAACTGCTCCACGGTGGGCACGCCGGTCTCCTTGTCCCAGCCCATCATGGCATAGTAGGTGTGG
>JAWLEV010000062.1:0-17207 GCA_041685915.1 Anaerolineae bacterium | reverse complement strand
CCTTTACTTTGCCGCCCTGGGTCTGGGCTATCTCTTTATCGAGCTCCCCCTCATGCAGCAGTTCATCCTGTATCTGGGACACGCCACATTCTCTTTTATCGTCGTCCTCTCGGCGCTGTTGTTCTTCTCCGGGGTAGGAAGTTCCCTCTCCCATCGCGTGTCCCTACGATTCGTCCTGCTCATCCTGATCGGTTTGATTGGCGTCTATCCCTTTGGATTGCGCTGGCTCTTTCGCACCACGCTTTCGCTGCCCCGTCTGGCCCGCACGGGGATCGCCATCCTGTCGCTATTACCCCTCGGCGTGTGTATGGGGGTTCCCTTTGCGGCCGGGCTGCGCCATGTAGAGCAGATGATCCCCGGCATCACCCCGTGGATCTGGGCCATCAACGGGAGCGCCTCTGTGGTCAGTTCCGTGTTGGCGGCCATCCTGGCCCTGTCGTGGGGCTATCATGCTGTCCTGGGGACAGCGGGGCTCTGCTATCTCGGGGCAGCGTGTGCCTTTTGGCCCTTGATGGGAGCGGGAGGTGAAGAGGGGATCAGTGCTCACCCGTGAGGGGCACAAAGCGCACGCCCATGAGGCGTTCGGTCTTGATCTCCTCGCCTTCTCGCTCCACAAGCCATAGGGCCTGGTAAGCGCCCGGAGGCCCTACGGGAATCACCATGCGCCCGCCGTCGGCGAGTTGTCCCGTCAGGGGCTGCGGGATATGGTCGGGGGCGGCGGTGACGACGATGGCGTCATAGGGGGCATGCTCTTCCCAGCCATAGTAGCCATCGCCATGTTTCAGTTGGGCCTGATCGTATCCCTGCTCGCTGAGCGTCCTGCGTGCCCGCTCGTATAACTCCTCGATGATCTCCACACTGTACACGTGGGGTGTGATCTCGGCCAGGACGGCGGCCTGATAGCCGGACCCTGTGCCGATCTCCAGTACCTTCTCTCCTTCCTCAAGTTGCACAATCTCGGTCATATAGGCCACGATATAGGGCTGCGAGATGGTTTGCCCAAAGCCGATGGGCAGGGGATGGTCCGCGTACGCCTCCTTTACCTGTTCTGAGGGCACAAAGGCGTGCCGGGGAACATTTTCCATGGCCTGCAGGACGGCGGGATCCTCCACACCTCGCGCCTTTATCTGCCGTTCGACCATTTTTCCCCGTTCCGCTTCGTAAAGGCCGGGGGTGGCGGGGGAACGGGCGGGGGTGGGAGATGCGTGGGAGAGAGGACTTGTTGGCGAGTGGTATACATAGATAGCGGCGAGGGCCACCGCTACGGTGACGAGGAGGGCTATGACCAGAAATTTGCGTGGCTGACCTTTGAGCACTTCTTTCTCGCAGACGGAAAATACAGGATGCTTTATGTAAGTCTAGCACGATTCTCGGGGGGAAGCAAAGCGAGCATAGGATGTACCAAACCTCCCCTCCTTCTTTGACATGTTACAAAAAGCGTACTACGGTAGGAATGTATCGTCTGTGTAGAGAAAAAGGGGTCCTGTGAACCCTATCACCCTAGAGTTGACCAGCATCGCCCATGGAGGAGACGCCGTGGGCAGATATGAGGGCAGAGTTGTGTTCGTCCCCCTGGCCATCCCAGGGGAGACGGTGCGCGTCGAGTTGGTGGAGGTGCGTGAGCACTATGCCCGGGGCAGGCTATTGGAGGTCGTAGAACCCTCGAAACATCGCGTCACGCCCCCCTGCAGCTATTTCGGCCTGTGCGGCGGTTGCCAGTGGCAGCACATGGATTATGACCTGCAATTGCGCCTCAAGCGACAGATCGTTCGGGATCAGCTCGAGCACGTGGGAGAGCAGCACGATCCCCATGTGCTTCCCACCATGGGCATGAACAATCCCTGGGCCTATCGCAATCGGGTGCGGCTGCGTATAGACAAAGAGGGACGATTGGGATACTATGCCCTGCACACCCACGACGTGGTGCCCGTGGACAGATGTTTCATCACCCATCCCCTTTTAGACGAGATGTGGGACATGTTGGATATCGAGTTCGGGGGACTGACCGACCTGTCACTGCGCGCGGGTATCCACACGGGCGAACGCATGATCGTGCTGCGCGGACGCGATGGGACCATCCCCGAGCTGACGGTGGAGATGCCCGTCGCCTGCCTCTATATACCCCAAAAGGGGGACCCCATGGTGCTGGCCGGCAGGAGTTACTATGTAGAAGGTCTGCACGGGCGTCCCTTTCAGGTCTCTGGGCCTTCTTTTTTTCAGGTGAACACCCTGCAGACGGAGCGGCTCATCGACGTGGTGGACGGGTACCTAGCCCTTCAGCCAGGGGAGGAACTGCTGGACGCCTACTGTGGGGTGGGAACCTTTGCCCTCTCTCTGGCGCATCGGGTCGCGCGGGTCACGGGCATCGAAAGTTCGCCCTGGTCCCTTGACGACGCCCTGGCAAACACTGTGGAAGAGCATGTGGGCTTTTATCAGGGTGCTGTGGCGAACGTCCTGGCGGATGTCGACCTTTCGTGTGATGCATTGGTGCTCGATCCCCCCCGTTCGGGCTGCGAGCGCGAGGCACTGGAGGCCCTGGTGCGCTGTGACCCCCTTCGTATGGCCTATGTATCCTGCGATCCCTCTGCCTTTTCGCGTGACGTCCTGCGCCTGAGCCACCTGGGATACGAGCTTGTCGAGGTCCAGCCCGTGGACATGTTCCCTCAGACGTACCACGTAGAGTGTGTGGGTCTTTTGCGCCGCAAAGGATAAGGGGTAAATTTGCCCAAATGGCCACTTTGTGGTATAGTATTGCTCAGGATTTGTTGTTAGTGATGGGAGATTGGAGGGGCTATGGCGCTAAGCAAGAGGGAAAAAGGTGCTGTGATGGATCAGTTTCAGCGACATGAATCTGATACCGGCTCGCCAGAAGTTCAAATAGCTCTCCTGACGAAGCGCATAAATCGTCTGACAGATCACCTAAGAGAGCATAAGCAGGACCAGCACTCTCGCAGAGGGTTACTAAAGTTGGTGGGGAAGAGGCGTCGTCATCTCAATTATCTCCTGGAAGAGGACGAGCAAAAGTACAGAGAAGTGATTACAACGCTCGGCCTTCGTCGCTAGGTGTATTGAGAGACGATATTGATCGCAGGGGCAGAAAAGAAAAGGGCACATGCGACAGACAGCGGCATATGCTCTTTTCTTTTGTCCGCCTGTAAGGCGTGGTTTTTAGGTTTGGTTATTTGGAGGGCAGGGAAAGGGCTTTTGCAGGAATTGGGGAATGTATCTCATCTCGTGGTGAGATACATTCCCCAGTCCCTGAAAAGCCCGTTCCCACCTCTCCATCTGTATCATAGTTTAGTAGTATAGACGGAGAAAGGTTTGAACATGTCAAAAGTACATAGGTACGAGGCAAGACTTGGTGATGACGACATCACGGTAGAAACGGGCAAACTGGCCCAACAGGCAAATGGAGCGGTGACGGTACGACAGGGAGATACCATGGTTCTCGTGACGGCCACCGCGGACGAGCCACGCGAGGGGATGGATTTCTTCCCCCTGCGGGTAGACCTGGAAGAGCGCGATTATGCTGTGGGCGAAATTCCAGGAGGGTTTTTCAAGCGCGAGGGGCGACCCTC
Source organism: Anaerolineae bacterium (assembly GCA_041685915.1). Lineage (GTDB taxonomy): Bacteria > Chloroflexota > Anaerolineae > UBA1429 > UBA1429 > JAWLEV01. Next base: position 13,629 of record JAWLEV010000062.1, on the reverse strand, counting down.
TTCGGAGAGCATCGTGTTATGTCGCACCATCGATCGCCCCCTGCGGGCGCTCTTCCCCGACGAGTTTCGCAACGATTTGCAGATCATCGTCACCCCCCTCTCTTTGGACGAGGAACATCCCTTTGATATCCTCTCCCTCATCGGGGCTTCCGCTGCGTTGACTATATCTGATATTCCCTTCCCTGGGCCTGTCGGTGCCGTGCGCATCGGCTGCGTCGAGCGTGAACTCGTGGTAAACCCCACAGAGGAACAGATGGAAGTAAGTTCCCTGGATCTGATCGTGGCAGGCACGGCCGATTCGGTGCTCATGATCGAGGCGGGAGCAGATGAGGTCTCGGAGGAGCTCATGGCCGAGGCCATCGCTCTGGCACAAAAAGAGATGCAGGACGTCATCGCCGTGCAGGAGCGCATGGACGAGGAGATCGGCAAGGAAAAATTCGAGGGCGTCTACGATAGGCCGGATCCCGAGATTTTGGAAAGGGTAGAGGAACTCGTCAGAGAGCCCGTGGCCGATCTCGTGGCCCGCGGTCTTTCTCGAGAGGAGCGCAGCAAAGAGCAGGATGCCGTCGTCGAGCGCATGTTAGAGCAGCTTGACGAGGACGTTGACGAGGATGCGGCGGAAGAGGCCTTTGACAAGGTCTTGAAGAGCATCATGCGAGAACACCTGCTCGAGACAGGAAAGCGCATCGATGGGCGGGATGCGGATACCATCCGGCCATTAAGCGCCGAGGCGGGATTGTTGCCTCGCGCCCATGGGTCCGCACTCTTTTCCCGTGGTCAGACCCAGGTGCTCAGCGCAGTTACTCTGGGATCGGCCTCCGACGAACAGATGTTGGACGGAATTCCCGGCGAGCTCAGTGGCCAGGAATCGAAACGATACATGCACCATTACAATTTCCCTCCCTTTTCGACGGGAGAGACGTGGCCCCTGCGCGGCCCCGGGCGACGCGAGATAGGGCATGGCACGCTGGCCGAGCGAGCCATCGAGCCGCTGCTTCCCGACGACGAGGAATTTCCCTATACCATCCGCACGGTATCGGAAGTGCTCTCCAGCAATGGATCCACGTCCATGGCCAGTGCCTGCGCTAGCAGCCTGGCACTGTTCGATGCGGGCGTGCCCATGAGGGACGCCGTGGCCGGGATCGCCATGGGGTTGGTGTCAAAGGGCGGCCAATATGCCGTCTTGACGGACATCCAGGGCCTTGAGGACTTTTATGGGGACATGGACTTTAAGGTCACGGGGACAAAGAACGGTATCACGGCCATCCAGGTGGATATCAAGATCTCGGGCTTGCCTCAAGAGATCGTCCGCGAGGCTCTGCAAGGGGCACGGGAGGCGCGTCTCCAAATCCTGAATACGATGGATGCCTGTCTTGCTCAGCCCCGTGAGGAGCTTGCTCCCCATGCGCCGCGTATTGAGACAGTGCAGATTCCCGAGGCAAAGATCGGCAAGCTCATCGGCCCGGGTGGCAAGACGATCCGCAGCATCATAGATGAAACCGGCGTGGCCATCGATGTGGACGATGATGGCACGGTGCACGTATCTTCCAGCGATGGAGAAGCCACAGAAAAGGCCTTGGCGCGTATCGAAGAGCTAACGGCCGAGGCGGAAATGGGCCGTATCTATAATGGGCGCGTCGTGCGCGTCGAGCCTTATGGCGCCTTTGTAGAGTTCCTGCCCGGCCAGGATGGCCTCGTGCACATCTCCCAGTTGGCCGACTATCATGTTCCCAGCGTCGAGGACGTGGTGAAGGTGGGAGACGAGGTCATGGTCATGGTCATCGATATCGCGCGAGACGGAAAGATCAAGCTGTCCCGTCAGGCGGTTCTTGAAGGCTGGACGGTGCAGGAGGCACGTCGACGCGATCGCACCCTCAGCGAGGAGCCGGAGGAACGCCAAGGCGGCTCCAGGAACCGTCGTAGCCGAAGGCGCTAGGTAAAGACGACACTATACTATCCCAGAGGCATATGATCTCTGCTCGTCCGGGAGAGGTGATGTGCCTTTGGGTCTTGAGCAGGATATAACATAGTTCTGGAATGCGAATGCTGTAATGGAAGAGAATAAACTACCGCTCAAATCATGGTTGCGTGAGCTCGTCGAGTCCGTGCTGCCCGCCCTCATCATCGTCCTGGTGGTCAATGTCTTTTTGGCCCAGGCCACCCGGGTGGAGGGACAAAGTATGGAACCCAACCTGCACGATAACCAGCGCTTGATTATAGAAAAAGTGACCTACCGTTTTCGTGCGCCCGAGCGTGGAGATATTGTCGTTCTACGTCCTCCTCAAAAATCCAGCGAACCCCTGATCAAGCGCGTGGTGGGATTGCCCGGGGAAAGGTTGGAAATCCATGATGGCCGGGTATATGTCGACGACGAACTGGTCGACGAACCCTATCTGAACCAGCCCACTGTGGGCACATTGGATCCCATACTTATCCCGGAAGAGCACGTTTTCGTCATGGGAGATAATCGACGGGCGAGCAACGATTCGCGGGCCTTTGGTGTGGTGGCCTTTGATGACATCATCGGCAGGGCGTGGCTACGGTATTGGCCCCCCACGGAGATCGGGCCCATAATGATCCCCTGAGGGGAGAGCATGGAGCGGGGACAGATTTCTGTCCCCGCTCTTTTTGATTGTGGTGCCCGCTGGTTACCCTAAAAGTATCAGACAGATCATATGGACCTTCTTATCTCTCGTAGAGGGGGATGGGGGACTGAGAGGAGAGAGATGATAGAAGACTATTTTGTGGTCAACTTTCACGAGCATCCCGGCGATGGCTTGCTGGCCAGAAATCGCGAGATGGGCATCGACATGTCCGTCCTGCTCTCTGTGGGACCTGAGGCCCAGACCAGGGCGGTGGAGCTGGCTCGCGCCCATCCGCAGCGGTTCGTCCCCTTTTATTGGGTGGACAATACCCGCGATTTGAGCCAGGAACCCGAGCGCCTGCGCCGGGCTGTGGAGGAGGATGGGATACGCGGCGTCAAGTTCCAGCCCATGGACCAGCACTGGTTCGCCGATGACGAGCGGATCTACCCCATTTATGAGGTGTGCGCCGAATTGGGCCTCGTCTGCACGTGGCACGCGGGGATAGTGAACCTGGACTTTAAATATGAACTGGGCGCGCCCATGCTCGCCCGCTACACGGACCCCCTGGCCATCGATCAGGTGGCCTTTGATTTCCCCAACCTTGCTTTGTGCATCGCTCACATGGGCGGGAATTTCCATTACAGGGCCCTCGTCCTGGCCGAGAAGCACGAGAATGTCTATCTGGATACGGCGTTCCTGCACTTTTTCTGCCCCCGCATGTTGCCCCACATCTCGCCCGGCGAACTCATCTCCCACGCTGTGCGACACGCGGGCGCGGAGAAGGTGCTCTATGGCAGCGAGGATGTCTGGCCCCAGACGATCCTGGCCCGCGATCTCTCAAAAGAGGAAAAGCGTCAGGTCCTCGGGGGCAACGCCCTCAGACTGCTGGGCATGGAGCGTCCCACGGTCTAGGAAAAATCTTCATTGACCTCAAGTGCCATCAGCGTATATAATCGGAATTATCGGAGAACTATAGTGGAGCGCCTTTGGCGCACAAGGAGAGGATGCAATGGCCTACGAAAAAGAGTCCTATCTGCAGCATACGGCGGTCTATGTGAAGGATATCAAGTGGCACATTCGTTTCTTTGAGGAGGCCCTGGGCATGCCCGTGGATAGGGCACAGGGGCCCGAGGACGATCCCGAGCAGGTGTGGACGGTGGGGGGCGTACAGTTGGTCTCGGATCCTGATTTTGAGGGCCCCGAGGGGCGCATAGCCCACCTGGGCATCGTGACCGAGGATCTGGATGCCGCTCTGGAGGAGGTTTACAAGTGGGGTGTTGAGGAGATGCCCCAGGGCCACAACTGGTTTACCCTGCCTGGCGGTCTGCCCATCGAACTCATGCAGGAAGAGGATTAGCCTTGTCTCGCGGGCGCCCGAGGAGAGACTTCTCGGGCGCCCTTTTCGACAGTTCGCAATATGTCTTGCCCACTATCTTTTCAGATCGCCGAATATGTCCACCATCCAGTCGATTTCGGGTTCGGGGCAGGATGCGGCCTGGGCTTCCTTTATCATATCCTGGGCTTCATTAAGGAGTACAAAGTAACTGAGGCGTCCCTGTGTCCGCTGATCGGTGTGGGCCGCCGTGATCACGCCGACAAGCCGGCCCGTCTCATCGAGCACGGCACCGCCGCTGCTTCCGGGAAGTAGTTCCGAATCCGTTTTCCCCAGATGGAGATCGTCCTGTGAGGGGGAAAAGCCGGCCATGGAGCCCTGCGTGAGGGTGAGGGTGTCTCCTCCCAGGGACGGATAGCCCAGTCCCATGAGGCGTTGTCCCAGTTCGAGTGTGTCCGAGTCTCCCAGGGCCATCTGGGTGAATGATGATCCCTCGATAGTTTCTCCCTCGTTGTCCCATAGGATCCGCAGCACCGCTAGATCCCTTCTCTCATCCGAGGTCAGGAGACAGGCGATGTACCATGCGGATGGCGGCTCGTGGATGTCCCCCGTCAGACCCACAAAAGCCAATCCCTCCTCATTGACTAGGACGTCGTCCACTTTCCTGGTCATCACGTGGTAGTTGGTGATGACCAGCCCCTCGGAGGAGATGACGCTTCCCGACCCACGGGATACATCCCAAAGGGCGGGATCGGGAACGATGATCAGCGCCGTGGCCCGTTCGGCCCGCCAAAGAGGGTTGGATACGGCGGTTTCGGAGGGGAAGGCAACCTCCACGCCCGAGCGTCTGTCATCGGAAAGCCGCTGGAGGTCGTCCATGGTCCCCTGGCCGTCGAACAGGGGAAGTAGGCGAGGATACAGTATGGCCACGATGAGCCCGCCCACGATCAAACTGGCGACGACATAACCCAGCATCTGTCGTCTCTGTGCTTCTCTATCCACTCCTGCGGGAAAAACGCTCTTTGCCGCCCGTCCCATGTGCTGTGCAAAGTCTGATTGGGGATCTTTCTCTCCTGAGGAGGGCTCGCCCTCGAAGGATAAGGACCTCTCCCCCTCATATTCGGGACTGGGAGGACGGTCGGCCTCGGGAGAGCCCTCCTGTAACGTCTCCACCCTCTCCTCGAGTTCCCGTTGCAGGCCCCTTGCTTCCTGGCTTGCGGGACGCGCCTGCAGCACTCGGCGCACCAGATGCAGGGCTTTGTGCGGGTCCCGGCAGGCCTTGGCCTTGCCTAACAGGGCCCGGGGGTGGCCCGGCACGTGCTCCAGCACCCGGTCAAAATAGGCCTCGGCCTGGCGCCGGTGGCCCAGTTCCAATCCCATGTCGCCGAGGTCCAAGAGTTCCTCTATCGACTTTTCTTCTCTCATGCCTCTCCGTGTGATACCACGCCATGTAGGCAATAATATGATATCACATCCCGGTCCCCCATGAATTAAACTGGGATAAAGATCCCGTGAAATAAAGATCAATATACGGGACGAATGACGTCAAAGCGGCGCAGGATGGGATCGTCCAGGCGTACCATATGCTCTCGCATGCGATCCAAAAGTTCGTTCTGTATCGCCTCGGTCTCGGGCATGTCGATGAGGTTGCGCATCTCCCAGGGATCGGTCACCATGTCGTACAGTTCCCCGATGTCGGAGACATTGTATACCAACTTGTGGGTGCGGGTGCGTATCATGCGCTGGGGAAAGGGAAAGATCTGTGACTGAAAGGCCGTATAGATGCTGTCCCGCCCCGTGGGGGTCTGTCGGCCCAGGATGTTGTCCAGTATGCTCTGGTTGTCGGGCACCTCCGGCGGCGTCGCCCCCGCCATCTCCAAAAAGGTGGGAAACAGGTCGTGCAGGTAGACGAACTCGTTGCAAACGCTGCCCGGCGCCTCGCAGTCGGGGTGGGCGATTACCATGGGTAGATGATAACACTCCTCATAGGTAAAGGGCCCCTTTTCGATGAGGCGATGGGCGCCCATCATGTCCCCGTGATCGGTGGTGAATATGACCAGCGTATCCTCTTCGAGGCCCAGGCTGCGCAGTGCGTCCAGCATGCGCCCCACCAGATCGTCGATCATGGTCACATAGCCCCAGTAGCGGGCCACGATCTCGCGCCAACTATCCCAGCCGCCGCTGGAGAGGCCCCAGTAACGCTCATAGAGCTCCTGCACGCGGGGCTTGCGTTCCCAGGTCTCGGTGAAACTGGGCTCCTGGGGGATCTCGCTGGGATCGTACATGGAGTAGTAAGGCTCGGGTACGAAACAGGGCGTGTGTGGCCCCCAAAAGTTGGCCCACAGAAAAAAGGGCTTGTCGTCGTCCTTGAACCTTTTCATCAGATCGATGGCGAACTCGCTCATCATGTACTCGAAGGAACTCTCCACGGTGCCCGACTGCAGAGCGTACATCTCTTGCTGTTGTTTGCCCGGGTTGTCCCCGTAAAAGGCCTCCACCACCCTGGGGGGTTCAAGGCCGCGAGCCTCCAGGTATTCCTTATAGTGGGGTGGGCGGCTGCCCCGCTGCATATAGCGCAGTCCCTCGACCAGTCCGTCGGTGGGAGGATAGCCATAGCCGGGAAAATCCTTGCCCTCGAATCCATACTCGCTGGGCACCCTCGCCCCATCCACGTGCCACTTGCCCGCATAGCCCAGGTTGTAGCCGGCGTCTCCCAGTTCGGTGGCCAGATTGGGGACATCCTGATTGAGGACGTCGTCGTTGACGGAGACGTTGTTCTTGTGGGGGTAGAGCCCGGTAAAAAGGGCCGCCCGGGCCGGGGAACAGGGGCTGGTGGGCGTATAGGCGGCGTCAAAGCGCACGCCGCGCTCGGCCAGCCCGTCGATGTGGGGGGTGCGACAGGTGGGGGCGCCATAACAGCCCAGCGTGTCGCGGCGCTGCTGATCGGTGACGATGAGGAGGATATTCTTGCGCGCGTTGTCCTCTGCCATATGGGAACTCCTTATATACCGTATCGTCGACTCGCCCCTATCATAGGGCAGGAGCCGCGCCACAGCAACTCGACGCTCTATCCCGCTCAGTTCCGGGCATTGCGTCTCGCGTCCTCCCGCACAAAGGGCGGCGCCACGTGGGGCGCGACCAGATCCTCATAGCGACCCGGCTTGCGGTAGGCGTTGCCCCACACCTCGCGCTGGCGGTAGGCCCTGATGGCCTCCAGGTCAAAGGTGGCGATGTAGACCCCCTCCTCCTCGCCGGCCTCGACGAGGCAGGTGTCCCTCGATTCCCCCTCCTCGTCGAAGGCGATGCCGTCAAAGGCCACCGAGTGCCCGTTCTCCTGTGGGGCGGCATAGTTAGTCATGGCCAGGCCCAGCATATTCTCATAGGCCCGCGCCCGGAACTGGCCGAGGCGGTTGGCCTCCAGCCTGCAGGCGTTGGGGGTCAGGATCAGTTCCGCGCCCTTGAGCATCAGGATGCGGGCGCTCTCGGGGAACTCGCGGTCGAAGCAGATCATGGCCCCCACCTGCACCGCGCCCCGCCGCGTATCCAGGGAGCAGACGTGGAAAGCGTCCCCCGGCGTCAGCAGGGCCTCCTTGTCCCAGTCGCAGGTGTGCACCTTGGCGTAGGTCATGACGATCTCGCCGTGGCGGTCGATCAGGGAAAGGACATTCCGCGGCGCGCCCGCCGACCGTTCCAGGTAGGTGAGGGCGATGGCCATCTCCAGTTCCCCGGCCAGGGCGCGAAAGTGGGTGACGAAATCGTCCTCCCGGTCGATGGCCTGGGCCAGCCAGGCGTCGTGGGCGTCGGGGTCGGACGTGTCGGGGAAGGTGTAGCCCACGTTCCACATCTCGGGGAAAAGGGCGATGTCGGCGCCCATCTCACTGGCACGCCGACAGAAGCGCTCGCCTTTCGTGCGGTTGGCCTCCTGGTCGTAGCCCGAGGCCGTCATCTGGAGGAGCGCGACGTTCAGGGAGTTCATGTGTGTGCCTCTCTTGGTAGAGGTATCATGGATGTTTTAGTGAGATTTTGTGGTGCGAAAAGTCTTTCGGGATCGATCAGCTAGATCTTTCTGAAATTCAGTACCCTCCCTCTCTCCAGCCTTCCCTCGTGCACCATCTGGCCGGAACATTCGCTTTCCAGGACAAAGCCAACGGCTCGCATCTCGTCTTTGAAGTGCTCTATGCCCCTCGCAGTTGTATGGGTGGGATAGACGGAGATCAGACCGTCCTCCTTTACCAGTGCGCCGATCTTTTTGAGCAGATTCTCGGTCCTTCTTTCTTCGGGTCTGAAATACCAAAAGATGTCGTAGAGAAGCACGACGTCGAAACGTGTATCGGATAGGGAACCCGCCGAGGTTATATCTCCCTCTATTATCTTGACATTGTGCAGGCCCCTCGAATCCACTTTCTTCCGCAGATCCCCTATCCGTCGGCTATTTCTATCTATGGCACATACTGAACCTTCCTCGCCGACTATTTCTGCGGCCGGAAGGGTGTAGACACCGGCTCCACAACAGCAGTCCAGAACCGTCTGTCCCTCCTTCATCCCTATTTTTCGCAATGTTCGCTCAACCATCTTTTCTTTTCTGCCCTTGGGGCTCATCTTGGATTTCTTCCCGAAATGACATGTCAATAATTGGCTCCACTGGAAAAAGGTGTCATGCGTTCAGCTGCCTGGCACTTGTACGATAAATGGCAACAGAAAAATCTATTCTATGCGTAAAGATGATAGTTTTTGGAAGGTCGATTGTAAGTGCCAGGCAGCTTCTTGTAGTTCTTTCGTCCGAGAGAGCGTATATCCTATGTATATGCAGAAGGGGTTTGAGGAACATCCAGACGGTAACGCAACGCGGTACCTATGAGGGCTCTCGGCGGAATGCTCGCCTTGAGAACCCCATAATGTGCTCTATCTTTGAAGTGGGGATTCAGTCTCGGATGCGTGGGCAGCCAGCGCCGCCAGGGTATCCGAGGCCGGGCTCGCCCTACAACAGGTCCAGATCCTCCAGGATTTCTCCCAGTTCGTCCTTCTCCGCGTCTGTCAGGGACACCATAGGCAGACGCGGCGGGCCGCCGTGCAGCCCCATCAGGTCCATGGCCGCCTTGGCCACGGAGACGTACAGCGTGCCCCCCATCAGATCGGGGGCGGGGAGGGCGCTGGTGTTGGGCGCGTGGGCGGCGGTCATCTTGCCCACGAAATCGTCCAGCGGGGCGATCCCGTCGATGGCCTCCAACAAGCGATCCATATCGCGGCTCTCGCCCGCCTCATAGACCCGGTACGATAGCTGGGGTGCAAAGTTGCCTATCCAGGTGACGAACCCCAGGCAGCCGTACACGACCTCAAAGGAGTACATCACCTCTCCCAGCCCGCACAGGGTGGCGATCTTGGCCGGATCCAACGTTCTTATCATCTGGCGGTAGTACGTGATGTGGGGCGTGTTCTCTTTGAGGCCAATGATATTCTCGATCTCTGACAATTCGGCCATCAATTCGGGATCGATCCACGAGCTGGAGACGGCGGGATTGTTATAGATCTTGATCCCGATATCCACCGCATCGGCCACGGCCTTGAAATGCTCGTACATGCCCTCGTTCGTGGGAATGTGATAGTAGGGCAGCACGAGTTGGATGCCGTCGGCCCCCACCTCCTCCGCGTAGCGGCACATGGCCACGGTCTGGGGCGTGCCTGCCTGGGCGGTGCCGGCAAAGACGGGAACGCGCCCCGCAACCTCCTCCACCACCGTGCGGATGACGGTCTTGTGCTCGTCCTCCGAGAGGGCGTAGAACTCGCCCGTGCTCCCCACAGGCGTCAGAATGAAATCCTTACCCTCGATCTCCTCAACGAGAAAGTTCACATTCTCCCTGAGCCCCTCCAGGTCGAGTGCGCCATTCTCTTTGAAAGGTGTGATGAGGACAATATCCACACCCCTTATCTTTCCCTTCAAAGTTTCCAGGTCCATCGCTTGCCTCCTTTTCACCCATCAGTTTATGAGCACTCTCCAGCCCGTCCATCGCGGCCGTTGCCGGAGATGGCAGCCGAAAAAAGCATAAGGGGTCGCCTGCGCCTTCGGACGTGCGCAAACAACCCCTTCATCTACGCTCTCCCCTCGAGCTTTTGGATTATGTAGCCATTCTACCCTCAGGACTGGGGCCTGTCAAGCAAAAACGACTGCCTTACCCCAACAACTCCCCGATCTCCACCGGCTGCCCAGTCTCTATCGAGCGGTTGGCGGCCACGCCGATAAGCGCCGACAAAGCCCCGGCGCGGGATCCGGCCACCTGATGCAGGGGATCGAGCACGTCCTCGCGAAAGAGGTGCTCGCGAAGGCGGGCGTCGGCACCGCCGTGGCCGCCCTCCCCGCGGGCCGCGATGGGCACGTCGTGGGGCTGCTCGAAGAGGGGATTAACTTTTATCGCCCGGGGGACGTCCATGGGCTGCACCTCCAGCACGCCCTCGTCGTTACGGCGGTGGTAGGCGTCCACCAGATCCACCTCCAGCCGGCCCTCGGTACCGTTGAAGCCGATGCGCTGGCCCTCATAGGGCGCATAGGCGGTGAGGGCATAGTTCACGAGCACGTCGTTGGCATAGCGCACGTTCACCACCAGGGTATCCTCGATGTCGATCTCCTCATCAAAGACGCAGCGATCGCGATAGTAGCCGTCCTCGTCCTCGGCCTCCAGATAGAACGCTCGCAGTTTGTCGTTGGCCCGCAGGTCGAGATAGAAGGGGCAGGTATCGGTGTGGGAACAGGTCAGGCAGCGCTCGCCCCGCTCCTCCCGCGTGGGCCCATAAAAGCGCCTGCTGCCCATGGCGAACACGGTCTGAGGTTCGGCATCCAGCCACCAGTTGAGTTGATCAAAGTGATGGGTGGCCTTGTGCACCAGCAGGCCGCCCGAGTTTTCCTTGCGGCGGTGCCAGCGACGGAAATAGTCGGCCCCATGGGAGGTGTTAAGGAACTCGGTGAAATCGGCCGAGAGGATCTCGCCGATGGCGCCCTCCCGCAGCAGTTTGTAGATCGTCTCTGCGGGCGCCCCATAGCGGGCGTTAAAACTCACGCGCACCGTTCCCCCGCTGCGTTCCTCTGCCGCCAGGATGGCCCGCACCCGCGCCGCCGTGGTGGTCATGGGCTTTTCCGTGATCACGTCGCAGCCGGCCTCCAGGGCCTCCAGGATGAAGCGGTGGTGGGTGCCGTCCACGGTGCAGACGATGACGGTGTCGGGCTGGGTGGCGGCCAGCATCTCCTGAAAGTCGGTATAGGTGGGGATGTCGGTACCCAGCCGATGGTTGCCCAGATCCATGCGTTGCTGGTTATGATCGCATAACCCCACCAACGCGGCCACGTCGAAGAAACCCTCCACCAGGGGCCGGGCGAACATGCCGAACCCACGACTGCCGACGCCGACTAAGGTATACCGCTTCTTCATCTCCTCCTCCTTCCGATCCATGCGTCTCACCCGTTATTTCTTCCCGATCCCTGGTCTGGCGAGCGGTAGGGCATGGGGATAAACTCCACCGATGGACGGCGCTGCGAGGTCTGCGGATAGAGGTTCATCAGGGAATAGACCTGATCGGGCATCTCGTCAGAGATGGGCAGTCCTAGTTCCTTGCTCTGCTCAAAACTGATGGGATAGTCGTGGGTCCAACGTCCCTCGCTCAGGGCCTGGGCCAGTTCCTCGGCCTCCTCCTCGGGCATCTTGTCCTCGACTAACGAGTATACCAGGTCGTGCACCTGGGTGATGGCCTTGCGCGCCATGTCCCCCATGATGAGGGTCTCGTCGTCCCGGTTGGGGTTGGGCTGCTCCAGTGCCTTGAGCACCGATGCGGCCGGAACCTGGCCTCCCATCTGGCTGCCCATCTGGGGATCCACGGGGCCCAGCACGGCGTCCGAGTCCATGACGATCTGGTCAGCAGCCAGGGCCACCAGCGTGCCGCCGGACATGGCATAGTGGGGCACAAAGACGGTCACCTCTCCCCGGTGACGCTTGAGGGCGCAGGCGATCTGCTCCGAGGCCAGCACCAGGCCGCCGGGCGTGTGGAGCACCAGGTCGATGGGCATCTCGGGCGGGGTGAGGCGAATGGCCCGCAGCACCTGCTCCGAATCCTCGATGTCGATGTAGCGGGCAAGGGGAAAGCCCAGCAGCATCATGGTCTCCTGGCGGTGGATGAGAGTGATGGCCCGAGACTCCCGTTCCTGCTCGATGCTTCGCAGAGTCCACTTGCGTCGGGCCTCCAGGATGCGCTTTTGTATGTAAGGCACAAAGGCCTGGAGCAGGAAGAAGATCCAGATGATGTTCAGGGCATTGTCCATGCACTACCTCCTGATTCAATGTCGAAGACTGTGAGATGCCAAAGGTCTAGCAGGGATCGCTTCCCCTCTGTCCTGTTCTACACAACACGCATCCGAACTAGAGAAGGAGTTCTGGCGGAAACGTTTAGGGGCTCTGACTTTTTCTACTCCCTTTCCCCTACCTCCAGCACCTCTTTACAGTAGGCCACGCTGCGCTCCAGATCGTAACGCTCCTGCGCCACTCGGGCGGCCTCGTATTCCGGGGGGACATTCTCCTCCTCGCCCAGCATGACCATGGTGCCCATAAAGGGTTTTCCCTGGCGCACCAGGCGCTCAAAACGGGCGAACTCGCTGGCTTTAGCGTCGGGATAGGCCTCCCAATAATCCTCCTCCATATAGTTGAGTATCTGGGGCGGACGGCCGGTGATGATCTCCAGGGTAAAGGGGACCTCGGGACAGAGGGTCTTGTAGCGTTTGGCCCACTCGGCGATGCCCACATTGCCGTCGCCCATGGCCACCCACTGGAAGGCCGCCCCCTTGGGATGGGACCAAACCACACTGTCGCGGATGTGGCTGGTGATGACATAGGGTGCCAGATGCTCCAACGTCACCATGGGGTCCTCGTGTACCCAGATGGGATTGCCGGTGTCGATGCAGGCGCCCACGTACTCGGGCCCCGCCTCCTCGATCAGATCCCGTAGCTCCCACGCCTGCAGATCGCCGGCGTGGTTCTCCACGGCCAGCTTGACCTCCAGATCAAGGGCCAGGTCGCGCACGGCCCGGCAGGTGGCGATGGTGGAGGCGATGTGGGTTTCCAAAGGTGTCTCGCTGTGACGGTCGGCGTTGGACCCCAAAAGACAACGCAGTACGGGCGACCCCAGGGCCTTGGCCACATGCAACATCTCCTTCACGCGATCGACGACGCTCTCGCCCTCCTGGGCGCGAAAGCTGCTCGACGTGGGGCAGATGGAGCCCATGCCGGCCTCGATGTCGAGATCCAGTTCGCTGGCCCGCGTCCTGACCTCCTTGAGATAACTCTCCTCGGTGCTGTCAAAGGGACCAAGATCGGAAAAGTGCACCACGTCCAGGCCGATCTCGGCGCAATAGTGCAGATATTCAAAGGCATCCCAATCCTGCGAACGGATGCTATATACGTCGACGCCCAGTCTCATGTGTGGCTCCTTTCGATGGAGGTGCCAGGCACTTCTGAAGTGCCTGGCACCTATACGTTCTAGACGATGTACGGCTCCAAATACTTTTTTGCGAGCACCAGGCCGCGTTTGTTCCGTTCGACATCGCCGTACCAGATAGCGTCCTCGTGCTCGATGGCGATGACGTCGTCGTAGCCCACCTCGGCCAGGGTGCCCATAAAGCGCCCCCAGTCGATCTCGCCGCGTCCGGGCAGGCGGTAGCGCCACCATCCGGAAAAG
>JAWLEV010000061.1:0-17308 GCA_041685915.1 Anaerolineae bacterium | reverse complement strand
GGCGTCCACCTGTAGGGGGCAGCGAGGACTGTATCCCATCGCCTTCAGGCCCTTGACGAGGACGGAGGGATAGGCGTCGCCCGCCAGAAGCAAGCGCCGACCGGCGTATTCGAACAACAGGGCGATGCTGCTGTGGTTGGCCACCGAATCATCCTCCTGAAAATCCCGCTGCGCCAACACCTCTATAGGTAACCCCAAATCCTCCTCTCGGCCTTTCAAGGGCATTTCAAAGGGCTCACGATCCCACAGCATGAGGCTCTGCACGAATCCCGGCACAAGGGCTTCACCCGCCGTCATGGGGCCGACGCCCCGCACGGCAAGCATCTCCTCCAGATCACGCTCCTTCAGGTACGCCTCCCAGACGTCGAAAAGCCGACCAAGTCCTCCCCTGTTCGGAGATAGCACCCATATCCTGGCACCCCCCGAAAGTTCCACCATCGGCGGGTCCCCCTCCCGAACCACAGCCCCCCCGCCAAAGCGCTCATTGGAAGGGTATCCGCCGTCCAACAGCCGCGCGAGGGTCCTCCCTTCGTTCACCCCTTTGGGGGCCATCTCCTCATGGGATGTGCGGGCCAGGCGACAGGCCAGAGGGGCAAAGGAGGCGGCGCGCTGAGAGATATAATCCACAAAGTCTCCCCGATCGGACAACTGCAAAAACGCACGCAAGACGTCATCCTCCTCCCACTCCCCCTTCCCATAGGGGCGAATGTGCCGATACTGGTTGAACCACACCTCCCTTATGGGTACAAAATCCTCGTCCTCGGCCTGCTGTTGATTCTCTTCCACAAAGGCGCGCATACCGTTTATGTGATCCGCGTCGATATGGCTGACGACGAGGAGGTCAATCTCCTCGCCTCTGGCCGCGAGTTGTCGCACGCGCACCCGCCAGTTCTCCCTGTAGGATTTTACGAGCCCCCCATCGACCCACAGATGATGGCGTCTTTCTCCACAGCCATACGAGACATGCAGAGCGTCTCCATAGTCGGCGGGAAGCATCTCCAGGGTCACGCGCGATGTCATCTCCCTTTCCTCCACACAAGACAGTATCGACACCGGATATCATAGCGTCACACACGTCGTGAGGCAAGCCGACACAAATTAGATTCGCCATTTTTACTTGACAAAAGCAAGAGGTATCGTATAATGGGGATAGAGGTTAGTCTTTTTGGCCTACGAAAAAAGCACTACTGGCCTGGGTATCTTGTATCATATACAATTTTGATATACGGCAGGGGATTGTGTGCGGCACGTGTCAATACCCGCTACATTTGTCCCTGATGCGATTCTCTCTCACGCCGAACGCGTGATACACATTGCTCTACGAAAGAGTAAAGGAGAGACCATGGCCACAAGTAGCAGTAGAAGCGCTATCACACCCATGGGAAAGCGCCGTAGTCCCTTGCCCTCTCTTTCTCTTTCACAGGATATCCTCCTTCACTGCACTGCTTCCTTTGTATCATTCTTCTTTCCTGTGCGCCATTTCCTTTCATCCATACGGCTATACCGCGAACGGGTATCTGCTGAGCCGTCGACGGCATTCGCCTGTAAGCAAGGTGGATGTATGAATATACAGAAAGGAGGTAGGACTATCCCTTCAAGATTTTATGGCACGTGGATTGGGTCTCTGAAGACGTATTTTGATTCCTACAAAAGGAGGAACGAGAATGTCAGAGCGAAATGATGCACGAATGACACGGCGTAGACTGTTAAAGCTGGCCGGTCTGGGTGGCGCGGGCGTGCTCCTTGCCGCCTGCCAGCCCGAGGTGGTGGAAAAGGTGGTCAAAGAGACCGTTGTCGTGGAAAAGGAGGCCGAGAAAGAGGTTGTAGAGGTCGAAAAAGAGGTTACCCGCGTCGTAGAAAAAGAGGTCGAGAAGGCGCCGGAGGAGGGACCAACCCTGACCCTATGGGCCCCGAAGCACTTTATCGAGCCCGCGAACCTGTATTATGCCGACTCTGCCCGGTTGACCGCCATGGAAAACAACTTTCAGGTCGAGGTACAGTTCTTCCCCTGGGGCGAGTATACGCAGAAGCAGCTGGCGGCCATCGAGGCCGGCACGCTGCCAGACGTACTCCACGGCTCGGACGTGCCCCAGTATCACGCCATGGGCATCCTGCGGGATGTCTCCGACACCTTCGAGGAGATCGGGCAGACAGGTGGCGGCTTTTTCGAGACCATGAAAAGCAACGTCACCATCAATGATAAGCAGTGGGCTGTTCCGTTCCATCAGGAACCCCAGTACATGTACTATCGAACCGACATCTTTGGCGAGGCAGGCTATGAACTTCCCTTTGACGACGTCACCGGAGACTGGCTAGAAGCCGTGCAGGCGGTGACCAAGCCGGCGGATCGGGTCTGGGGCTTTGGTAACCCCTTTACCGATTGCCCCGATGGCAACAACTTTATATGGCAATGGGTCTTTGCCTTTGGCGGTTCGGTCCAGGATGAAGAAGGAAACGTCGTCATCAACAGCCCCGAGACACTGGAGGCGATCACCTTCTACTGCGATCTGCTGACAGAGTATGAGGTGATGCCCCCTGGCGTGACCGGCTGGGATGACACGGGGAACAACAAGGCCTACCTGAGCGGGCAATGCGCCAGTGTCTACAACTCGGGCAGCATCATCAACGCCATGCGGGACTCCGATCCGGGATGGTTCGAGGACACTGCTGTCGCACCTATCCCTGGCCCCGTCATGCCAGTGTGCATGGGAGGCACCAACAACATATCGATCCCCACATCCTCCGAGCATCCCGACCTGGCCGCAGAGTTGATCAAGGGCGTGTTATCGCCGGAGAGGTACCCTCATAACCTAGAAGCCGCGGGCTCCATGTTCTTCCCCGTCCTGAGGGACTATCGCGATCTCGATTTCTTTGTTGCGGACCGGATCAACGCCATGGTCCTGGACTTTCTCGAGCACGTGCACTTTATGCATGAGCCGGGCGATCCCACGCCGTGGCTGGGCGAGATCGGTGACAAGTGGCTGTGGTCGGAGATGACCAGCCGCATCGCCGTCGAGGACTGGGATCCTCAGGAGGCTCTGGACGATTTCGAGGCTCAGGTGATCGAGATTAAGGAAAAGTACGAGGAACAGCAAGCCTAGTCACCATGAGATCGGGCACGGGAAATGCCGCTATTCCCCGTGCCCCCTTCTATATAGGAGTGAGAAAAGGGGAATACGAGCGTGACACAATTCGTAAGATCGGCGAAACAATGGTATTTGATCCACGAGGAGACGGTCATAGGATATCTCTTCCTGTTACCGGTAGCCGCAATTCTGTTGGTTCTGGTCGGCTATCCGGGCCTTGTGGGCATATGGTACAGTCTCACCAACAAGATGATAGGTTACACCAACCCCAGTTTCATAGGATTGAGGAACTATATCGAACTTATAAATGACGCAAGATTGATCCAGGCGATTATCCGAAGCCTCTGGTTCTCCTTCGCGGCCATGGTCCTCAAACTGGTGTTCGGGCTTTTGGTAGCCTTGCTCATCAACCAGCGCTTTCCGGGGAGATGGTTTGTGAGAGGCGCCGTGCTCCTGCCCTGGGCCATGCCCTCCATCGCCGCCATCCTCATCTGGGCCTGGATGTACAATGACCTGTTTGGCGTCTTTAATTTTTTGCTTATGGAAGCCGGCATCGTCAACGTACCAATCAATTTTCTGGGCGACCGAAGATGGGTCATGCCCTCCATCATTCTATTGAATCTTTGGCGTGGATTTCCCTTCTTTACTATCAATCTGCTGGCCGGCCTGCAGGCCATCCCGGAAGAACTCTATGAGGCGGCCCGCATCGACGGCGCGTCGGCTTTCCAGAACTTTTTGCATATCACCCTGCCCAGTCTGCGCACGGTGATCCTGATTATATGCCTTCTCTCTTTTATCTGGAACGCCAACATCTTTACGGACGTCTGGGTGCTCACCCGCGGCGGGCCAGGAAAAGCAAGCGAGGTCTTTTCCATCCTGACCTTCAAACTCGCCTTCCAGGGCCTGGAGTTGGGCAAGGCGGCGGCCGTGCCCGTGCTGCTGATGCCCTTTTTCTCCATACTGATCGTGTTCCTGAACAAAGCGGTATCCGGAGAGGAGGTATAACGATGGGCTACAAGATGAGAACGAAGGTCTTTCGAGGATTGAACTTTTTGCTTCTGGCAATAATCCTGATACTGGTGCTCTTTCCCATCTACTGGATGCTGGTCACGGCCTTTAAGCCCAAGGCGGAGCTCTACAGACCCGATCCCACGTTGTGGCCGTCGAATCCCACATACGAGGCCGCCCTTCATCTGTTCCAGCGCACACCTTTTTTCATACAATTGCGCAACAGCGTGCTGATATCGGCTTCCGTCACCACCATCGCCATCGTGGCCTCTTCTCTGGCGGGATACAGCATATCCCGCCTTCACTTTCCGGGGCGCGATTTTATGGCCAGTTCCATCTTTTTCACTTATCTCATCCCGGGGACCATGACCCTGATCCCCCTGTACGTGTTCATGAGCCAGTTGGGCCTGCTAAACAGCCTGACCTGCCTGGTGTTAAGTTTCCTGAGTTTTACCGTTCCGTACTCCACCTGGATGCTAAAGGGGTATTTTACTTCCATCCCCATGGAACTGGAAGAGGCGGCCATGATCGACGGCTGCACGCGACTGGGCGCCCTCGCCAAGGTGGTGTTTCCTCTGGCAGCGCCGGGCGTGGCCGCCGTCGGCGTCTACACCTTTACCATGTCCTGGAACCAGTATCTGCTACCCATGTTGTTCAATAACAAAGAAGAACTATGGACTATGCCCGTGGCTCTGGCGGGATGGATCTATGGGGACGTGTTCATGTGGGGCGAGATCATGAGCGGGGCCATCATCATGAGTTTCCCCGTCCTCCTCCTGTACTTTTTGGGCCAGCGCTTCCTGGTGGCGGGCCTCACGGCTGGCGCCGTCAAGGGGTAAAGGTCACCATCCGTTCGGGCATAACGAGTCAAAGTGTGGAAGAGAAATCTTCTGCACTTTTGTATTCTCCTTATCGTTTTATTAACTTATTTATTAGCACCGATATATCTTTTTACGGATCAAATGCCCCCACTCCATCTTCCTCTTCCTCATATTCCCGCAAGAGAGTCAAGATCTTCTCACGGAGGCCGTCCCGCACATGGCGAAAGACCTCCATGCGCTCCGACTCGCCGCCCTCTGCCGCGGCGGGATCAGGGAAACCAATGTGTATCACGTCCCCCGTCCCCAACCACAAGGGACAATCCTGCGCCGCCTGATCGCAGACGGTGATCACGAGGTCAAAATCCTTACCTCGAAAAGCCTCCACTGACTTGGAGCGCTGATCGGAGATGTCGATCCCCAGTTCAGCCATGGCCCTGACGGCCAGGGGATGTACATAGCCGGCAGGATCTGTCCCCGCCGAAAGGGCCTCCCAACTATCGCCAAGGAAGTGATTGACCAACCCCTGGGCCATCTGGCTGCGGACGGAATTGCCCGTACATAGAAACAGGACGCGCTTTTTGGCCATCAATCCTCCTTCTCCTTTCTACTGTCCAGCCAGTCCAGAATACGCCGTTCTATCGTGTCCCGTGCCTGGCGAAACTCTTTTATTTTCTTCTCTTCTGGGCCCTCAAAGGCAACGGGATCCTCTATGGGCCAATAGTACCTCTCCCCTAATCCTGGAAACGTGGGACAGCGGGCCTCGGCCTTGCTACACACGGTGATGAGGATACCAAAGTACATCTCATTGAGGAATTCCTTGACCCCTTTGGAGTAGTGACCCTTCAGATCCAGCGCCACCTCCTCCATCACCGTATAGGTGCAAGGGTGAATGGGCTCTGGTTCCAGGCCCGCGCTGTATACGTCAAACTGATCGTCGGCATATTTTCTCAGGAATGCCTCGGCCATCTGGCTGCGTGCCCTGTTGCCGACACAAAGGAAAAGGACTTTTGCTTTTTTCATCACAAGCCTCCCAAACGGGACTAACCGAACCTGCCGGTGATATAATCCTCGGTGACCTTTTGCTGCGGATTGGTGAAGAGGCTTTTGGTCGGGCCATACTCTGCCAAATACCCGGCGCGGTCCTCTTGGTCCATCATAAAGAAGGCGGTATAATCAGAAGCCCTCGCCGCCTGCTGCATGTTGTGGGTCACGATGACGATGGTATAGTCCTCTT
The DNA here is from genome assembly GCA_041685915.1 of Anaerolineae bacterium. Taxonomy (GTDB): domain Bacteria; phylum Chloroflexota; class Anaerolineae; order UBA1429; family UBA1429; genus JAWLEV01. Next base: position 11,159 of record JAWLEV010000061.1, on the reverse strand, counting down.
TCAGCGTCTCGATCAGATCCTCAATGCGCAAAGTAGCGATGGGGTCGAGAGCCGAGGCTGGCTCATCCATAAGGATGACCTCTGGCTCCACGGCAAGGGCCCGTGCTATGCACAGCCGCTGCTGTTGCCCCCCAGAGAGGGACAGCGCCGAGCGATGGAGATCATCCTTTACCTCGTCCCAAAGAGCGGCATCGCGGAGGCTCCGCTCCACAAGCTCCGCGAGCTCGGCCCGGTCCCTCACCCCGTGCGCAACGGGGCCATAGGCCACGTTGTCAAAGACCGATTTTGGAAACGGGTTTGGGCTCTGGAACACCATACCCACGCGATGTCGCAGTTCCACGGCATCCATCTGAAAGATATCGCGCTCACCCAAAAGGACTTTTCCTTCCACGCTCACACCGGATATGAGGTCGTTCATGCGATTGAACGTGCGAATAAAGGTGCTCTTGCCACAGCCAGAAGGACCGATGATGGCCGTGATGTGATTAGCCAGAATATCCACGCTCACATCGCGCAGGGCCTGAAAATCACCGTAGAACAGGCTGTAATCTTCTGTCCCAAGTTTTACCTCGTCTTCCATCTATCTTCCCTTCAATTTAGCCGTTAGTCGACGTGATGTAATGTTTATGATCAAGTTTATCAGCACAATGATTATGATTAGAATGGCTCCCGTACCCATGGCCTTGTCAAAGGCGCGGGTTTCCATGGCCAAGTAGTAGACGTGAAGGGCCATAGAGCGTCCCGGACTGGTGAGGTCAAAGAGGTTATCGGGTGCCCGAACCGTCCCCCCAAGGGTGACAAAGAACACGGCCGTCTCACTCACCACGCGTCCCACACTGAGCACGATGCCGGTCACGATTCCCGGCGCGGCAGCGGGAAGCACCACCTTCCACACCGTCTGCCACTTGGTGGCTCCCAGGGCCAGACTCCCTCTACGATAGGATTCGGGGACGGCGCGGATGGCCTCCTCGCTGGCCCGGATGATCACGGGCAGGACGAGACAGGCGCCCGTCATAGCGGCGGACAGCAGGGAGAACCCCCAGCCCATGGCCTGCGCCGAGACGAACAGTGCATAGCCAAAAAGCCCAAAGATGATCGAGGGAACACCAGCCAACAACTCTACGGCAAAGCGAATGACCTGCACCAACAAGGGAACGATCCCCATCCCCCCACGCATCTCCTCTGCATACTCTACCAAAAAGATGGCAGCCATCACGCCCAACGGGGCCGCGATGGCGATAACCCAGAAGACGAGATAGACGGTGGAAATGATGGTGGTGGAGATACCTCCCACGTCGGAGAGCCCCCCCTGAGGCGGGGTGATCAGGAACTCCAGGTCGATGACCCTGCCCCCTCGCAGCAAGACGTAGAGTATCACCGCCAGAAGGACGGCCACAGCAGTGAACCCGGCCATCCAGAGGAAGCCAAAGGCTATCTTTTGGATGAGGTGGCGACGCGCGATGGAGGCCTTTGCCCCCGGCTCGAGCCCTCCATCATCCACATCACGCTCCCCAGAACGTTCAAAGGGAACAACCGATGATAGGCTCCCATCGCTGCTCACACCGCCCTCCTCTGGATCACCATATGGGCCAGGCTGTTAACGAACATGATCAACACAAACAGTATCACCCCCGTGGCAAACAGAGCATCCTCGTGCAGCCCTGTGGCATACGTGATCTCTACGGCAATATTCCCCGTCAGCGTCCGCGCCTGCCTGAGTACTAGAGTCAGCGGGTTGTCGGTCAACGGCTTGGGGAAAGCGATCGAGTTTCCAATGACCATGATCATGGCCATCGTCTCCCCCAGTGCACGGCCCACGCCCAGAATGACGGCCGCGATGATGCCCGAACGCGCTGCCGGCAATATCACACCGATGATCGTCTGCCAGTGCGTGGCACCCAGCGCCAGGGACCCCTCCTTGTACTCCCGGGGTACAGAGCGGATGGCATCCTCAGCGATATTGGTGATGGTGGGCAGAACCATGACCGCCAACACGATGGAGGCGGCCAACAACCCAAATCCCGTATTGCCGGGGACGGGGATCCTGCGAACCAGGGGCACCAGTACCACCATCCCAAACAGCCCATAGATGACCGAGGGAACACCGGCCAGCAACTCTACCGCCGGACGCACTACCTCGCGCACCCTCGGAGGAGCCACCTCGGCCAAAAAGATCGCCCCTCCCAAAGCCAGCGGCACGCCCAGCATCACTGCCCCCAGGGTGACCAGCATCGAGCCCGCGATCATGGACAGGATGCCAAACTTTTCATGCTGGGGCCGCCAGACGGTTCTTGTCAACAGTGGGCCCAGGCCCATCTCCTGGAATGCCGGCCAGGCTTCACGCAATGTGAAAAGAAAGATCAGAAAAACCACGAAAATGGATACCAGGGCGCTGACGAACAATATGGCCCAGACTGCCCTATCAACGATACGTCTCATAGATGTGCCCTCTTCCCGCCAACGGACAACGGATTGATCGGAGAATTACAAAAATCGTAAAAGAAACAGATTTACCGAAAGTGCGACATGCCCTTTTGCAAGGGCACGTCGCTGTTCTATTCAAAGCGGGTTGCGAGCATCTACTGTACAGGGATATACTCCTCTGCCACCACTTTTTGGCCCTCTTCGCTCATGATAAAATCCAAAAAGTCGTTGACCGCCCCCGTCGGCTCGCCGCCGGTCATCATGTTCAGCGGCCGCACCACCGGGTACTCGCCGCTGACTGCGTTCGCCACCGTCGGCTCGGCCCCCTCGACCGCCAGCGCTTTCACACTCTCATCCAGGTAGCCGAAGGACAGGAAGCCGATGGCGTTCGGCGTCGTCGACACTGTCGTCTTGACCGCCCCATTCGAGGGCTGCAACAACGCCGTGTCTGCGATCACTGACTCGCCCATGACCATATCCTCGAAGGCTCCCCGTGTGCCGGACCCTTCCTCGCGGGCCACGACGGTGATGTTGGCGTCCGACCCGCCGACCTCGCTCCAGTTCGTGATCTCGCCAGCAAAGATCTGTCGTACCTCGTCCTTACCCAGCCCATCCACCGACACGTCCGGATGCGCCGCGATGGCGATCCCGTCGCGCGCGATGGTATAGATCTTGAGGTCCGGATACGTTTCCTTCTCCGAGTCCTTGACCTCTCGCGAGGCCTGGCCGATATCCACCGTGCCCTCGCCCGCAGACTTGACGCCCACGCTCGAGCCACCGCCCTGCACGTCGATCTGCACGTTCGGATGCTCTTCCGCATAGGCCTCAGCCAGCGATTCCGTCAGCGGCTGCACGGTCGTCGAGCCTGCTACGCTGATCTGAACCTCTTCTTCCGCTGGCGCTTCCGTTGGCGCTTCAGCCTCTGCCTCTGTTGGCTCCGGCTCTGGCGTCGGGGTCGCCTGGTTTCCACAACCCACTGCCAGCAAGCCCACAATCAGCAGAACCACCATAGCCAAGTGTAACTTGTTCCTTGTGCTCATCAGCAATTTCTCTCCTTTTCAGTACTCAACATGAGATACTACACAGATGCCCTTCACAAGCGATCGACGGCCAGTTCTGTCCGCGCGAGGAACTCTTGCATCTCTGGACAGTCCCTCACGCTCAGCAGATTGACCCTATTCCCTTGCCAAAGGACAAAATGATAGGTATTCTCTTCATCATTGCGAGACGACCAGCGAGGACGCACATAGACCGGGGGTTCGATCTTCCAGCCCTCAGAAAGCATGGCCCGAAGATCGATGAAAGACCTATAAGGGGATCTCTTTCTCCTCTTCATGTCTTTCGTTCCCGCACGTCCGCTGCGCTCACTGTCCTCCTCAGAAAGATGAACGACCTTGCAGTCGCTCCTGGGACAACCAAAGCAAGAATACCTTATCTTTTCCATATCAGGAGAATTATACGATGAGCACCTTAAGGGGATATTGCGGGGCGCTTAAGAGAGGATTAGGGGTTTGTTAACGGAAAGTTAAAGCGGGGATTGCCACGTAGAAGGTGCTGCCCTCGCCTTCCACGCTTTCGACCCAGATGCGTCCGCCGTGACCCTGCACGATATGTTTGGCGATGGCCATACCCAGTCCCGTCCCCCCGCCGCTTCGCGCGCGATCGGCCTTGTAAAAGCGCTCAAAGATACGTTCCAGGTCCTCGGCGGGGATGCCAATACCGGTATCCCGGACGCTGATCAGGACCCATTTGCCGCTATCCAAGTCATGATCGGGGGACAAAGCTTGGAGGTCGCTGCTGCCATCTGGCGCCACGTGGAAGCCGCGCGCCGCGACCTCTATGCGACCGCCGGCCGGTGTGAATTTGATGGCGTTGTGTACCAGGTTGGTGACCACCTGCCGCATGCGCTCCTCATCGGCGAGGATGGGGGGCAGATCGGAGGGCACATGCACTGTGAGATCCAGTCCCCCCCGCTCAGCCTGGGGACGAAGGCGTTCCACTGGGGGGTCCGCCACGTCGGAGACGGCGACACGCTCCAAACGAAAAGGCGCCTTCCCAGACTCGATGCGCGATAGTTCAAGAAGTTCACGCACCATCTGCGTCAGGGCATCGACCTCCGTTTCCATGAGGTCGAGAAAATGCTGGGCCGCCGAGGCCTCGACGATGGGTTCCTCCTCACGCAGGGTATCCACGAGGGCCTTTAACGAGGCCAGTGGCGTGCGCAATTCGTGGGATATATTGCTTATGAAATCCCGCCGCACCATCTCCAGGCGGCGCACCCGCGTCAGATCCTGGAGAATGACGAGATACGCATCCGTCTCGGCTCCCTCCAGGGGCGTGACGATGACCTGTAAAAAGACCTCTCGACGGTCCAGTTCCACGGACTGTACCGCCTCCTGGCCCTTTTCGCGACATTGTCGCCAGAGGTCGATGATACGATGGTCCCGCACCGCCTGGGCAAAAGAAGTGCCCAATGCCCTCTCCTCCGTCGTCCCCAAGAGCCGCGCGGCTGCTGGATTGATGAGGCTGACACGGGCCTCCTCGTCGGTGATGAGCACCCCATCGGCCATGTTATCCAAAACCCCGGCCAAACGACTCCGCTCCCTCGCCAGCCGGTTGATGGTAATACGTAGCTGATCGGCCATCCGATTAAAGGCCCCCGTGAGGGAACCGATCTCATCCCGAGAGGTTGGGAGAAGGCGCGAATTCATATCTCCCTCGGTCATGCGGCGAACCACGCCGGTCAAGTCGCGCACCGGCCGGGCCGTCCGTTCGGCGACGAACAATCCCAATGCAGCCGCTGCCAGAGACATGAACAGGCCGATGGCAAGAATGCCTCGACGCAACCGACCGATGCGCCTCTCGATCCACTCCAAAGGAATGGCAAGCCGTACAAAGCCCGCCAGTTGCCCGTTCACGCGAAGAGGGACGGCCACATAGAGGGCCTCACCTCCGAGTATGGCGCTAAAGCGTACATCTCTCCCCAAATCATCCAGCCTGGCCTGCCGGATCTCTGGCTGCATCGCGTCATCGGCCACCTGTGAGGGATCCCCATGAGATTCGCCCAGCACCAGCCCATCCGCGCGGATCAGGGTCACACGCATATCGAGCATGGCTCCATAGCGCCGCGCCTGATCATCCATGCTCTCACCCTCGCTGAGGGGCAGCGTCAGCGCATCGCGCGCCAGGTGAGCCTCTGCCACGAGGCGCCGCTCCAGATCGGCCATGAGGATCTCACGAGCCAATCCCGAGAGATAAAAGATCAGCCCAGCCACGCCCACCAGGACAAGGATCACATAGGGGACGACGACGCGCCAGCGGAGGCCGTGAAACATGGTTTACCCCTCAAAACGATAGCCAACGCCACGCACGGTGATGATACGCTGAGGATCCGAAGGATCGGGTTCTATCTTTTCACGCAGCCAGCGGACATGCACGTCCACCGTACGACTGTTGCCAAAGTCCCAATCCCACACGCGCTCCAGGATCAGATCTCGGGAAAGGACGATACCGCGATTGCGGGCCAGGAATACCAGCAGTTGATATTCTTTGGGCTTCAGATGCAGGGGGTCTCCATGGCGCAGCACCTCGTGCCGATCCAGATCGATCACCAGATCGTCAAATATCAACCGCTCCCCTTCGGCCACATCTCCCTCATCTGCCAGTTCTTCACGAATGAGCCGCTCGCGGCGCAAGAGCGCCTTCACCCGCGCCATCAACTCGCGCATGCTAAAGGGCTTGGTCAGGTAATCGTCCGCACCAACCTCCAGGCCCACGACTTTGTCCACCTCGTCATCCAGGGCCGTCAGGATTAGGATGGGCACGCTCATCTCCTGGCGCAGGATGCGACACACTTCAAAGCCGTCCAGTCTGGGCAGCATGAGGTCGAGGACCACCAGATCCGGCCCCTCCGATCGTGCGACCTCCAGGGCGGTCCGCCCATCGGCCGCGGTGGAGACATGGTAACCCTGACGATTCAGATTGTATTCAAGTGTCTCCAGCAAAGTGGCTTCATCCTCTACGACCAGTACCCTTTTAGGCACACCTATCCTCTCTTCCCAGACGCGTTCATTCCGACTCCATAGTACAATCAGGGGGGTTGCTTGTCAATAATGGTCAATGATCCTTGAAAGACAGAGTGAATTCTCCCACGCGACTCCACTCAGACAGCGGCCGCAGTCGCACAAATCGCAGTCGCCGCTCAGCTTGACACCTAAGAGGAATAGCCATAGCATACAAAGGATAGATGAGAGAGGGAGACCCATGTCCGAGCCTCGATTGGGAGCGCACATGTCCATAGCGGGTGGGCCCGCCAACGCCCTCCTGCGCGGGGATTCCATCGCCTGCGATACCATCCAGATGTTCACGCGCTCCAGCAGCCGCTGGCGATCCAAAGCTCTGAGCCCTGAGCAGATGCGCGCCTTTGAGGCAGCGCGGCAAGAGACGGGCATCCATCCCATCATCGCCCACAGTTCCTATCTCATCAACCTGGCCTCCCCCAAAGAGTCCCTGTGGCAGAGGTCCGTGGAGGCACTGATCACCGAACTGATCCGTTGCCAACAACTCGATATCCCCGCTTACGTGCTCCATCCCGGCCACCACACCGGCTCCGGCGAAGCGGAGGGTTTGGCGCGGGTGGCCGAAGGACTGCGCACCGCCCTGCAAGCCACGGCGGAGGACCAGGTGACCATCCTGCTGGAGAACACGGCCGGGCAGGGCACGGGACTGGGCTACACCTTCGAACACCTTTCCTGGTTGATAAAGCATGCGGAACCGCAGGAACGCCTGGGTGTCTGCTTTGACACCGCCCACGCCTTTGCCGCCGGTTACGAATTTCGTCGACCGGCGGCATACGGGGAGATGTTGGGCACGTTTGATGATGTCATAGGATTGGAACGGCTCGGCGTCATCCATCTCAACGACTCCAAACGGGACCTGGGCAGCCGGGTCGACCGCCACGAGCATATCGGCGAGGGATATATCGGCCGAAAAGCCTTTCGCCTGCTCGTCAACGATGAGCGCCTGCGTGACGTGCCCATGATCCTGGAGACACCCAAAGGTCCGGGGCTAAGGGAAGATATCAAGGCCCTGGCGCTGTTGCGCGATCTCATACAAAAGAAGAGCATAGAAGTCGAGGTTTGATCGCCTTTTCTTCCCACAAAAGCAGGAGGACACATACATGAAAATCTATCATTACGAGACGGTCCCCGCGGAGACCATGGAAGGCCTCGAGGGCGTATCCATACGCTGGGCCATCGGCGAAAACGTGGGCACCCCGAATTTCGTCCTGCGGGTCATCGAGGTGGAACCTGGGGCAGCTACACCCTATCACGAACACCCCTGGGAACATGAGGCATTTATCCTTCAGGGAGAAGCTACACTGCGTGACGCACAGGGGCAAACCCAGGCCGGACCGGGTACCTGCGTGTACGTGGCACCAGACGAGGTTCACTGCTTTATGAACGAGGGCGAGGAGGTGCTGCGCTTTATCTGTGTAATACCACATCCTCCCGAGGAGTAGCGTCCACCTCTACCCATAGAAAGGAGTAGGAACGCTCATGAAAGAAGCCATGCTCTATGAGAAATTAGAAGACGACGCGGTGCGCTGTAACCTCTGCGCCCACCGCTGCCGTATCCGTGAGGGGGAAACGGGCATCTGCGGCGTGCGGGAGAACCGCGAGGGCACGCTCTATTCCCTGGTCTACGGTCAGCTCATCAGCCACGCTGTGGATCCCATCGAGAAAAAGCCCCTCTTTCACTTTTATCCCGGCACTGACGCCTTTTCCATCGCCACGGTGGGCTGCAACTTTCGCTGCACCTTTTGTCAGAACGCGGACATATCCCAGATGCCCCACGACCAGGGACGAATCGCCGGACGCGAGATGCCAGCGGAGGCGGTGGTGGAGGCGGCCCGGCGTCGCGATTGCCGCAGCATCGCCTACACCTATACCGAGCCCACCATCTTTTTCGAGTACACCTACGATGTGGGGAAACTGGCCCACGAGGCCGACATGGCCAACGTCTACGTCACCAATGGCTATATGACACCCGAAATGCTGGACAAGATGACCAGCCCCTCGGAACCGCCCCTCCTCGACGCCGCCAACGTGGACCTCAAATCCTTTCGCGACGAGTTCTATCGGCAGCAGTGCGGCGCCTCTCTGCAGCCGGTGCTGGACAGCCTGAAAACCCTCAAGAAACGGGGCGTATGGTTGGAGGTCACCACCCTCGTCATCCCCGAACTGAACGATTCGGACGAAGAATTGGAAGATATCGCCCAGTTCATCGCCACAGAGTTGGGCATGGACACGCCGTGGCACGTGAGCCGCTTCCATCCCACCTACAAGTTACGGGATCGCTCCTCCACCCCGGCCAGCACCCTCCATAGGGCGCAAGAGATCGGGCTGGAGGCCGGCCTGCAATATGTGTATGAGGGCAACGTCCCCTTTAGCGAGGGCGAGAACACCATCTGCCCGCGCTGTGGATCTCCCGTCATTCGTCGCAGCGGCTACATGATCGGAGAATATGCCATCGAGGACGGTGCCTGCGCCAGTTGTGGGAAACCCATCGCTGGTGTGGGAATGTAGCGTATCAGAGCATTTCGCCCACTGGATCATAGGAGAAATAGCATGAAAATCACCGACATACAAGTCATCCCCTTTCGCGTTCCAAGAAAGCCCTTCCGCAACGGACAACTGTTGCCCGAGAGGAACGTCATCCAGACCATCACCAAGATCACGACCGACGAGGGCGCCGAGGGCTATTACCTCGGAGGCAAGGGCCACGGCGACCGGGACGGCCTGGGCCCCGCCGACGCCGACATCATCGAGAACCGCATCAAATCCCTGTTGGTGGGAGAGGACCCCTACGATCGAGAAAAGTTCTGGCACTGGATGTGGGTGGCCAACCTGCCGGAGAATATCATCAGCGTCGTGGATATGACCCTCTGGGACCTGCAGGCGCGTACCATGGGCGTGCCCGTGCACAAACTCCTCGGTGGCTGCCGCGAGAAGGTCAAGGCCTATGCCAGCACCTTCCCCAATATCGGTAGTCCGGACGTCTATGCGCAGCACGCCGCAGCCTGCAAGGAGCAGGGCTATACGGCGTACAAGATCCACCCCTACTATTTCTGGGACCCCCAGACCGGGGAAGCTGTCCCAGGGCGCCCCTCGCACATCGAGGAGGACATTGAGGCCTGCGTGGCCGTCCGCGACGAGGTGGGACCGGACATGGTCCTCATGTACGATCCCTGGGGCACCTACCGCACCTATGAGGAGGCCCTGCGTGTGGGGCGGGTGCTGGAAGACCTCGACTTTTACTGGTATGAGCATCCCATGCCCGAGTATCGCGTGCAATCCTACGTGCGCCTGGCCAGAGACCTGGATATCCCCATCCTCTCCCCCGAGATCGCCGCGGGTAGCCTCTACACCCGCGCCGACTGGATCCTGCGCGAGGCCTCGGACATGAGCCGCATCGACGTGCTGCGCGGTGGGATCACGGGTTGCAAAAAGATGGCCGCGGTCTGTGAGGCCTATGGCGTCAAATGCGAGATCCACATGAGCGGCTTTGGCAACCTCCAGGTGCTGGCCGCCACGAGCGAGGATACCTGCGAGTACTATGAGCGGGGCCTGGAAGCGCCGGGCGTGGACTATGAGACGCCCCCGCCCTACCTGGAGGAGATATGCGATCCCCTGGACGAGGATGGATACGTGCACGTGCCCCAGCAACCCGGCATGGGCTACAAGCTGAACTGGGACTATATCGAGGAGAACGTCTTTGTCTCCGAGGGTTCGGGCATGGGGCCAGCGAGAGCCTGGGAAGAGGAATAGATTCTACCATCTGAAAAACATCAGGTGCCTGGCATTTGAGAAATGCCAGGCACCTCATCTCTCGATCCCATCTACTGCGTTGCCGTGACGCCCCCATCCACAAAGATGTTCTGGCCCGTGATAAAGGACGAGGCGTCGGAGGCCAAAAAGACGGCCAATCCGGCCAGATCGATGGTCTCGGCCACACGCCCCATAGGGATGCGCGCCACGAGGGGCTCATAAAAGTCGGGATCATCCAGGTATTTCTCCACCAGTGGCGTACGTGTAAATGTCGGGGCGATGCCGTTGACCCGGATGCCATGGGGGGCCCACTCTGTCGCCAGTTGCTTGATCAAGTTCGCCAGTCCCCCCTTGCTGGCACAGTAGGCCGCGTAACCGCGGCGAATACCCAGTTCACTGCGTACCGAGGTGATGTGAATGATGCTGCCCCCTTTTTCTCGGGCGAGCATTGCCTGTGCAGCAGTCTGGGAGAGAAAAAAGGCCCCACGCAGGTTGACGTCCAGCACCTCGTCCCAGGCCTCGGCGGTGACCTCCTCGGCGGGTTGCTCTATATGCGTCCCAGCGCTATTGACCACCACATCCAGGGACCCAAGGCGAGATTCGACGGCGGATACGCCCTCCCGTACGGACTCTGGGTCGGTGATCTCAATGGCCAGCCCCATGGCCCGCTCCTCGTCGCCCATCTCGGCCGCCAATGAGGAGGCCTCCTCCTGTGAGCGACCGGAAACGGCCACCCTGGCACCAAAGGCCACCGCCGCGCGGGCGATCTCTGAACCGATACCCCCCGTACCGCCCACCACCAGCACGACCTTGTCCTCCAGATCGAACAAGCCTTCATATTCCTCAGGCATGTGATGCCTCCCTCCAAATACCTCCGCTTATCGCCAGATGCCCACGCCTACGCTA
>JAWLEV010000139.1:0-3946 GCA_041685915.1 Anaerolineae bacterium | reverse complement strand
CAGGCCGTGGGCCGCTATATCTAAAGAAAATCTGACCAGCGCAAGAATGCGCCGCCGTGGACCGGCGGCGCAGGATATAACAGATAGGCTGAATGTGCGATCAGAGACCCCTCTATATCAATCTGTCCTCAGATATCCGCTCTTTCTCGGCCATCCAACGCCTCCTCGACCTTATGCCAGACCTGCACAAGTGCCCGGGAGACCTGCCCATCGTCGGCCTCTGTGATGGGCACCCCCTGGACCATGGCCTCCGTCACGGCCACGTCAAAGGGCACCCGTCCCACGACGGGCACGTCGTTTGCGGCACAGAATTCGACGATCCTTTCCGTACGCTGCATATTTATGTCGAATTTGTTCACCAGGACGGCTGCCGCCACCCGAAAGTGCTGGGTGGTGGCCAGGATGCGTTCCAGATCATGCGCGCCGGCCACGGTGGGCTCCACGACCAGGAGGGCCATCTGCGCCCCCGCGCAGGCCGCGATCACGGGACATCCGATCCCCGGGGGGCCATCGACGATGATATAGTCAGCCCCGTGATCGGCGCCCCAAAGGTTGGCCTGTCGCTTCACCATGGTGACCAACTTGCCCGAGTTCTCCTGCCCCGCATAGAGATGGGCATGGAAGAGCATACCAAAGCGCGTGCGGGACCGGAACCACTGGCCCGACTCCCTATCGTGCAGTTCGACGGCCTCTACGGGACACTCGTAAAAGCAGGCGGCACATCCCTCACAACTGATGGGATCTATGCGATACGTCTCCCCATCGTCCAGCACGGCGTCGAAGCGACACACCTCCATACAGCGACCACAGGCTATACAAGCTTCCTGGTCGACAGAAGCCAATTTGCCGGACACAAAGGTGTGCTCGGTCATCCTGGTCGGCGAGAGCAGCAGTTCCAGGTTCGAAGCGTCCACATCCGCATCGGCCATCACCACGCCGGACTCCTGAGAAGCCAGATGAGCCAGGGAGGCCGCCACGGACGTTTTGCCCGTACCTCCTTTGCCGCTGAGAACGACCAATTGTTTCATGGGGCCATCTCCTCCAGGATGCGATGATACAGAGCCAAAAAACGCGTGCGATATTCGGGAAATGCGCTGACCATGGGTTCGCCATCGGAGTAGGCCTCTGCGATGCGGCGTTCGAGGGGAATGCGCATAAGGATGGGGATATCGTTTTCTTCACAATACTCGTCCACCCCGGTATCTCCCACACCGTCGCGGTTGATCACCACCCCCACGGGAATGCCCAGTTCATCCCGCGCCACCTGCACGGCCACTTTTAGATCGTGCAACCCAAAGGGCGTGGGCTCGGTAACCATCAGCCCATAGTCGCTGCCGTGCAGGGCCTCCACGACGGGACAGGCGGTGCCGGGCGGGGCGTCGAGGATGACGAGCTGATGCGCATCCTCATCGATAGCCCACGTCTTGACCTTGCGAATGATGGGCGGGGCCAGGGGAACACCGATATCCATCAGACCATGCACAAACTCCATGGAATCCACGCATCCCTGCTCCACCTGACCGATGACGTGGGGCACCTCATGGATGGCCCCTTCTGGACATTGCAGCGTGCAACTCCCACAACCGTGGCACAACTCTTTGAAGACGAGGACATCCTCCTTGACCACGGCGATGGCATTGTACTGACACACCTCAGCACAGCGACCACAGCGAGTACACAGCGCCTCGTCAATCTCTGGCATCATGATGGACGCCTTTTCCCGCCGATGGAAACGGGGGTTCAAAAAGAGGGCCGCATTCGGTTCTTCCACGTCACAATCGGCAAAGACGAGTTTTCTCCCCTCCCGCTCATCGGGGGCCTCCATCAGACTCAGGGCAAGGTTCACAGCCACCGTGGTCTTGCCGGTGCCCCCCTTGCCGCTAGCTACAGTGATTATCATCATCCTTCCTCGATTTCAGAACTCCAGAACCGTGCTCGCGGGACACCGCTCCACGCGATCTCCCAACGCCTTTTTGAAATAGAACATGGCCTTCTCTCCGGTGCAGTGATTGAGATACAGTTTGAGGACATCTTCCTCCTGCAACAGCCTCACGATGGCTTCCAACTCGGCCTCCTCGGCCTTTTCCAGATGGGTGCCACCCACGACGGCCAGTAGTGGTGCATCATACCGCTCGCGAACCAGGGCGATGGTGTTGCGCAGACCTGCATGGCAGCAGCCACACAGCAGGACGATGCCTCCCTCGACAAAAAGCACGAGGGACATGTCATCCAGATGAGTATCAGAGACGATATCCCCTTCCTCTTCCATCTTTAGGCGCGATGCCGTCCCCTGAGGATAGGGCCGGGGCTGAACGCTCCCCGTGGTCCACACGCCGGGCACAATCTCCTGCGGGGCCTGGCCAAGGCGAAAATCTCCCCGCGTCCGGAGGTCTCGCTCCCACTCGGCGATGCCAATGACGCGCTTTTTCCCATCTTGGAAGGAGAAACGCTGCCGAAAGATATCCGCATGGGCATAGATAGGCAGGTGAGGATGCAGGTCCAGCAGAACATCCAGGCCGCCCGTGTGATCCTGATGACCATGACTCAGGGCGGCAGCGGTCAGGGAAAGATCTACCAAATCCAGTGCCTCCAGATTATGCAGGAGCAGGGCGCCGCTCTGCCCCGTGTCCCACATGACGTTTCCCTCGTCCGTCTGAATAAGGAACGAGAGACCATGCTCGCCCCACAGGTCGGAGGCTGCGCAGTCATTGACCAGACAGGTCAAACGCATAACACTCCTTTCCACACAAGACGCAATACCAAACGATAGAGGGGGAAGAAGGCATGAACCCTCCTTTCCCCTCTCACCTCCCTTTTCCCAGATATCACCCACAGAGAAAAGGGGCAGTTCATGTCGCTTAACGCATTCCCGGAAATCCTAAGGCTTCCACTCCTGCCACACCTTACCCACGAGATCCGGCCCCGGCTTTAGGGTTTTTTGTCCCGGCTCCCACCCAGAGGGAGTCACCTCACCCGTCTCGCGCACGTGCTGATAGGCCTTGACCTGACGGATCAACTCGTTGACATTTCGTCCCACGGTGGGCGTCAATACCTCCATGGCCTGGATCACGCCGTCCGGATCGATGATAAAGCGCCCGCGAATATCGACGCCGGCAGCCTCGTCGTACACGCCATAAAGCCTGCCGATACGTCCCGTGGTATCAGAAACCATGGGCCAGGGGAATCCCCCCTCGACCATCTCGGAGAGCTCGCTCTCCTGCCATATCTTGTGCACAAAGTGACTGTTGGTGCTGACGGATAGAACCTGCAGTCCCAGTTCCTCAATCTCTTCCCGCCTAGCAGCGACCGCTGCTAACTCGGTCGGTCAAACGAAAGTAAAGTCCCCGGGATAGAAACAGAGCATCACCCAGTCGTCCTCATAATCCGACAGGGAGACCTTTTTGAATCCTCCCTCATGATAAGCATTCGCCGTAAAGTCTGGAGCCTTTTTCCCCACACGTGCCACTTCCATGACCGCCTCCTTTTCTACAGGCTGCACCGTTTCCTCCCCGCCGCCACCCTCTATGGGCTCTTCACCGGCGGGCTCGTCACAACGCAACACATCATCCGTCATTACAGCCTCCTTCCCTCAGCCAACGAGTCGTCTATGTGCCCAACGCATATAAATCTATCATCAAACATCTGTATTGTCAATAGAGGGGGATGAAAAACCGACAACAAGCCCAAGCACTTGCGTCGAGGTGTCCCGACACCCTATAATGACTTTGTATGTATGAATATACGACACCGTTCAAACGTGTCACCATGGAGGATGACAGATGAAAATCAAAGCCATCGACACCTATCGCGTCGGCGAACGCTTTCTCCTGGTAGAGATCACCACCGACACCGGCCTCGTCGGCCTGGGCGAGGCCGGGCTGTGGGGCTATCCAGACGCCGCCGAGGAGGTGATCGACCACTGCAAGACGTATCTCTTGGGCAAGGA
>JAWLEV010000005.1:0-61231 GCA_041685915.1 Anaerolineae bacterium | reverse complement strand
GGCCATGTACCTCACCCAGGCCACAGTCACCGAGGGATACGTCATGGGGGGTACCGTGTTGGCCGTGGGAATCTATTTCCTCTACAGGTTCGAGCACATCGACACATCCGACGCGGATGCCTGATGGGCTGCGGCCAAATGCCCGAGTTCCCTGCAGTGCTGGCCGCGAAAAGATGATCATGAGCAGGGCATTGACGACCCTATGGCATTGACAGGGCAAACGCATACTGGCCCTGCTCCTCTCCATGACCATCACGGCGATCATGCTTTTCTGGTACCCGCCTCACACACATCATCGGACCCTGGCTGGGCTAACATCCTCTCATGCGCCAAGGACTAGGCGCGCGATGGAGAAATAGATCAAAAGGCCTGTAGCATCGACAAGGGTACTCATCAAGGGGCCAGAGATCAGCGCGGGATCGATGCCCACCTTGGTTGCCACCATAGGTAGGAGCGCCCCCACAGAATCGGCCCACAGAACGATGGCAAATATGCTGCTGGTGACAATCCCGGCGATCACAGAGGAATCACTCCACATCAACGCCAGAGCGAAGGCGATGCTTCCTAGTAAAAGACCTAACAAAAAGGCCACGCGCAGTTCTCTCCACAACACTTGTAGCGCATCGTTCAAGCCTATGTGTCCTACGGCAAGTGCGCGGATAATGGTGACTGTCACTTGGGACCCAACATTCCCTCCCGTTCCTATCAGCAGTGGGATGAATATGGAGAGAATGACCACCGCTGCAAGCTGATCCTGAAAAAGACGCATCACACTGCTTGTGAGTGTACCGGTGACAAAGAGCAAGAGAAGCCATCCTACCCGTTTCCAGACCACAGCGGGAATGCTCACGTCCAAATACGGTCGCTCCAAGGGTTCACTTCCCGCGATGCGCTGTATATCCTCGGTGTCCTCTTCTTCAAGCACTTCCACGAGGTCTTCCACTGTGATCACACCAACCAAGCGTTCCCTGTCATCGACGACGGGTACGGCCATCAAGTCATACCGCGCCGCAAGGCGAGCAGCCGTCTCCTGATCGTCGCTGACATGAACTTTTAGTACACTCGTATCCATCAGAAAGGATAGCGGTTCGTAGGGTTCAGCGCGGACGACGTCAAGCACACTCACAACTCCTACCAGGCGTGTATCCTCATCAACTACAAAGAGATAACTGGACTCCTGGCCTTTGGGCTCCCAGTCACGCATCGCGGCTAGGACGCGCCCAGCCCACATGGACTGAGGAAAAGCGAGATATTCAGAAGTCATTAGACCCCCTGCCGTCTCGTCGGGATGCAGGAGCAGGGGACTCACTTCCTCGGCCCGAGACATATAGGCCAGGGTCGCTTCGCCCAGCGCCGGATCCACGTCCCCTAGCAGGTCGGCGGCCTCGTCGGGGGCCATCTCGTCGACGATGGAGGCCAACTCTTTGACGTTGATGCGTGATGCGACCTCGGCCGCTTCCTCCTCTTCCAATTCCTCCAGGATATGGGCCCTCTCCTCGACCTCAAACTGGGGAATCAGGAAATCCTGTTCCTGTCCATCTAACCTCTCAAAGAGATCCGCCCTGTCAGCCGGCAGAAGCGACTCGACGAGTTCGGAGGCCTCTGCCACCCTTCCTTCCTCCAAGAGCCTGTGCACCCGAAAGAGTCTTTTCTCCACCAAATTCGAAGGCATGCTCGCTTTCCTCTCTGCGTCGACACACAAATAGAAGATGGCACAAAGCAAGCACACTCTATACATCCGCAAAAAGGTGTCAAAAAGACGCTGGTTATCTAAACACAAAGGAAATGTCCAGGGTTTGCTCATAGCCGAGAGTTATGCCATAATCTCAACGTCGGCTCCTGAAAAGAAAAGGTCCAATAGACGCGATGAACAGCAAAGAGCGTGCCGCCACTGCTCTATCCGGTGGTGTCCCCGACAAGGTCCCCTTGGGGGACTTTTCCATCGACTATGACACCGTGGAGCGCATCCTGGGCCACGAGACCTATGTGCGGGCCAAGGCCAGGTGTCAGATCGCCTATTGGGAGGGCCGCCGCGATGAGGTGGTGCAGAGCCTCGTCGAGGATACCATAGCCCTCTACAAAAAGTTAGAGATCTATGACATCATCAATCTCTGTGCCATGACCCTGGGACTGGTGCCCCCCAAGGGATACCATCCCAAAGCGCCGAAAAGGATCGACGCCACCACCTGGCGCTATCCCGATGGACGTGTGCTCAAGTATTCCGATATCACGGCCGATATTACCCTGGTGCACGATCCACAAAAGTGGACGCGCGAGATCCGCGAGGAGGACTACCCTCTCGAGTTCACCTATGAGGCCCCCGATCCTTCCGTGTACGAACTGATAGATGCCGTCACGTCCGAATTCGCCGAGGATCGCTTCATCCTCGGATCTTTTCCAAGAGCCGCCGAATGGGTTCAACCCGGCGGCATGGAACGATCCCTGGTCGAGATGGTTGATAATCCCTCCCTTGTCCAACGTGCCCTGCGCTCCTCCCTCGCTCAGGCTGAGGTGCAGCAAGCAAACTGGACAAACAGAGGCATTGATGGCACCATGGACGGCACCGACTGGGCCTTCCGCTCGGGCCCTTTTATGTCTCCCCAGATGTGGCGGCGTTTCTGCTATCCCGCCCTCCAGGCCAACGTGGAGGCGGCCCACGACGCAGGACTGCTCTTTGTACAGCACGCCTGCGGCAACAACTGGCCCATCCTGGATGGGTTCATGGAGGCTGGCGTCGACTGTTATCAATCCATCCAGGCCACGGCAGGCATGGACCTGACCCGGGTACAGGAAGCGACACGCGGTCGTATGTCCCTATGGGGCGGCGTCCTCGTGGAACACCTCGTGAGTGGCACGCCCGATCAGGTGCGCCAGGACGTTCGAGAGGCCATGCGCATAGCCAAGCCGGGCGGCGCCTTTGTCCTTGGCGCATCCCACAGCATCGCCGTGGGCACCCGCTACGACAACTATATGGCCATGTTGGACGAATTCGACAGGCTCCGAGATTACTGATTCGCAGCATTCCCATACGCTGCCAAGAGGAGGATATGAAGCAATGAGCGATAAACTGGCCGTGATTCTGGCAAGTTCAGACCGCAAGGTACTGGAGATGGGCCTGATCTATACCAAGAACGCCATAGCGAATGGCTGGATGGAGGACGTGCAGGTCTTCTTTTTCGGACCTTCGGAGGTGACCATCGCCACCGACCCGGACCTACATCCCCTTGTAGAGGAGATCATAGAGAACGGCACGACGCCCAGGGCCTGCAAGTGGTGTTCGGACAAGTACCATGTCAGCGGGCGCTTGGAGGAAATGGGATGTTCCGTCGAGTATATCGGCTCGCCCGTCTCCCAAGCCATCAAAGCCGGATACACCCCCATGACCTGGTAAGAAACGGAAAGGAGTATCGATGCCTCATAAACTCGTCATCGTCGGAGCCGCAGGGCACGTCAACCTCGTGCTCGACGAACTCCCCCAGTATCCCAACGTTCGCTTCGACGCTTATGCCCCATCCTTCGACGGAGAAGACGTGTCGCGCTATGAACGATTTCAGGGCGGAAACGCCTCACCAAAGGCGTACAGCGACTGGATCCAGATGTTGGACACCGAGGAACCCGACATCGTCACCGTCTGCGGGCGCTATGATCTGAACGGTCCCATCGCCATAGAGGCAGCACGTCGAGATATCCATATCATCTCCGAGAAACCCGCAGCGCAAAGCCTGGAAGCAGTCGATACGCTGCGTCAACTGGTGAAGGAGCGTGAACTCGTGTACGCCATCATGCTGCCCATGCGTTATGACCCTCCCTTTTACACAGCGCGCCGTCTCGTGCGATGGGGAGTCATCGGTGAGCCCTATCTCATCAGCGCCCAAAAGTCTTATCAATGGGGTCAAGAGCGACCGGCGTGGTATGCCGATCCGAAAAAGTATGGCAGCACCATGACCTGGGTGGGTATACACGCCTTTGACTATGCCCGCTGGGTGGCGGACGTGGACTATACGCGGGTGTGCGCCCATCACGCCAATCTGGTGCACACCGAGCGTCCGGGGTGCCAGGACGTGGCCACCGTTATGGCCCAACTCGCCAACGGCGGCAGCGCTGTGTTTCGCCTCGATTACCTCCGCCCAGCGGGCGCCCCCACCCATGGCGACGACCGCCTCCGTATCGCCGGCTCAAAGGGCGTCCTGGAAATATGCGATCGGGGCACCCGCCTGCACCTCACCACCCAGGCCAAAGACACCCCTTCCTGGCCCCTGGAGCACCCAGAGCGTACCCTGTTCGGCGACTTTGTGGCTGCCCTAGAGGGCGAGGGAAAACTCCTCGTGCCGGCAAAAGAGGCCTTTGACATCACAGCATTCGCCATCAAGGCAACACAGGCGGCGGATAACGGCGGTATAGTAGATGTTTGACGGCTGGCCATTGATTTCGGGTCATCCTCGTTCTCACACGGAGGTAGATAGTAGATGAAAGCGGCCATCATTGGCGGTGGTATGACCGGATTAAGCGCTGCAGATACCCTCTCCCAGCGCGGCATCGAATGTGTGCTCTATGAAAGGGATGCCGAACTGGGAGGCCTGGCCGGCTCCTTTCGCGTCGGCGATACCTACCTGGAAAAGTTCTACCACCACATATTCACCAGCGACACGGCTGTCATAGACCTTGTGGAGCGTCTCGGCCTGGATGAGAAACTGGAGTGGATACCCACCACCAACAGTTACTACCGGGATCGTATATATCAACTCAGTACTCCTCTCGATCTCCTTCGCTTTTCCCACATCAGTTTCCTCGACCGCATACGTCTGGGACTGCTCTATCTGAGGACCAACTTTATAAAGGACTGGCACACCCTGGAGGATATCACGGCCCGGGAATGGTTGGTGGACATGGCCGGAGAGCGTGTGTACGAGGCCGTATGGGAGCCCCTATTACGCGGCAAATTTGGGCCTTATGCCGATGATGTCGCGGCCGTCTGGATATGGAACAAACTAAAGCTCCGCGGCAGTTCCCGGGGGAAGCGTCAGGAGGAACGCCTTGGCTATCTGCGGGAAGGCTTTGGCCAGGCCATCGACATCTGGCAGGAACGCCTGAGAGACCGCGGCGTGCGCATCGAGACGGGGGCTCCTGTCACCCATATACCCATAGAAGACGGCCGGGCCCTGGGCATAGTGCTCGATGACGAACTACAACCTGCCGATCACGTGCTGGTGACCACGGCCCCCGAAATCCTCCTGCACTTGGTTCCCGATCTCCCCCTCCCATACCGCCAAAGACTGGGACAGATCAAGTACCTCGCCAACGTCTGCCTGATCATGGAACTGAACCGTAGCCTGTCCGACACCTACTGGCTGAACGTCGGCGATCCCTCTATCCCCTTTACCGGCGTTATCGAGCACACGAATATGCAGCCCCCCGAGATCTATGGTGACGTCCATCTGGTGTACATCTCGCGCTACCTCAAGACGGATAACCCCCTTTATCGGATGACGGCCGACCAACTGCTGAAAGAATACCTCCCTCACCTCAAAAAGATCTATCCGCGATTCAGCCGTAGTTGGGTCCAGCGCGTGTGGGCCTGGCGGGCGCCCTACACTCAGCCCGTCATCGGACTGCACTACTCTGAGCTAAGACCCCCCTTTGAGACGCCCCTATCCAACCTCTGGCTCTCCTGCATGGCCCAGATCTACCCCCAAGACCGGGGCATGAACTATGCGGTGGCCTACGGCCAACAAGTCGCGGAAAAGATACTGGCGGTCGAAACTAAAGGCAGAGGAGCGCCCCTGACACGCTAAAAGGACTATGTGTCTCCCTCTGCAGCCCAATTCTCCAACGCCAATCCTGGTACACGAGCAAATTCTTTTTCATTGTTCGTCACAAGGGTTAATCCTAGGCTGACAGCTTGCGCCGCAATCAGGGTATCCAGCGGCCCTATTGGCCTTCCCGATCTCTCCAATTCAGATCGTATCTTGCCATACGTTACGGCGGCCTCTTGACTAAAGTCTACAATCACGAGGGGTAACAGAAATTTTCTCAGAGCCTGCTGATTCTTCTGCCTGTACTGACTCTTCCCAACGCCATACCATAGTTCAGCCACCGTTATCGCAGAAATTGCCACGTCACCAACAACAGCCGTCTCGAACTGCTCGATTACTCGCCGAGGCTTCTCTCGAATTAGATAGATGCATATATTCGTATCGAGTAGGTATTTCATCCAAAAACCTCTCCGCGAACTTGCTGTTCCGGCTGCTGCCGATCCTCCATAAAGTCAGAGGAAAACTCCCCTAGGCTTTCGAATAATGTTTGCCAGGCATCATAGTGAGGAACAAGAACTACGGTATTCCCAACCTTCTTAACCAGAACATAGTCGCCCTCGAACCTGAATTCCTTAGGAAGGCGAACCGCCTGACTGCCCCCGTTCTTGAACAATTTGGCCGTTTTCATTCTCCCCTCCTCATCTAGTATATATATCAAATATATATTAGCACCACTTTGGGGGGTGGTCAAGAGACGTTTCAAAGACATGTCGACTCGGACAAACGTCCCCTCGCCATCTTGCCCCACATTATCCCCGTGGTATAATGCGGGGTGGATCTTACTACAGGACCGCAGGATAGCATCCTGCGCCAAGAGATAAGGAGTTCACGATGACGAACATACAGGATATACGTCAGACACTACAGCAGGTCATGGATCCAGAGTTGAACCGCAGTATCGTCGACCTGGGAATGGTACATGACCTGGAATATGAGGACGGAAAGGTCAGCTTCACCCTGGCCCTCACCACCATCGCCTGCCCCATGAAAGGGCAGATGGTCGACGATGCGCGACAGCGCCTCTTGGCCTTGGACGACGTAGAAAAAGTTGATATCGACATGCGAGAGATGACAGACCAGGAAAGGGAGCAAATCTTTGGTCAATCCCAACAAAGCGCCGGCACGGCCACCGAGCACAATGACATCAAGCACGTGGTGGCCGTTCTGAGCGGCAAGGGGGGCGTGGGCAAGTCCACGGTGGCCGCGTTGCTGGCCATCCTGTTACGCCGCCAGGGACACAAGGTGGGTGTGTTGGACGCCGATATCACCGGGCCCAGCATCCCCAAGATGCTCCTGCATGAGGACAGACGCCCCATGGGTGGGCCCCAGGGCATCCTTCCCGTGGAATCGGACAGCGGTATCAAGATCATCTCCATCAACCTCTTGCTGGCCGATCCGGACCAGGCCGTCATATGGCGCGGTCCCCTTATCGGCGGAGCCATCAAGCAGTTCTGGGGAGATGTGGCCTGGGGCGAACTGGATTACCTCATCGTTGACCTGCCCCCCGGCACCTCTGATGCCTCCCTGACCGTCATGCAATCCATGCCCCTCAATGGCGTGGTGCTGGTCACCACGCCCCAGGATCTGGCGGGCATGGTGGTGCGCAAGGCCTCATCTATGGCCCAGCAACTCGAGATTCCCGTCCTGGGCGTCGTGGAGAATATGAGCTATGTCGAATGCCCGAACTGTGGTGAAAGGATCGAACTGTTCGGCACCAGCAAGGCCTCAGAGGTGACTGAAAAAGTGGGAGCCCCCCTCCTGGGGCGCATGCCCATCCGTCCCCAAATCTCTGACCTGGCAGATAGCGGACGGCTGGAGGAATACGAAGCAGAGGAGTTCGAGGTCGTGGTAGAAAAGCTGTTAGAGGTCATACCAGAGGAAGCGCACACTCCCATGGCTCAGCAGCGATCGCAGTAGTAATCCCCCGTCCAGTATGAATTCGACAGAAGTAAAAGAGGGTCTAGCATAGTGCTAGACCCTCTTTCTATCTCGACATGAGGACGAACACAAGATCAGACCTTTTGCACGCGCGCCAGACGCTGCAAAACGCGCTCCAGTACGCGAATGGCCCGCAGATATTCATCGAGGGAAATATGCTCGTTGGGCGTATGGTCGAGGCGAGAATCGCCCGGCCCATAGGCTACGATGGGACAAGCCCAACGAGGTCCCAGGACGTTCATATCAGACGTCCCCGTCTTGCTCACATAGGTCGGCCTATCCCCCTCGGCGCGGATGGCAGCGCGAAAGGCGCTGACCAAGGGATTGCGCGTTGAGGCGCGAAAGGGCTCCTCATAGGCCCGGGTCTCCACCTGAGCGTCACCACGCCACTCGTCCATCTTTTCGATCAAGCCCTGGACCTCAAACCTCGGCGGCAGGCGCAGCCCCATCCCCATCTCCACCTGTTCGGTGAAACCATCGCTGCTGGAGCAGATGCTGCGTAAGGAGGGGTCGAACGTCGTAAAGCGCCGCTCCTTGTCCTCGTTATAAGCCTCTGCATACGTTTGCAAGCAAAGCCAGAAATCGACGGCTTGCTCGCACGCGCTGCGATGGCTGCCGGCCGTGTGTGACATGGAACGTTCCAGCGTATAATCCACCAAGAGTCGTCCCTTGTAGGCGATGGTGATGCGATGCCAGGCGCTGGGCTCGCCGATGACGATATAATCGGGCCGTTCATAATGCTCGAACACGTGATAGGCCCCCTTGGAAGTCGCCGCCTCCTCCTCTACGGCACCGACCACGGTGATCTGTGTATTTGGCAGAGCGCCTGCCCTGGCGGCGGCCACCACAAAGGCGGCAAAGGGCCCCTTGGCATCCACGCTGCCCCGACCATAGAGGACGTCCCCCTCCCGCCTCACGAGAATCTCGCCAGGCACCGTGTCTATATGTCCCAGCAGCAGGATCCGGCGTTCCCCGTCTCCTATACGTCCCACTGCGTTGCCGGCTCTGTCGATCTCCGCTTCATAGCCCCAATTGCCCATCACGTCCACAATCTGCTCGGCCACAGGGCGTTCCTGTGTCGAGGGGCTATAGACAGCCACGATCTCCTCCAAAAAGGACACCGCCTCCCCGTCGTCAGGTCCTGGGCAACGTTCCTCCCCCACCGTCCTCACCCTTTCAGAACCTCCTCGACGGCGTCACACACCGTAGCCAATTCCTCATCCGTGATGACCAACGGCGGCAGCAAACGCAGTACCGTGCTCCCCGCCGGAAGGGCCAGTATCCCCTTATCCATGAGGGCTTTTAAATAGGGCGTCACCCGCCTGCGTATCTGGACGCCGATCATCAGGCCCAATCCTCTAACTTCGCGGATCAAACGTAGATCGATGCTTGACAAGCGCTCAAAGGCCCAATCCCCTTTCCGGCGCGCCTCGGCGACCAGATCGTTCTCCTGGATATAGCCGATGGCAGCCAGGGAAGCAGCACAGGCCAGGGGATTCCCCCCAAATGTCGAGCCGTGCGCGCCCGAACTCAGGTTCTCCACCTTATCACTGAGCAGCACAGCCCCCATGGGGACGCCCCCAGCGATACCCTTGGCCACGCACATCATATCCGGCTGCAGATCGTAATGCTCACAGGCAAAGAATTTCCCCGTGCGCCCAAATCCCGTCTGCACCTCGTCGATGATGAGCAACGCTCCCTTCTCATCGCACAACTCGCGCACGTTGCGGATATATTCGGGCTCGGCGGGATTCACGCCCCCCTCTCCCTGCACCACCTCCAGAAGCACAGCCGCCGTCCCTTCATCCACCACCTCTTCCAAAGCCTCAAAATCATTGTAAGGCACGTGATCGAAATCTGGAACCAGAGGCTCAAAGGGCTCGCGATAACTGCGTTTCCACGTGGCCGAGAGTGCGCCCATGGTGCGCCCATGGAAGCCACGCATAGCCGCCACGATTCCCGTGCGTCCCGTACTCAGGCGGGCGAACTTCAAAGCCGCCTCCACAGCCTCGGCCCCCGAATTACAGAGATAGGCACGGGTCAGAGAAGCGGGCATTACTGAGACCAGGCGTTCCAAAAGCTCAGAGCGTACATCATTATAGAATATCTCGGGACAGGTGATGAGCCTCTTGCCCTGTTCCCTCAGGGCCTGGGCCACGGCGGGATTGCAGTGCCCCACCAGTACCACGCCATGTCCGGCAACGCAATCGATGTACTCACGCCCCTCACTGTCCCAGACCCGCGCTCCCTTACCTCGCACGATGGCTGCGCCACGCTTCGGATAGACGCCACTCGTATATCTGTCCTCGCGCTCTATGATATCCACCTGCAACCCTCCCTTATCTAAAAACCTATCCTATGACCGTTCCCTGTCCCGACAGGGCAGCCCGTACAGGAGACGGGATGCGCCCATCGCCAAAGATGACCCGTCCCACACCCTCCTCGATGGCCTCCGTGGCGCCCAATATCTTGATGCGCATGCGTCCCTCGGCATGTTCCATAGCCTCTTCTGCACGTCGCGGGTCGATGTGCTCTATCAACGTATCCTCGTCAGGGAAATCCCGCAACAGGCCCGGGACATTGGACAGGATGATCAGCTGCTCCGCGTCCAGGGTTGAGGCGATCTGCGCTGCCGCGCGGTCCCCGTCCACGTTGATGGCCTCGCTCTCCGTGCTGATGGCCGGCGGCGTGACCACGGGTAGATAGCCATTGTCCAAAAACATACGCAGCAGATCCACGTTGACCTCGTCCACCGTTCCCGTATAATCGTCGCGCAACACAAAACGTCGCCCGTCCCGCACGATCTTGATCACCGACTTGCGCCGCCCCTCCAACAAGCGGCCGTCGAGCCCCGAAAGACCGATGGCATTCACTCCCTGCGCCTGCAATCTCTCCACGATACCCTTGTTTATCTCGCCACAGTAGACCATCTCGAATATTTTGAGCGTCTCCCGATCCGTACGGCGGCTGGTGTACCCCGAAATCGAAGTGACAAACTCGGGAGGATGCCCCAGTTTCTCGGCGACGACATTGGTGCGATGGGATCCCCCATGCACAAAGACCATCTGCTGCCCCTCCTTCACGAGGGAGGCGACATCATCGCAAACAGCCTGCAAATCGATCCCCTCACTGCCACCTACTTTGACAACGATCATCTCTCTCCTCAAAATCTAGATGGGATGTAGGCCCGGGAACTCTAGCCCTGTCGTCTCATCCCAACCACACATGATATTCATACACTGCACCGCACTTCCCGAAGCCCCCTTCATGAGGTTGTCGATAGCCGCCATGGCCACGATGCGCCCCGTCTCGGGATCATAGTCAAAACCCACGTCCCCATAGTTGCTGCCGGCCAATATCTTTGGCTCAGGATAACGATAGACGCCCCGACGATCGCGCACGATACGGATGAAAGGCTCGTCGCGATAGGTGCGCCGATAGACGCGCCACAGATCCTTAATCTCCAGATCCTGCCTGTCACCCTTGAAAAAGAGATGCGCCGTGGCAAGCACGCCGCGCACCAACTCCACAGAGGTCACCGACATGTGCACTGGCACTTTCGATGCCTCCCCACTCACCATCTGCACAACCTCCGCTGTGTGGCGGTGTCCCACGGGCGCAAAGGAGCGCACGACGCCACTGCGATCGGGATGGTGCGAGGAGGGACTCGACGACGCCCCAGCCTCGGAAGAACCGGCCTTGACCTCCACAATCACCCCCCGCTTACGGTCGACGAGATCCTCCGCGAAAAGGGGCCAGATGGCCAGATTGGTCGCTGTGGCGTTGCAGCCCACTCCACTGACGTAATCGGCCTCGGCGATGGCCTCCCGGTTCACCTCGGCAAGACCATAGACGAAACGGGGCAACCATTCGGGGGCTTCGTGCTCGTGTCCATACCACCTCACATAGTCTGCGGCATCTCGGAGGCGAAAATCGGAGGAAAGATCGACGATGCAAGGCGCCAACTCGCTCAGTTCATCTATGCGGCGGATCACTTCGCCATGGGGCAACGCCACAAAGAGAAAATCGCATGGCTCAAGGTTCGACAGGGCTGAGAATTTGAGACGGGTGCGATCGCGCAGGTTGGGATGCCGCGCGTACACATAGCGTCCCGTATAACTCTCCGATGTCACCTGGGCTACCTCAACATGTGGATGATCGAGCAGCAAACGCAGCAACTCCCCGCCCGCGTAACCGGAACCACCGATAATGGAAACGTTCATCCGATCCTCGCTCACGCCTGCTCTCCTCTCCCAACACGCAATACATAATCGACTATTTTCGCCGGAATATCCACGCCCGTGGTATCGATGCTGTTGCGAAACTCCATGGTATAGTTTACCTCACCCACCAAAAACCCCTCATCGGGGCTCTCAAAGATATCGACGGCCACCACCCCACCGCCCACCGCCTCGGCCGCGGCAACCGAGAGGGCGTCGAGTTCGGGGGTTATAGGACAATTGCTGGCCTCGCCACCTCTCGCCGTGTTGGTGATCCAGTGCTCCGACCTGCGGTAGATGCCACAAATCGTCTCGTCTCCCACAACAAAGGTTCGAATATCTCTCTGGGGCTTATCCACATACTCTTGAATGTAAAATATCGAATGATGATAGGACCCCAAAATCTTTTTGTGCTCCAGCACTGTCTCCGCCGCTTCGCGATCGTTAACCTTCGATATCAGGCGCCCCCAGGAGCCTACGGCCGGTTTTAATACGGCTGGATAACCCAAATCCTCGATGGCCCTCAACGCGGAATCGGGCGTAAAGGCCAAAAAGGTCCTGGGAGTGGGGATATCGTTGTCTATCAAAGCCCGTGTGGTGGAGAACTTGTTTCCACAGATCAAGGCCACCTCGTAACTATTGACGGTGGGCACGCCCCACGAATCCAGCAACTCCAAAGCGTGAAGGGCGCGCGAGTGGTTGATGCAGCGCTCTATGATGATGTCATACTGCTGCATCTGATCGTCGCCGTGCATGTCCAGAACGAGATCACGGTCGTCTATGCGCACCAGATCGATCCCTCGTTCCTCAAAGGCCTTGATCAGCAGTTTCTCCTCCACGCGCACGCGAGACAAGAGCATACCAACTTTCATTCTCGTTCACTCCTTAAGCGATCTATCACAGCCTGTGTAACCCCCCTCGTGCTCGCCTCCCCTCCCAAATCGGGCGTTCGGGGGCCGTCACGGCAAACATCCTTGATGGCTTTTCTCACGCCTGTCGCCATCTCCTCCTCGCCCAAATAGTCGAGAAGCATGGCCACAGAGAAAAAAGTGGCTACGGGATTGGCGATGCCCTGCCCCGCGATATCGGGAGCCGATCCGTGCACCGGCTCAAAGACGGCTCTCTCATCCCCTATATTCGCAGAAGGAGCCACCCCCAACCCACCCACCAAACCCGCCGCCTCGTCCGAGAGGATATCGCCGAAAAGATTGGTGGTCACGATGACGTCGAACCGTTCCGGCGAACGCACAAGATGCATGGCCGCCGCATCGACCAGCATCTCCTTCATCTCAATTTTGGGGAACTCTTTTGCCACCTCAAGCGCCGCCTCCCTAAAGAGTCCACACGTCGCACGCAACACGTTGGCCTTGTGCACCACGGTGACCTGCTTCCGCCGCTGTCCCGCCTGCCGAAAGGCTAGACGTACGACACGTTCCGAGGCTTCTCGGGTAATAACCCGCTCCGTGACCGCTTTTTGACCGTCCGAACGCTCCCGCCCGCTGTAGAGCCCCTCGCTATTCTCCCGCACAATCAATAGATCCACACCTTCACGCGCGTCGGGCACAGGATACGATACGGCAGGACGCAGATTGGCATAAAGTTGTAGAGCACGCCGCAGACCCACGATGGGACTGCGATAGCCCTCCGTCGGTTCCAGGGGCGACGAGACGGCGCCGAACAACGTGGCGTCTGCACCCCTCACCGCCTCTACTGTCCCTTCAGGCAGCGCCATGCCATGTTGCTGGAACGTGGCCCAGCCAGCTTCGGCCTCGACAAAGACAAGGGACAAATCCGTGGCCTCCAACAGACGTCGCCCTGCGGGCACAACCTCGTGCCCGATGCCATCCCCCTCTATCAAACAGATTCGATAGGTCACGCCTCAGCCTCCAGGGGCAGACGATTATACTTTTGATAGAAGGCTATCATTCCCCCCTCTGCCCAGACGCGTCGAACCCAGGGAGGAGGTGCCGGCAAATCGATCGTCCGGCTATCGGTTTCCAGCGTGAGCGCTTCCATATCGAGCGCGACCTCCTGCCCATCCTCCAATACAGACGTCAGATCGATCTCAAAAAGAGTAAGCCCGAGGTTGAGAGCATTCCGGTAAAAAATACGCGCGAAACTCGGGGCAAAGATGGCCCCAATCCCCACCACGCAAAGGGAGCGAGGAGCATACTCGCGAGAGGATCCACAGCCAAAGTTCTCTCCTGCCACGATCACATCGCCAGGTTGAACTTCCTTGGCAAACGTGGGACGCGCCTCCACAAAGGGATACTTGCCAAGATCCGCCTCAGAGGTCATATAGGGGGCAAAACGCCCAGGGAGGATCTGATCGGTATCCACGTTCTCGCCGAAAAGCCAAACTCTTGCCATCCTCGCCCTCCTATACAGTGGTCGGATCGGTGATCACGCCGGTCAGCGCCGTGGCCGCCGCCGTTTCCGGTGATCCCAAATAGATCTGTGCGTCGGGAGAGCCCATGCGTCCCCGGAAATTCCGGTTGCCCGTCGAAAAGCAGACATCGCCAGCACCCAGGACTCCCATGTGACGTCCTATGCAGGGACCACAACCCGGGGTGCCGATGGTGGCGCCCGCATCCAACAGGATGGCCATGGTACCATTCGCGACAGCCTCTTGCAGGATACGATGTGAGGCGGGAACGATCAACATCCTCACCCCCCGCGCGATCTTTTTCCCCTCCAGAATACGCGCCACAGCCTCCAGATCGCGCAGGCGCCCGTTCGTACAGGTGCCCACAAAGACCTGATCCACCGCAATATCATCATCCAGATCCGCGACGGAACAGACACGTTCCACACTCGAGGGCACCGCGACCTGGGGCTCCAGACTGTCCAGATCAACCTCTATGGTCTTCTCGTACGTGGCCCCCGCATTAACTCTCAACCACCCAGGGCTATCAAAGAGATCCGCTATTTCTCCCAAAGGAGGAAAGAGCCCCACTTTTGCCCCCAATTCCGTGGTCATGGAACACAAGGTAATGCGGTCGGCCAGACCGAGCCACTCTGCACCGTGGAACTCCACGGCACGATAGTTGGCCCCGTTCATGCCCAGGCGGCCGCACAGGAAAAGGCTCACGTCCTTGGCCACCACGTTACGCTGAAAGTTTCCCTTTAGAACCACACGGATCGTCTGCGGCACGCGCAGCCATATCCTGCCCGTGGCCAGGGCCAGGGCCATATCCCTGGATCCGACCCCGGTTCCAAAGGCACAGATCGCACCATAGGCCGTGGCATGGGAATCGGTGCCCAGCACTACCTGGCCCGGCTGAATCAGGGTCTCCTCGAGCATGACCTGATGACATACGCCACACCCCACGTCGTAGAAATCCTCGATACCCTCCCGCCTCACCCAGTCCCGCACCTTTACCTGGGCGTCCGCCGTGGATACCGATGAGGCAGGAGCCACGTGATCTATCATCACAGCCACACGCCGCGGATCGAACAGATGCTCCACGCCAAGGACGTCATCCAGCACGTCTATGACTTCCGGAGTGAGGGAATCATGACTCATGCAGCGATCCACGTCGACGATGACGACATCACCCGCGGACACTTTACGATCCGCTGCCCGGGAAAGGATCGTCTCGGACAACGTCCCCCGTATTCTGTTCACAACCTATGCCTCCCCATGATTGGCTATCCAGTCTCGCAACAAAGCATCCACGTCATCCAGGGCGAGGGGCTTCTCGTCAGCCAACTTTTTGATATGCAGCGTTATCGCCTTTAACTCATCCTCCGGTATATCCAGATTCAGCTGCTCTGCACGTGACTTGATAGCGTTCCAGCCTGTAAGGCGATGGGCGATGCTGACGTAGCGGCTCATGCCAAAATCCTCGGGGTCGAGAATCTCGTACGTCTCTGGTGCGTTCAATACGGCCTTGGCATGGATTCCCGCCTTGTGAGTAAAGGCCGTGATGCCCGTGATATAGTTATTAAAAGGTATATCGACGCCCACCATCTCGGCAACCATAGTATCGAGTTCCTCCAGCATCTCCAGGCGATATTTCATCACCGAAGAACGATCCATCGCATACAGGCGCGCGACCAGTCCACCCAGCGGCGCGATGCCGTTGCGCTCCCCGATACCCAGGATGCTCGTATCCACGTGGGTCGCCCCCGCCTGCAAGGCGCAGTAAGCGTTGGCTATGGCGCAGCCCGAATCGTTGTGCCCATGAAACTCGATGTCACAGGAGACGTGCTCCTTGACCTTGGAAACCACGTCGTAAACCTGAAGGGGGGTCGCGACGCCCACCGTGTCAGCAATACCTACACGATTCACGCCCACGGCATCCACTGCCTCGTACACGCGCAAGATATCGTCCAGTTCACTCCGAAACGAGTCCTCGGTACTGAACCGTACTTCCAATCCCTGATCCCGGATGTAACCGACCACGTCCCGGGCCATATCGATGATCGCGGGGATATCCTTTCCGTGGCTGAACTCGCGCAACATGGACGAGGTGCCGATGAGCACGTCTATCCCATCCACACCCGCGCTGACGGCCAACTCGGCATCCCCTCGCACACAGCGAACGTGAGTCAGCACCTTGGTGTCGAGGCCCAGGGCGGCAATCGTCTTACAATCCTCAAAACTCTGCGGAGAGGCAAGGGGCGTTGTAAGCTCGATGTACTCGACGCCGAAGCGATCCAACGCCCTGGCTATCTTTATCTTTTGCTCGGGCGTGAAATTCGCACCGACGAATTGCTCGCCCTCCCGCAGTGTGGATTCAATGATGGCAAACCCATTCTCGCCCATTCCTCCTACTCCCCCCAATCCTCCTCCTCTTCGGGAGCCAGGTCAAAAGTCAACGGATCCACGTCGATGACCTCAAGCTCCACGCCGCAATCGGGACAATTCACGATCTCTCCCTCCAGCACATCGTCCAGCCCAATCTCTGCCGCACATTCAGGACATTCACCAATCATGATACTCCCTCCTTACTCTTGCGCTCTCAACACCCTTTTACGGGTTACAAGAGCCCCAAACAAAAAAACAGCTTTCCCATCTGGTCTGGGAAAGCCATACACTTTCACAAAAGTCGTCAAGTCAGGTGCGATGTAACAGCAAGCCTAACCAGACCAGAGCCCTGGTCCCTCCGACTTGCCACGCTTGGGAAAATAGGCTTTACGTCCTGCAGCCCTCACTTGACCAACTCCAAAGTCTCTACATATACCTACCAGAATCGAAACCGAGACACACTATAACACAGGCTCCAACTACTGTCAAAAATCACAAGCACTATCTTGAATCAAAAGTGCACATAGGACAGCTAGGTAATCTGTCCTATGTGCGGCAAGACGTTAGTCAAAAAAGTCCTCGTCACCCTCTGGCAGATATTGGCGCGCCGCCTCCGCCTTCAGCTCCACCCCTAGGCCCGGCCTGTCCCACACCTCAACGTGGCTGTCCTCAACGATGGGATCCGGAAGCCCCTCGACGATATCGTACCACCAGTCCGGTCGTCCGACCGGATACTCGAAAGCGATAAAGTTGTCGGGCAACGTTGCAGAAACCTGTACCAACGCCGCAAGCCCTAAAAGGCCATCCCCCGTACCATGAGGTGCCATCAGGATACCATGGAGATCCGCGTATTCGGCGATCCACTTCAACTCCGCCAGCCCCCCTACATCGCAGGGATCAGGCCCCACGACGTTCACCGCCTGCTCCTCGATGAGCGCCTGAAAGTTCTGCCGCAGGTAAATCTGCTCGCCCGTGTGTATGGGTGTGGATGTGCTTTGCGTCACCTCTCGGTAGAGGTCGGCCAGAACATAGGGAGTATAATCGCCGGTGATCAGATCCTCTAGCCACATCACGTTGAGAGGCTCCAGGGCCTTGGCCAGCTTGATGGCATCGGAAACCATCCAGCCTGGTCCACAGTCGAGGGCGAGCCCCACCTGATCCCCTAGAACCCCCTTCATGGCCTCCACACAGGCGATGACGTGATCCAGTCCCGTCTCCGTCAAGAGGCCACGGTTGGGGTGTGCCCTCCCGGTCTCAGGTTCTCCATAAAAGAAATTAGGGACCTGGGTCGCCATCTGCGTACCATGAAATCCGATACCCTGCTTGATGATGCAAAAATTCTCCTCACGCGCCTTCATCTTGGCCATATTCTCAGCATAATCTTCGGCGGATACGCCGTCCATGGGGAATCTCACCGCACCATTGTACACGCGCACCCTATCGCGAACCTTGCCCCCTAGGAGTTTGTAAATGGGCAGCCCGGCAGCCTTGCCCGCGATGTCCCAAAGGGCGATCTCGATGGCGCTCACCGCACTCCCCCAGGGCTTAAAGCTTCCCATACGTCGAATCTTACGCATGACCCCCTCCACGTTCGTGGGGTCCTCGCCGAGGATGAGCGGTTTGTAGAACATGATATGAGGCTTGAGATAGGACTTGGCGCTTTCTACCTCGCCAAATCCATCGATGCCCGCGTCGGTGACAACGCGAACGACAGGGTTCTGCCCCAGAACAGTACACTTTAGATCCGTAATCTCCATCGCCTAAACCTCCAGTCTCACAACATCCCAGATCCATACGAAGGTGAGTGTACACGATTGGCTCGCACAAGACAAGCCATTCTTGCATAAATCATAAAAGATGAGATTTGACATTTTACAGAAATATGGTATCATTTAAAGCAGGATGAAGTAGGGTTTGGCTGTTGGAGGACCGTCCAGACTTGCGGAGGCTGGATGGTTTTTTTGCCTGCACCGCTTCGCCTAAAATCGTAACTTTAAGGAGCACAGAAAATGAGTGAAAGAGAAAAAGGTACTGTCAAGTGGTTCAATGATAGCAAAGGATACGGCTTTATCTCCCGCGACGCTGGAGAAGACGTATTTGTCCATTACTCGGCCATCGAGGGGGCGGGGTTCCGTTCTCTACAGGAGAATCAACAGGTCGAGTTTACCGTCGAGGAAGGTCAGAAGGGGCTGCAGGCCGCCCATGTGAAGCTGATATAGTAAATTTCATGGCGCAGCTAGTTCTGCGCCCGAGGGATAACAGTGGACAAGGAATTTTAACTTTGAGATAGTCCACTGCCCAGAGCCTCAAACCGCACGGCTTCTCCGCAGGCCGTGCGGTTTTTTGTGTTCTTCTACCACGAGAGCACACCCCTAAACGGGACTAGAAGTCAGGCACCTGCTAAGCGGGGTTTCAACACCGTTCTATATTATGGCTGAACTAAGAATGGGCTGAGGAGTCCTCACACCTCAACAGGAGTCAACTCCTCCATGGGCCTGCTCTGCACTTCCCAAAGGTGTTTGTAGAGTCCATCCTTCCTCATGAGTTCCTCATGCGAACCCCGTTCCAATATACCCGTGCCCTTGAGCACGACGATGAAATCGGCATGCCGCACTGTGGACAGACGGTGCGCGATGACGATCGTCGTTTTGCCCTCCATTAAACGCTCCAGGGCTTGCTGGATAAGAAGCTCCGTCTCCGTATCCACGGAGGATGTTGCCTCGTCGAGAATCAGAATGGGCGCATCCTTGAGCACCGCACGGGCGATGGAAACGCGCTGTTTCTGTCCTCCCGACAGCTTGACCCCCCGCTCTCCGACCAGGGTATCATATCCATCGGGCAGATCCATAATAAAGTCGTGGGCGTTGGCAATCTTGGCCGCCTCGATCACCTCATGATCCGTGGCATCGGAACGCCCAAAGAGGATATTATCTTTTATCGTACCGTGAAAGAGGAAAACGTCCTGAAGCACCATCGATATCTGCTGTCGCAGGCTCTTTAGCGTAACGTCGCGTATATCGTACCCATCGATGGTGATAGCCCCCTCGGTGACGTCGTAAAAACGGGGAACGAGAGCCGCCAACGTCGTCTTGCCCACACCGGTAGGACCGACGAGGGCCAATGCTGTCTTCGCGGGTATCTCCAGGTTGATATTTCGCAGAACCTTTTCTCCCTCCTCATAAGAAAAGCCCACGTTATGAAACTTAATAGTCCCCTCCACACGCGCAAGCTCGATAGCATCCGGCTTGTCCGTCACCTCTGGATCCTCCTCAAGCAGTTCCTTCACGCGATCGGCACCGGAGAGAGCCTCCTGAATATGCTCCCAGACATGGCTGAGGACACGCACCGGCTGATAAAAAAGATCCAGATATAGGAAAAAAGCCACCAGGTCTTCCAGTGGTAATGTCTGCTGAAAGGCGAGCCGTCCCCCAAAATAGATGACGATCACCGTTCCCAGAGAAGAGGCAAACTCGACGCCGGGACTGAAAATCGCCATGAGTCGCAGGGCATGTATCATCGAGTCCCGATACTCCCGAATACGCTCCCATACGCGCTTCCGCTCGATCGGCTCTCGTGTGAAAACCTTAATCTCACGGATGCCCGATAAATTATCGTTGATCGTGGCATTGAGTTCGGCCAGATCCTCCTGTCGTTCACGAAAAGCGGGGCGCACATACTGCCCAAAACCTTGCATGGCCAAAAACACCAACGGCACCGGGACCATGGTCAAGAGCATCAGCTTCCAGTTCATGCTCACCATCACCCCCACCACCCCCAGGAACATGAGACAGTTGACCAATACGTCGGGTATAGCGTGAGCGATCAGGCGCTCGAATTTGTCCGAGTCATTGACCATGCGCGACATGAGTTCGCCTACCTGTTGATCCTCGTAAAAGTGCAGCGAAAGGCGCTGCAGGTGCTCATAAACGTCATGACGCGCATCCGCAACCACACCCCAACCAGCGACGTGGGCCATATAGTTGCGTAGAAACTGGAGCAGGAAACGCAAGACATACGTTCCCAGCAAAAGTAAAGCAAGCCGGCGAATTGCTATCCCCATTCCCTCGCTCCATGCCTGGTCTTGCACCAAAGAGATCAACTCACGCACAACCCAGGGGGATACGAGCTGCACGCCGACCAAACCGACCATAGATACGACGGCAATGAGTAGTTCCTTTTTATATTTTTTCGCATAAAGTGCTACGAATTTAATAGTATCCACGTTCCACCTCCATACATATCAGTGGATCACTTGATCTGGACGATCATGATACCATCCAGATTATCCTCATCTTTTTTATAAAAAGGGATCACGTTCACATTGTGATCGTAATTATCGAATATATAACGGTTAAATGCTTTTATGGATTGAATATAATCGCTGGCTCCATCGGCCAGCACACGCCCGTTCATCAGAACATTATCCACAAGGACAAGTCCTCCGGATCGCGTGCGCGCTGCAGCCCACTTGAAATAGTTGATATTGTTAGGCTTATCCGCATCGACGAACACCATATCTAATGGCTCCTCCAGCGAAAGTTGAGCCATCGTCGCCAGAGCAGGGCCGACCAACACCTCAACCTTTTCGTTAACACCGGCCCGCGCAAAGGCTTCTCGGGCCAGAGCCGCATGCCGTTCATCGGCCTCCAGGGTAATGAGTCTCCCCCCAGCAGGAAGCGCTTTCGCCATCCACATTGTGCTATAGCCTGCCAAAGTGCCAACCTCCAAAATGTTCTGAGCCCCTGTCAGTCCAACCAACAAATGAATGAAACGACCTTGAAGGGGAGTGATCTGAATGCGAGGCAATCCTCTCCTCGTCGTTTCTTCAAGAATCCATTCGTATACAGGATCATCCTCCATACCCTCATGTAGATAATCGAGAACACGAATATAGGTATCCTTCAGGTCAGCCATCTCCACCCCTCTAACAACGCCTCGAATGAGGCGATACCCTATCTTCTAAACAGGAAACTCTTAAGATCCTCACGGGAAAAGGTCCCTTTCTCCAGCCGCTCACGAAGACTCGCAACCCGCTGTACCAGGGGCTCGGGTCCAAGTCTCTCAGCAATCCCCTTTTGCTCGGGCAACTCGCGCGGCAAAGCCGGCTCCTGCTGATGCACAAGGTCTATAACGGCCTCTATGACTATATTGTCATAGGCCAAAGCGTCATGTGTCATCTCCACGTAATAAGTAGACACACCTTCTCCTCGTACGGACCAGAGAGGAACGATACCATCCCCTGCGCCATCTCCCGAATCCTGATAATCAAGCTGATAATCCTGTTCCCCCTTGGAATCTTTCTGGGAACCTCGAATGTGGGCCAATGTCCGTTTATGACAGCCGGCAATCTGCAGAACTCTTACCGGAGGATCAGCGGCAGCAAGGCGACGGTGAAGCTCTCGCGCGTCGTCAAAATATTCCTGTCGTAACCCCGATATGCCCCACGCCTCTGCATCATAGATATCCCAATCCGTGGGATATTTCACATCGGCCGGAAAAAGTTCGGGAGGTGGCGGCAAGAGCTGATACATACTGGGCCATGTCCTCACCAAATTCTCCACGTCATTATCGGGATGCAACCGGGAGATAATCAGTCCCGGAAGCGCCTGCCCCGCCAGACCAAGCACGGCGAGGGGCGCCCCATAAAGGGGGCTGCCTAGCATGATGACGGAATCGAGACGCTCTTCCGCTTGCTGCGGATATATGGCCGAATAGATGCGTGCAAGCATACCTCCCATACTATGCCCCACAAGTACGAAACGTCGCTCCGGGGCCACCTTTGCCCAGCGTTGAATGGCTCCATGTAACTTTTGCGCATTACTTTCCAGGGAACGCCGCCAGTCATAAGGAAACTCGTACAGACGCGTCTCCCGAGCCAGGGTAAGAATGAGTTTCAGATAGACGATCTTCTCGATGGCTATGGGCGCGACGCTCACATCGGGCATGCGATCCTTTTTCCCCGTCCCATCTAGCTCCAGCAGGTTAACGTGACCATCCAAAAGGATCGCTGGATTAAACCATAATACAGCGCTTACGCCACACGTACTGGCAAGAACAGATCCTAAAAGGCCTGGCAATAGTACAACGGCCGGCCCCTTTCCATCCGCCGCCGGACGATCCAGCAAGGCCCTGATCTCTTGAACTTCCTCCTCTCCGAGAACGCGACTGAGCAGATGAGCTGTGGCATCCTGCCGCAGGCTATTGCGAAATGTCTGAACTGGCCTGAGTTCCAGGCGATGTAGTAACCATTCACCTAATGTGCTGATATCCATACCGGAATCCCTTTCAGCGGTCCAAGATATCTCCATCGGCGATCCTTGTACATCACGCCTGATAGAACGTATCCCAGGCTTTTTGCAGTATACGCAGCGTGGACAGAGCAGCCTTTCCGCTCACCAATGGCTCGCGCCCCTCGCGCACAGCGTCCACGAACTCCCGCGCCTGTCTCATATTCGGGGCTAAACCTTTGTCCCCTTCCACCAAGATGCCCTCCTTGTTACGTAGCGTCCCGTGATCACACACCACCGTATCCTCTAAACAGATGAAACGATAGTCGTGTACACCCCAGTGTGCATTATGGGACAGAGCTATATTGACCAAAACATCCGCTGGCGTACACCATTGTAGATCGATATCTATGGGTAGACCCAGGGACGGCCATGGTGGCCCGAATTGTGCATGTAATTCCAGGGCTTCCGTTCCTCCAAGAAGACTCAACACAGCATCCACCGCATGGCACCCATGATGCCAAAGCAGATTGTCCACCCACCCTTTTCGCTGCGGATCGGTCTGTAGCCGACCGCGGCGTAGCATATGAAACCGGGCCATGACGTGCTTGGGATGCAGCGCGCCCGAGGCGATACGCTCAGCAAGCTCCATTCGACCAGACCTGAACCGTTCCGTATGGCATACCATGAGCGTGAGATCCTTCTCTTCGGCCAAACGGGTCAGTTCTTCCCCTTCCTGGAGACTCAACGCCAGGGGGATCTCGCAGAGCACGTGCTTGCCGGCACGTAGGCCCAATGCGCTCTGCGAAGCATGAAGCGCGTTCGGGGTACATATCACCACAGCGTCCAGGTCGGGATCCCCGAGCGCCTCATGCAGATCAGAGATCGCATGTCTGTAATCAAATTCATCAGCAAAGGGCTCTAATGCTTGCGTATCCGTGCTGACAACGGTGTCCAAGGTCACCCCCGGCACCTCTCGGAGGCAGCGGCTGTGAACCCGCGCCATGCGACCAGAACCGACCATACATACCTTCACACTATTCCTCCAAAACAAGAGAGACACACCCTATATATTGTAAAGGGACATTCGATCTTGTCCAATCCAAAACAGCCGATAAACGGAAGATAAAAAGGTTGACACACCACTCAGCATACGATAAACTGCAAGATACCATGGTACAAACGAGATGATAAGGGAGGCAAAAGATGGATTTTTTCAAAGTAATTGAAAGTCGTTACAGTCACAAAGCGCTCTTTTCGAAAAAAAGTATACCTGAAGAGGATCTCGAACGCATCGTCCGGGCGGGAATAGCTGCGCCCTCAGCGGGCAATAGCCAGTCGCCCGAATTCGTCATCGTGAACGATCAAGAGATAATCGAGGAGATCGGCGACATCACCGAAAACGAGATCCTGCAGAGTGCTCCTGCCCTCATCGGTATCCTGACCCGCCCCCGCATCCACAAAGTCCTTGACGTCACCACCGAGTGCCTTATTGCCGACTTTGCTGTAGCCACGGAGAATATACTGCTGGCAGCCACAGCCCTGGGATACTGTTGCGGATGGTTGGATGGCCCCTTCAATGCTCCTGGTGTGCGAGAACAAACACAACAAGTCTTGGATATGCCGGACGATAGATTGCTGGCCCTGGTGGTACCTGTGGGACATCCCGCCGAGGAAAGCGCCCGCCGGGAGAAAAAAACCTTTGAACAGCGGGCCAGTTGGAACACCTATGATATTGAGCGCTAGAGTGATGCTCCATCGACAAATACTCCCATTTTGACGCACCACCGACGGGTGCTATAATTAAACAAAGTTGATAGACAAGGTTCATTTACGCTGACACGATGGGGTAGTCTATGAAGATCTCAACCAAGGGGGAATACGGCATACGCGCCATGCTGGAACTCGCAAAGAGGGCTGGCGAGGGATACGTGCAAAGCGCCGAGATCGCTGCCGCGCGCGAGATCCCTGAGAATTATCTGTATCAACTGTTGATCACTCTGCGCAAGGCAGGTCTGATCCGCAGCCGTAGAGGCCCTCATGGGGGCCATATGCTGGCGCGCTCTCCAGATCATATCTCGCTTCTGGAGGTGATCGTCGCCCTGGAGGGACCCATCGATCCCGTCGCCTGTATCCAGGAAAATGTGACGAACGCTTGCAGCTTTGTGGAGAACTGTCCGGTACGCGATGTGTGGCAACACGCGACAGATGCCATGGCGCGAATACTGAAAGAGGCGGACTTTGCCCAGCTCGCGCAGGCCGAATACGAGGCGCGTGCTAAAGAGTCCCAGGCCTGATTCCCTCTAAAACATAAAACGAGAACAAGGGATCAAAGGGGTCTACATATGATGCCCGATATCTATCGCTACAGTGAACTATTAATATGATGAAAGAACGAACCGCCTTTCTCATCACGGAAAGGCGGTTTTTGCATACCACGCCGGGGGCGGTCGCCGCAAAGGTCAGGTCACCCGTTCTCACCAATAACGTACCTGGCAAACATAACAAAAGTGTATAGAAGCCCGACCTCCGCCACAATAAAGGCGCCAAGCTTCCACACCACGTCAACCCAAAAGGTCAAGGGGTAAAGCTGGATAAGAGTATCTTGCGCATCAAAGACCCATGTGCCAGATTCAAAAAACATCTGGTGAAAGCGTGTGAAAAAGGTACCAAAATCAACAAAGGCACTCACAAGCACAAGGGCCATGCAACCCGCAGTGATCCATACGCCGTTCTGTATCCCCTTTATCAGGTATGCACTCCCGACCAGCCAAAGGAGCGCAACCCCGGCCACCAGCCCCACGATCAGTGCCACCCTGTATGCCATAAACAGGCCATCCAGCACTTTCTTTACGTCCACCAGGTGTTGAATCTCCGACTCCCTCAGGGCCTTTCCCCCCTCGTCCGTACGTATGCGGCGTAGGGATTCTACACTCTCTCTCCCCCGCACGTAACGCACGATGGTATCCGAGAGTCGCAGTCTCTCCTGACGATCAAAACGTGTTGCCGGCGGGAAGCCCGCACGGCTATATTCGTAGCGCACCATGGCCGGCGTGAAAAAGAGATAGAGGGGGGAGATGATCAGGATAATCGGTATACTCAAACTCAGGAACAGCTGCAAAACGGTTACGAGCCAGGTTGGCGCCTTCATATTCTTCCTCTTGATTACTACCATATCCGCCAAATACTGTACGAAATATCTCAGTTTGGAAGAGTATAGCATCCAGTTCTCAGATCACCAATCGCCATAGGGAACCTTTTTGGTCAAAGAGGCATCTGAAATATAAGGAAACTCGTGGAACGGGAGGAGATCTATCATGAAGACAG
The DNA here is from genome assembly GCA_041685915.1 of Anaerolineae bacterium. Classification (GTDB taxonomy): domain Bacteria; phylum Chloroflexota; class Anaerolineae; order UBA1429; family UBA1429; genus JAWLEV01. The sequence continues at coordinate 34,953 of JAWLEV010000005.1, read as the reverse complement.
GAACGTGGTATCCCGCGTCGGCCGACGGGATCATCATACCCGTGCCAGATCCTTCACACCCCCCGTGTCGCTTCGCTCCCTGGCCATCAAGTATCATCACGCCCAAGAGAACACCGACGATCAGATGGCCACCACACGCGTGGATCAGGTTTTCGTCAATGAGAGTCCACAGGATATTGAGGGGAGTATATCTTTCCCGTTCCAGAAGACGTCACTATCTCAACGTTCGCCATGGGAGTAGACGGGCAACGCCTGGAGGCACAGGTGTCGGTGGATATCGCCACCAAAGAGATACTTGAATCCGTTTACTCGCCCAGTCACAATGTAATCGTACAAAAGCGAGGAGATCACAAAACAACAGTACAATATGAGAACAACCAGACGACGGACAAGGATTTTGTTCTCTTGCACCCTGGGAACGGAAGAACCGGGAGCGAACCTGCTGAGCCACAGAGAGTCGGGCGAGGAAGGATACTTTTGGAGCGGGATATGGCGTCAATACCACCCTGCTGGACAGGTTATCCTATGAACATCAAGGTACCTCGAGGTATGTGCGCCCTGACGAGAATATAGAATACGTCGTCTCCTCCTTCTACGACAAGATCGGCTCTCCTGTACTCGAGGAAGTAGCCCTGGAGTTCGGCCAGGTGCACGCAGAGGAGATCTTTCCTACACCATTACCTGACCTGTTTGCGGGAAACCAGCTCCTTGTTCTGGGAGCTGCCTCCACGGGGGGAGAACTAGCCTCAACATTCAGGGGGCTTGTCAATGGAGAGCCCATCGGTTATACTTTCCACGAGGTTCATTTCCAAAAGGAGGGGGAGAGGAATCCATTTCGCGCCTGTGGGCCACGCGCAAGATTCGACCTCTCCTAACTCAGATACGTCTGTACGGTCCAGAAGGTGAACTGATCGACGAGATCGTTCGACTAAGCCTAAAGCACGGCATCGTTACGCCCTATACGTCCTTCCTCATCGATGAGACGGAGGATACCTTGACGACGGACGGCAAGCAAGATAAACATTCGAAAAGTCTCCCAGCCGCTGCACCGGCGGCTGACGTATCCTCTGAGACCTCTGGGAAAATGGCCGTGGAAAACAGCCTGGCCCAGCGGACGCTGCGCCAAGCCGAGGTGGTCCATACACCAGACAGCAAGGATCTGCGCACGGCAGGAAACAAGACTCTCCTGGTGGAAAATGGGCAATGGACCGACACAGAATACAAAGGGACGATGGACGTCAAGGACGTAACATTCGCCAGCCCCGGCTATTTCGAAGTGGCGCGAGAGCATCCTGATTGGGGACCCTATCTGACCCTGGACGAGCGCGTTCTCTTTGAGGGAGCATACTGGGGCGCTAAAGGAAATCCTTTCTCGGGAGGGAAGACGATGGACATGAGCCGACTCGGGACGAAAGGAACAAGACGATACCCGCCAGCACGGTCATATATAATGGGAGAAAAGACAGATGAGTAAAAAAGTGGAACGATGGGACATTTTTGAGATCGTTCTTGAAGGACCTCAGGAAGGCAACCCCTTCACGGACGTCACCGTGGGCGCCCGATTCACTCACCGCCACCGTGTTGTGGGCGTCGATGGCTTTTACGATGGTAAAGGTATCTACCGCATCCGCTTCATGCCCGATACCATAGGCGAATGGCACTACACGACGTGCAGCAATCATCCTACACTGGACGGCGTCAGTGGAGAGTTCGCCTGTACGCCCCCATCCCTGGGCAACCACGGCCCCGTTAGTGTCACCGATACGTATCACTTTGTCTACGCTGACGGCACCCCTTACTATCCTGTAGGCACAACGTGCTATGTTTGGAATCACCAGGAAAAAGAGTTGGAAAGGCGAACCCTGGAGACACTGCAGGAAACACCTTTCAACAAACTGCGCATGTGTGTCTTCCCCAAGCACTACATCTATAATAAGAATGAGCCCATGCATCATCCCTTTCAGGGCGACGCATCGGGAGAATGGGATGCCACCCGCTTCAACCCCAGTTTTTTCCAGCATCTGGAACGACGGGTGCAGGATCTACAGGATTTGGGCATCGAGGCGGATATCATTCTCTTCCATCCCTATGATCGGTGGGGCTATGCCTCCCTCGATCCTGAAACCGACGAACGCTACCTGCGCTACGTGGTGGCACGCTTGGCCGCCCATCGAAATGTCTGGTGGTCCATGGCCAACGAATACGACCTCATGAAAGACAAAAGTATGCGCGACTGGGACCGCTTCTTCCGCATCGCTCAGGAGAGCGACCCCTATCAACACCCCCGCTCTGTGCACAATTGCAGGACGTTCTACGACCATGGCAAGCCGTGGGTCACGCATCTGAGCGTGCAAAGCAGCGAACTTGAAAAGACCGACACCTGGCGAGCCCAATACAAGAAACCGGTGGTCATCGACGAATGTAAATACGAGGGTAATATTCCCCGGCGCTGGGGCAATATGCCTCCCCAAGAGATGGTGCGTAAATTCTGGGAAGGGACAGTTCGCGGCGGCTATGTGGGCCACGGTGAGACGTATCTACATCCTGAGGATATCCTCTGGTGGTCAAAGGGCGGCACGCTGCATGGCGAGAGCCCGGCTCGGATCGACTTTTTAAAAGATATCCTTCACGGAGGGCCCTCCCGTGGACTGGAGCCGGTGGAGGGAATTGTAGACACGGGCTTTCCCTGCGCCAGCAAAGGGGAAGCATACTATCTTGCCTACTGCGGTGTCCTGCAACCCGCCGCTATACCCTTCTCCATGCCCACATCCCATCGCTATGAGGTCGACGTGATCGACACGTGGGAGATGAGTATAACGCGCGTGCAGGGAAGTTTCACCGACAAATTCACCATCGACCTGCCAGGGAAACCCTACATGGCTGTGCGCCTAAGAAAAGTCTAGGCCGACCACAAAAGGAATAACCTCAAAATGATCTCGATCCTCCCCCGGCTGGCTCTCTAACGACGCCACCCAAGAGAGATCGAGAAGAATTGATATCACCACCCCCTGCAGGAGAGAAAAGACCCATCACTCCTGCAGAGGCAGCGTCTGTGGGCTGCCACTTTTTGCCGAACGACGAATGGCTTCAATTATCTCTAGCGCCCTTCGGGCATCGGCACCAGTTACCGGTGGTTTCCTGCCATTCAAAACGGCCGTGGCAAAGCGTTCGATCATCTGCTCCTTATCTCCTAGAGGTCCGGAAAAATGCAGGGGATGCCATGATCGGGAGGCACTGCCCTCCGGCGCCTCAACAAAGTACGCAAGAGGCTCGCGAGCAAGGATCAATTGCCCTTTGGTGCCATAAATCCGCGGCCCCGAGACATCCTCGTGTCCTTCACCCGGCAGATTCCAACCTCCCTGTAACACACCCACAGCTTCGTTAGCATAATTTAGCACGGCACCCAGCACGATGCTGCCGTCCTCCGTTTCCTCAAGTCGAGGCCCACACCTCGCCGAGACACCCATCACCTCCGATCCCACGACCCAGCGAACAGTGTTCAATTGTTCCATCAAGGAAGCGAGCAGAGTCCCATGTCCCGCATCCCTTCCCAGGGAAGGCCGACGAGAAAGGGTGCCCTCAAGTAACGCATGCACGCGCACGGCGATCACACGACCCAAAAATTCTCCGCGGATCATACCACGAGCCATGGCTGCGCCGGCATCCACTTGGGCTCCAAGGGCCACCCCCAAACGGACGTCATGATCCTCGCAAGCCGCCATCAAGGCATCCACATCCGCCAAGTCACGGGCCACTGGATGCTCTACAAAGACGTGCTTGCCCGCCTCAGCGGCCCGGATCCCCAGAGACACCCGCTCCTCCATAGGAGCCGAAATGTACACGGCATCCACCCCGACATTTCGCAACACGTCCTCCATATTCGTCGTCGCGGGGACGGCGTATACCTGGCGCAGATCATCCAACAGTTGCGGATTCTCGTCCATCAACATGACAAGCTCTGCAGGAGACGCCGCACTGATTCCCTGCCACATCTCTGTGCCAGCATCACCACATCCTACAAGGGCAAAAGAAAGCGTAGATGACATGAAAAGATATCTCCTTCAATATAATAAAAGTTTCTGTCTTTCGCTAACCGAGTCCACGCATGAACATCTCTCTTACGTCTCCAATATGTGAGTCTCCTCTTTAGGAGAAAGGCCGTCGGCATCGTTCACGCGAGCCCCTTGAGGAGCGGACACATCTCCCCCGAGTAGGGGATCTTTGGTGCGCTCCATCCAGTCTCGCAACCGCTGGCGCATCTCTTCCAGCACGGACGCTTTCTCCGGATCGCCCGCCAAGTTGTTCGCTTCATTTGGATCGAACACCAGATCATAGAGTCGTTCCGCGGCCACCTCTCGATCCTCCCAATCATGCTCCATCCATACATTTTTGCTCAAACTATCGTCACAGTTGGGAAGGACAGGCGTTCGGCGCTCGTCGAACCGCCGGATATACTTCCAGCGTCTGGTGCGCACGCAGCGCTTTGGCTCACAGGCCGCATGATAGGTCACATCGGCAAATATCTCCTCGTTGACCGTCTCGGCCTCGCCACGAATGAGGGGCATTAGCGACGTCCCTTGCAACCACGCGGGTTCCTCGATCTTCAGCAGTTCGCATACGGTCGGAAAGATGTCCACATGGGAGACCATGCCATCGATCACCTTGCCGCCGCGAAATCCCTCGGGACCGCGCATGATAAGCATGACGCCGATGCCGTGATCGGTGAGATTGCATTTCATGGCCGGGAAGGCGATGCCATGGTCCGTGGTGCAGATCACCAGCGTATTCTCGCCCAGGCCCGCCTCGTCGAGGGCGTCAAAGACGGCTCCCATACCCTCATCCAGCACGCGCGCGGTGGCCTTGTAGGCGGCCATATCCTTTCGCGTCCTCGGTGTATCGGGGATGGGCCTTGGGGGTTGGCAGTACCGGGCATCCTCCGCCGGGCCGGGTTCACGATACTCGCGATGCGTCTCCACAAAGCCCACAGAGAGGAAAAAGGGCTCCTGCGGCGCACGCTGCAAGAAATCCACCGCGGCGGGAGTGACATCGCGCACGTGGCGGCTTCCCACATCGACTACCTGATCGTATCCAATGGTACTTGTCTCCTCCGCCACATGCTGCACTCCGATCAATGTCGACTCATAACCCAGGGGACGAAGCGTATGGATGACATGTTGATCGTAATCACGCAGGGAGAAACCACGGTGCGCGAGCCCAATCATGCCCGAACTATGGGCACATTGTCCCGTGAGCAACCCTGCTCGACTGGGCGAACATGTAGGAGCCACGGAAAAAGCCTGACGAAACAGCACCCCCTCCTCCGCAAGCTCCTGGATATGAGGAGCAGGCACGTCGTAGCCATAGGGCTGAATATAACGTCCCGTGTCGTGAGAATGAATGTATAGAATATTCGGTCTTTTTGGCATCTCCTCTTCCTTTCCTCGCTCCAGACCCGTCAGGGCGCGTACTTTCTTCCTTCATCCACCATGGCGAGATAATTCTCCATCGGGATATAGTTGGCCACGCTATTGCCCGTCCCCAGACAATACCCCCCGCCGGGCAAACATTCATCGAGCGTACGGCGTACCCGACGACGGATGGCCTCCTCGTCGGCGCGACACAGGAAATCGACGTCGATGCCGCCTAATATAGCTATACGATCGCCGTACTTTTCGTAGGCTTCCGTCACGGGCTCGATGGTATCCTCAAAAGAATGTCTGGCATCGATGCCCACATCGTAGATTAGATCATCCATGATCTCTGTCAGGTCTCCACAGGAGTGAAGCAGATAGGGCCGTCCCGCATCATGGGACATCTGCGCCATCAACTTGTGGCCAGGCAGGACGAATTCGCGGAGGTCATCGGGGCTGATCAGGGTGGCGGACCGAAATCCCATATCGTCGCTGCCCCAGACGATCTTGACGCGGTCAAAGGCCAACATGCGCTCAAGGGCTACACGGAACATGTCCAGAAGCCGCTCGCTGATGGCGGCTACCAGGTCGCGCTGATCGTACAGGGCATAGCAGAGGGTCTCATAGCCCATCAGCCAGGTCAGATACTCGGCAAAGTGGGCGAAACCGCCACTGGCGATGATGCACATGCCGTCGGGGAGATTCTCGTCGTACCATGTCAACGAGCGCGTGCTGGCCTCCTCTGGATCGGGCCAGGGGTAAGCCTCAAATTCCTCCCAATTGGTAATGGGTCCTCGATGCTCCTCCATATATTGCCGCCCTCCCTCACGTTTCAGGTCGGCCGTATCCTCCAACGTCATGCGCTTGAGGGGCATCTCCAGATCGTCTAGCCCGCTCCGCACATAGTCGTAGCCCAGAAAGCGCTGAATCTCTATCTGCCGTTTCTGCTCAAAGAAAGGATCGTTCATGTCGAGCCCGTCCAGCAGATCGAATCTGTCGCAGACCGCTTCCTGAACCTCCGCATCCAAAAAGAGCTCTATATGGTGAACGCGCTCTGGCGTCCCTTTGCACAGTATGCAGTCGACAAAGGCCTCCCAATCGGGTTCGATTTTGATACTCTGTGTGACCGCATCGTGATTGACACACAGAGTATCAAACTTCTCATCAAATGCGTCGAAGCTCATCCCCTCTTCTCCAGACTCCTCTACACTTATCCTTACCACGTGCGCGAATCGGGCACCGGTAGCCATTTCCCGCTCCGAGTGATGGACTCCTGGCTGACCAGGCCAGGCAGGGTCATATCCATGGCTTCGTGAATGCCCACGCGCGGCGGCTTGCCTTCCACCACCGCGTCCACGAAATCCTTGACCACAAAGTAATCTGCTCCACCATGCCCCAACTGGGAGATGACCGACGCCGATTCCCGCCACTCCCGAGGCACAAAAGCGTCCAACCCTTCTAAATCAAGCCACGCGTTGGGATCCTCAGATTCAGCTCGCAGCCAGATGCGGTCGCGCTCCCCTGGCGCCCGAGCCGACTCGTAGCAGCCATCGACGCCCTGCAGCGAGTGATTGTGCATGGCGTGAGGCCGGTCGGACAGCATATCCACACGAATCTTGACCAGGCCGCCACTGGCCATCTTGCAGAGCATCACGCAGCTATCCTCGTTCTCATAGAGATCGCCACGGGGATCGCGATAGTGATGTCCCGATCCCGCACAGCATACAGAGACCACGCGATCGCCCGGCATCCACTGCAGTATAGGACCCAGGCTGTGGGTGCCATACGTTATGCCGTTTATGCCCGTCTGCCATCTGCGTCGCCAGGGGGTTTCCTCGTTCAGCGCTTTGAGTTCGTGAATGTACTCCCCTTCCGCATAGTAGGTCTCACCAAAGAGACCCTGCCGGACGAGTTCCGTGATCGTCATATTAGTCTTGCTATAGATGTAATTCTCGGCCATCATGTACACGGCCTCGCTGTGCTGACACGCAGCCACCAACTTTCGGCATTCCCCGATGGACACCCCCGCCGGCACCTCGCTCAACACGTGAATGTCTCTCTCCAACGCGGCGATGGCTTGGGGAACGTGAAGGGGCATGGGTGTACCGATGATGACGGCGTCTACGTCGGCCGCCTCGAGCATCTCTTCATAATGCACATAGGCCTCCGCTGCCCCCAGGCGAACCCTGGACGCCTCCAGTGCCTCACGGTCGATGTCGCATACGGCGTGGATGTGGGCCTTCTCCAGCAGATCAAAGGCGCGCTTAAAGCTGCCCCCTCGACCGCCAGAGCCCACCACCCCAGCTTTCAAGCTATCTCCAATCGCCACCATTAGCTCCCTTCATCTTTGCAGCGGTTATCAGCGATCAGAGACCAATGCGCGACTCGAACTCGGGGACTCCTTCGATACCCACGTTCACCTTGAAGAGGGCCCCCGCTCCCTGCCCCTCCTCGGCCTTGTTATCCCCTCCGGCCGTCGTCACATAGATGTCCGTATAGTCCCAACCGCCAAAGGTCACGCAGGACACCTTTTTGGCAGGGAACTCGAAGCGCATATCCTCGGTGCCGTTGGGAGCAAAACGCACCACACAGCCACCGTCCCAGCGCGCCGACCAGACATACCCCTCTGCATCGACGGTCATGCCGTCGGGAATCCCCTCACCCTCGGGCGTCCTGATAAAGACCCTCTGATTGCTGATCTCCCCCGTCTCCCGATCGTAATCAAAGAGATAGATCTCGCGCTCTGTGGAGTCGGTATAGTACATGCGCTGGCGATCAGGGGTGAAGCCCATGCCGTTGGAGCAGCCGATACCCTCCAACACTTTGGTCACGCTGCCATCGGGATCGATACGGTACAGACGCCCCAGGCGCTCCTCCGTGGGCATGGTGCCGCAGAAGACGCGCCCCTCTGGATCGGCGATGACATCGTTAAAGCGCGACTCCCGTTCCGCCGGGATCTCGTCTATGATAGTCACCACCTCGCCCTCGTTCCACCGCTTCACAGCACCCTTTTCCATGAAAAGAAGCAGCGCCCCGTCCGCCTGGACGGTGAGCCCGCCAATCATGCCGTCCTCCAAACACATCTCGTGCTCTTCTGTAGCCGGATCGTAGCGGAACATCCGACCGCGCGGTATGTCGAGCCAGTAGACACACTGTTCGCCAGGGTGCCATATGACCCCCTCGCCCGTCAGACATTCATAGTCTGCGATCAGTTCAGGTTGTGCGGCCATGCCAATTCCTCCCATCGTCCATTCTACATCATCTTTTTCGCGTCTCAATTCTCTCCAAGAGGAGTATTTGGTCCTATTCTAACAGTAGAGCGAGAATACCACAAGAAAGAATAGGACTCCATGTGTCAAAAGCCCAATAATCCACACTTGTGAGGCTTCCCCATTTGTGACATAATGCTCACAGTGAATGAGAAATACAGAACATCGAGATAAAGGAGGGTCATGTATCATGAACAGATTGGCCATCATCAGTTCCTTCTTGGGAGCCTGCAAGAACCGCTATATGGTCTATCAAAAAGATCGTGATCTGGAAGAGAAATTCGAGATGGCTTCTCAGATAAAGGGAGTCGAGGGACTGGAACTCGCCTATCCACGAGACTTTGACGATATCCCAGAACTAAAGGCCCTTTTGGATGACCACGGCCTTGCCGTGTCAGCCATCAATTTTCGCTCGCGTCGCACGGGCAAATGGTGGCGGGGCTCCTTCAGCGCCGAATCCGCCGCGGAGCGAGGGGAGGCCGTAAACGATCTCAAGTGGGCCATGGATCTGGCCGTCGAACTGGATTGCTACCGCATCACCACCTGCCCATTGAACGATGGCACGGACTATCCCTTCGAGATGGACTATCTCCGCGCCTACGACTATGCGGCGGAATCCTTCTCCGAGATCTGCGCGCACAACCCTGATGTCAAGATCTGTATCGAGTATAAGCGAAGCGACCCCCGTGCGCGCTGTCTCTTTGGCACGGCGGGCGAGACGGCGGCCTTTTGCCAGGTGGTCGACGCCGACAACCTGGGCGTCACCCTGGATATCGGTCACGCCCTGTACGGCGGAGAGCGCCCCGCCCAATCGGCCGCCCTGCTGGCCCGCGCCAACCGCTTGTTCTACGTTCATCTGAACGATAACGACGGGCGCTGGGACTGGGATATGATACCAGGCGCCTACCATCTGTGGGAATTCGTCGAGCTCTTTTACACGCTGCGCAAGGTGGGCTATGACGACGACTGGTACAGTTTCGACGTCTTTCCAAAAGAGATCGACACCGTGGCCAATTTCAACGCCGTGACACAGATGACACGCAAGCTGGAAGAGATAACGGAGCGCATCGATGAGGACGAGATGGAAGAGTTGATGAAAGCGCGCGATCCGTCCCGCATCGTCCCTTACCTGTATTCCCTGATCTAGACCCGCATTCACGAATCGGCAGCAATCTCAGGAGACTATGCGAGGTGAGAACATGAGACGTTGGAAACTATCAGCAAACGCCGCCTTCTTTGGTGCCCAGAGCGACGGCTATACCCAGTACCAGCCCGACCGCACGCTGGAGCAAAAGTTCGAGCTCGTCTCCCAGATCGAAGGGCTGGACGGCATCGAGCTCAAATTCCCCTTCGATCTGGAGGACGTCGGACTGGCAGAGCGCCTTTTAAGAGAACATGATCTGGAGCTCTCTGCCGTCAACGTGGACATCAAGGACGCCACCTACTTTCGCTACGGCGCCCTCTCGGCGCGCTCGACACAGGCGCGAAAGAAAGCCGTAGAGCGCCTGTGCACGGGGATGGACATTGCCGCGGCGCTGGGCGCCAACCTGGTCACCACGTGCCCCCTGGCCGAGGGGTACGAGTATGCCTTTGAGATCAACCACGGGGCCGCCTGGCAGCGCTTCATCCAGACGGTGAAAGAGGTAGCCACCTATCGCGATGATGTACGACTTGCGCTGGAATACCAGCCCCATGACATGGAGGCCAAGCCCCTGCTCAACGGCGTGGGCAAGATGCTTTTTGTATGCGCCGAAGTGGACGAACCCAACATGGGGGCGAATCTGGATATAGGGCATTCCTTTGCCGGCCAGGAATCGCCCGCCGAGGCGGCGACGTTGCTGGCCCGGAAAGACAGGCTGTTCTACATGCACACCAACGACAACCCGGGAGACGGTGGCGACTGGGACATGGTTTCGGGCAGCGTTCACCTCTGGGAGTGGCTGGAGTTGCTGTATACGCTGGATCGCATCAGCTATGAGGGGTGGCTGGGCGCCGACATCGCGGCCCACCAACTAGATCCCGTGCCCGCTTTTCAGGCCAACACGACCATGCTGAAGCGCATGATGGCCTTCCTGGAAGGAACAGATCTCGACAGCATAGGAAACATGATCGGAGAGGACGACAGTCAGCTAAAGGTGCTCAACTACTTGAGCGCCAGGTTATTGGACACTTGAACGCAACTGGCACAGGGAGATCGCGATCTCCCTGTGCCAGCTCCCGAACCTACCCTTGCTGAATCCAGACCAGCATCTCGCCAGGGTTCCGGTTGGCCCAGGCATAGTAGGGGATGGCCCTAAAGGGCACCGTCTCCAGTTCGGACGGCGCTGGCTGATACAGGGTCCCGCCCCATCTCTTGGCATCTCGTCGCTTGGCCTCGCCCTCTACGGCCACTACGCCGCCCAGGAGATCCTCCTCAAAGGCCGTCTGCAGTTCGGCATCGGCAGGAAGGACGATATCGTGCAGGTTAGGGCCGTTATCCACCTCCTCCAGGCAGTACACAAGAGGCCCTCGCTGGATGGCCACGCACCCACAATTCTCGCCGACCGCCGGATGCGCTTCCACACGCTCCACGGGCATTGGAAGATCGAGTACTATCTGATCGCCCGGTTTCCACAGACGCTCGATCGTCACATAGCCTTGCTCTAACCTGGACGCGACATCCACAGCCCGGCCGTTGATCTGCAACGCCGCTCCACGGCTCCACCCCGGTATACGTAGGGCCAGGGGGAAACGCACCTCCCCCTCAGATTGCACGGTGACCACCACTTCACCCTCCCACGGATAACGCGTCTTCTGAGAGAGGACAATCTCCTGTCCGTCGACGTCAAAGGTCCCACTCCCTCCAACATACAGGTGCACATGTATCCCCTTGGGATAATCGCTCCGCGATTCTCCATCCTCGTCCTGAGAGTAGACGTATTTTCCCAGGGAGGCGATGAGTCGCGCCAAGTTGGGAGGACAGCATGCACAACTGAACCAATCCTGTCGCGTATAAGAGACGGCATCTCTGCCAAAAAGATCGGGGCGCGCTTCGTGTAACGCGGGAATCGCCTCCAATGGATTGGCATAGAAAAATTTGTCACCTTCAAGGGACACGCCGCTCAGTACTCCATTATAGAGAGCACGTTCCATGACGTCAGCATATTTCCCATCGCCGTCGAACTGTAGCATCCGGTGGGCCCAGAACACCAAGCCGACCGCCGCACAGGTTTCTGCATAGGCCAGATCGTTGGGTAGATCGTAATCCACGGTAAAACGCTCCCCATGAGAGGACGATCCGACGCCTCCGGTGACGTACATCCTGCGCTTCGTCACGTTCTCCCATAGGCGTTCACAAGCGGCCAGCAGGCTCTCATCATCGGTTTCGGCGGCCACGTCGGCCATGCCGCTATAAAGATACATGGCCCTGACTGCATGCCCCTCCGCCGTGGTCTGCTCCCCAACGGGCAGATGAGCCTGTGCATAATCATAGGTCTCGAACCGATAGTCCCGTGGCCCTTCACCCCGCCTTCTCGCCTCTATATCAAAGTAATGAGGGCGACGCCCTCGCTCATCGATAAAGAACTTGGCCAGATCGAGATACCGCCCCTCCCCCGTGGCGCGATAGAGTTTTACCAGGGCCAGCTCGATCTCCTCGTGACCGGGATAGCCGCGCTTCTGTCCCTCCCCGGGACCGAACACCGAATCGATATGATCGGCGTAGCGACACAACACGTCCAGCAACTGGCGATCTCCCGTACCTTCATAGTAGGCCACGGCAGCCTCCATCAGATGGCCAGCGCAATAGAGTTCGTGCATATCCCGCAGATTCGTCCAGCGGTTATCTGGTTCCTTTGTATGACCAGTTCCTCCTTGTCGACATACAAAGGAACAAACAGGTTCCACGGTCGTGAAATGAGTATTGAGATACCCGTCGTCCTGCTGTGCCTCGGCGATCATATCTATGACCTCATCAGCGCGGCTTTTCAACTCCTCGTCCGGATGCGCCGCCAGGACGTATCCCACAGCCTCTATCCACTTAGCCACATCGGAATCCCAAAAATGATGCGGGGGATTGGGCATTCCCGGGTCCCAATCTAGCTTCCAAGCATCGATACGCCCCGTCTCCTGGCAATGTCGATACTCGGCCGGAAGTGTGACTTCCCGGTTGACAGTCTGACGGCGCCCCCAGAACGAATCGTCGATCTGTACCCTGTCCAGCGACATCGGCTCAAGCCCTTGCATAGACATATGTCTCCTCCTCAAAATGATAGATCGTATGGACCATCCATCCATCGTGATGACAGCGAATACTCTGACAACGCTAGCATAGCAGCAACGACCGTCCATGACAACAAGACTCCAACACGCCCGCCCCCTTGCCAGGACCACCCGTCTACTACATAATAGGACCAGACATCCATACTCACAGGAAGGAAAAGATAATGATCGATGTGCTTGTTGCCGGCCATCTTTGCGTGGATATTATCCCGGCCATCCCGGCCATCTCGGCCCAATCGGATAGCTTTCTCGCTCCCGGACGCCTTACAGAGGTGGGCGCTGCCGTGATCTCCACCGGCGGCGCCGTTTCTAACACCGGCCTGGCCTTGCACAGATTGGGCCTCGACGTACGCCTCTTGGGACGTATCGGCGACGACCACGTGGGACAGCTCACCCAACATATCCTGGAAGCACGAAACGAAACGCTGGTACAGGATCTGGTTATCGCGCAGGACGAGGGCGGTTCCTACACCCTGGTCCTCAATCCTCCCGGCGTCGATCGCACCTTCCTGCACTATCCGGGTCCAAACGACACCTTCGGCCCCGACGACATTCCAGACCACCTTCTGGATCGGACAAAGCTCTTCCATTTCGGCTATCCGCCAGCCATGCGTCGCATGTATGTGAACGGGGGACACGCCCTGACTACCATCTTTCGCCGCGCCAGAGAGCACGGGGCGACCACCTCCCTGGATATGGCCATGCCCGATCCCACCCGTCCCGGCGGCAGGGCGGACTGGCGATCCATACTCGATCGTACGCTGCCCTACGTGGACATCTTTGCCCCCAGCGTCGAGGAACTGCTCTACATGTTACATAGAGAGATGTACAACGAATTGGTCAACGCTGTCGGGCAGGACGGGCTGCTTGACGCTCTCAGTCCCGAGCGTATCGCCTCCCTGACGCAAGAGACCCTCTTTCTGGGGGCAAAGATAGTCGCCCTAAAACTGGGACATAGGGGGCTTTATATGCGCAGCGCCGAGACGATAAAGGATCTCGGACGTGGTGGCCCAACGTCTCTAGAAAAGTGGCAAGAACGCGAACTGTGGGGCCCTTGCTTCAAGGTTGAGGTTGCCGGCACCGTGGGCGCTGGCGACACGACCATCGCCGGTTTTCTCAGCGGGCTGTTGCGCGGCCAGACGCCCGAGGAGACCACCACCTCCGCGGTCGCAGTCGGCGCGTGCAATGTGGAAACGGCCGACGCCACCAGCGGAGTGCGCTCATGGGATGCTACACAGGCCCGCATCCAGGCCGGCTGGCCTAGGCTGGAGGCTCACATCGATGCACAGGGTTGGAACTGGGACAAGGAGAGAGGAATATGGCATGGACCACATGACCGCTGAATCAACACATCCCTACGTCTTCGGGGCGACGTACGGAATATACTCGGAAGGGGAGACGCCATCCAACACATACTTCATCAATGTGGGAAAGTGTCCCTCATCCGGCACAAAGTAAAATACGCCATCGAAAAAGGCGAATCCCTTGCTGGTCACCCACTCCCGATCCGGCGTGCGCGTATAACAGCGATGACGAACGAGCAAAGTAAAGGTGTGAGGATCGATGACGTCTATGACGCCGCTGTGATCATCTGCGCCCGAACAGACGAGGCTTCCTTGTATGAAATCTATGTCACCGTATTCTCCCCAGTTATAGTTCTCACCTTTGCGCACCTCCTCCCCCTCCGGTGTCCAGGCATAGAAGACGCTTGAGTCAAAATCGACGCCATAGATCACATCGTGCCTTCCCTGCGCCACGGCCCGTATGCGGTCATCAACTTTGATCCTGTGTTGAATCTCCAGGTGATGCGCGTCCAAAAAAAGAATAGAGCTTCCAGAATCGGCTTCATCGCCGGCCAGGGGCACCAGCAAAGAACCACCGCGGAAAAACAATCCTCCCGACTGATACCGTGCATCCTCTTTCAACGTACGCACCTGGGTAGTGCTGTGACTCTCACGGTTGACTTTGTATAAAGAAGCCACACGCCGGTCGGGGTCAAATGAGGAGACGTAGAAAAAATGCTCGCTGACTGCAAGGCCCCGGACACGGGGGGCGTCGATCATGAGGCTGCTGACTGGCAGCCGGGATAGACCCTCTATCCCCCTAGAACCAGTCGTGCCTGCCCCTTGCTCTCCTTCCTGTGAGGAAACCGCACTTTCGCCACCCTCATCGCCGCCAACCTCGCCATCAATATCCCTTGCTTCTTGTGGAGCTCGACAGCCCTCGACATAACCACGCAAAAGCATGGCCACCACAAAGACAAGGACAGCAAAAAGAACAAGTTGAAAAAGGCACGATTTTTTCATCGTCTCCCCCTTTCGAGCACCCCATACATTGTAGCACAGGTCACCTCTCTTGGTACAAGAGCGCCAGTTGCCCTGGCGAGGGCAACGCATTAAAATACGGGCAATGTCTGGGATATGTTAGCCTAAAAGGGGCGTTGGATTGCCTGAGCCCAAAACCAGTTGTCTCTCCCTGCGTAACAAACTCTTCTATGGTCTGGGTGACATAGGATTCAGCCTGACCAGTACCCTGATAAACGTCTATTATCTCCTCTTTCTCACCGATGTGGTGGGATTGCGCCCCGCGCTGGCCGGAACGGCCATGATGATTGCCAAGCAGTGGGACTGGATAAACGATCCCCTTATCGGACATATCTCCGATCGTACATCCAGCCGATGGGGAAGACGCCGCCCCTTCTTGCTATTTGGATTTATTCCCTTCGGCGTGACTTTTACTCTGCTCTGGTGCAAACCCTCTTTCCAGAGCCAGATGGGGCTCGCCGCCTTCTATATCATTGCCTATATGGTTTTTGATACGGCGGCTACTTTCGTCTATATGCCCTACTTTGCCCTCACCCCCGAATTGACACCGGACTATGACGAACGTACGACGCTGACGACGTACCGTATGGCCTTTTCTATTCTGGGAAGTCTGATAGCTTTCACCCTGCCTTGGTTAATCGTCGGATCGTTCCGTCCAGAGAACAGCTTTCGCATCTGGCTGAATGGCATGGTCTTTGCCATACTAAGCGCAGCGCCCTTACTCTTGACCTTTCTGGGCACCCGGGAGCGCCACGATCCTTCGGCGCTGCCTTCGCCCTCCCTTTGGGAATCCATGAGAGCCATCCTGAAGAACCGTCCCTTCTTATTGAGCATTGGCCTATTTCTTCTCACCTGGCTGGCCATGAGTGTGATTCAGGCGGTTCTGCTGTATTTTATCAAGTATTGGCTTCATCTGGAGAATCAGAGCGACATCATCTTTGCCGTCATCTTTGTCACGGCCCTTTTGGTACTGCCCTTTTGGGAATGGATTTCGCGCCACAGCAACAAGTGCCAGGCTTATATCGGGGGCATCGCCTTCTGGTGCTTTGTACAGGTCGTCCTTGTCCTTACAGGTCCCGCGACCCGCCCCATAATCATCTTTACCTTGGCGGCTCTGGCTGGGGTTGGCGTGAGTGCGGCTCACGTCCTGCCTTGGGCCATCATTCCCGACGCCATCGAGTGGGACGAACTCCGGACGGGACAGCGACATGAGGGCATCTTTTACAGTCTGCTCACGCTTATGCAAAAGGCGGCCACCGGACTGGCCCTCTTTTTCCTGGGCATAGCATTGGAGTGGTCCGGTTATATGCCCAACGCAGCCATTCAGGGAAAGAGGACGTTAACCACGATCCGTGCCTTTACGGGGCCGGTGCCCGCCCTGTTGCTCTGTGGAGGAATCGCCCTTGCAGTCGCCTATCCCATCGGCAGGGATGACCACCTCGCAGTACGCAAGGCCCTTTCCAAGCGTCGCCTTTCACAACGGGAAAACTGAACCACCATCCAAAAACCCTTCATCAACATACGAGTGTCTGCTTTACGTACAACAGATCATGAAAAGAGAGGACAATGACAGAATCATCAAACAAGAGTCCCGTAGGATCCAGTTCCACAATACCCACCAGCGGCCGAATCGTTTTCGATCCTCAATCATGTCGCGCCTGCAAGGTCTGTGAGATCTCTTGTTCCATCTATCATGAGGGCAAGGGCAGCGCCTCCATGGCACGCATCAATATCCGCTTCGACGAATTCCGGGCGACCGACCCCATCTCGGCGACCATCTGCTTCCAGTGCCAGGATGCTCTGTGCGTCGAGGCCTGCCCCGTGGATGCCTTGTCACGTCATCCGCGCACGGACGCCGTGATTGTAGACGAGGAACTCTGCATCGGATGCATGCAGTGCCGGGATGCCTGCCCCTGGGATGTACCCAAGAGGCACCCGCAACAGAGGATGGCCATCAAATGCAACCTGTGCAGCAAAAGGGAGAAAGGGCCCCTTTGCGTGGAGGTATGCCCCCTCTCTGGCAAAGCACTGCGATATGAACCAGCCGTCCCGTGAAAGCCGACCTCACGCCTTTATAGAACGGCTATTCGCAGAGAGGGTCACGGGCCTTCTCTAGATGGCCTCTTCTTACGTGAGCGTCTAGACAGATAGATGAGCAGGAGGCAACCCTCTCGGGGTCTCGTCCCACGCTGTAACGTCCGCCGTGTGCACGTACCAATTCAGTAATCGAGCCTCCATATCCTTCCGTACCGCCGCATATCCCGGATCGTTATAGACGTTGTGCAATTCGCGGGGATCGTCCTCCAGATCATAGAACTCGCTCACACCTGCAGGCCGATGAATCAACTTGTACTCCAGCGTACGCATCATGGTGGCACGGCAGACGCTTTTCGGACATTCCTGCTGCTGCAATCCTTTGGGCCAATAGATATGCGCTGGCGAGCGCGGAATATCATAATCGCTCCATCGTCCCTCGAAACAATGGGATTGATGGGTATCATATCCTCCCTCGGCGAATACCGCCCGCTGGGGGTCCCCCGCCTCCCCATGCAACTGTGGTACCAACGACCGCGCAAAGTGCGTATGCTCTGCCTCTATCCCCGCCAGTTCCAGCACGGTGGCCATGATGTCAAACAACTCAACCTGCTCTTCGACCACGTGTCCCCCCTTGTTACCCGGCATGCGCATCAATAAGGGCACTCGCGTTATGGTATCGTCGAGGGCGCTGGGCCACTTTTCCACCAGGTCGTAATCTCCCGCCCAATCGCCGTGATCCGAGGCGACGAATATGGTCGTCGCCTCGGACAGCCCTGTCTCGTCCAGGACGTCCAACACCTGTCCCAACATCCAGTCCACATAGCTGTTCATCCCCAGATACACTGCCTGGATCTTTTTCATGTGCTCCTCTGGTAGCCTATCGAGGCGGCGGTACTCCCTGATCAGACGATGAAACTCTGGCTTGCCCGCCATATCCGCTGGGCGCAGGGACGGTAGATCATCGGGGTCGTACATGTCATAGTAGGGCTGAGGAGCAGAATACATCGGATGGGGCATGGAGAGGGGAAAATAGAGAAAGAACGGGTCGTCATCCTCTCCCCGGGAACGCAAAAAATCCAGCCCGTCCCGAACGTTACGCACGTCCCGCGTCTCATCAACTCCCCCTGAAAAGGGTTCACAGAGAAAACTGTAATAGGCCGCCTCACCCTGGTCATAGGGATTGGGACCTGTGTGACCACCCTCCGAGGAGTCCCAGTAGTCGACGGTCAGGGGAAAATAATCGGGAGCATAGAGATCGTTTTTACCGTGCCACTCGATATGATACCCGTCCTCCTTCAGATATCGGAACAGGCTGGGCTCATGAGTCCGCAAAAGATACCACAGAGTGCGATGTCCCCGCACGTGAGGGTACCACCCTGTCATCAGACTGCAGCGCGAAGGCGAGCAGACGGGATGCTGGACATGGCACTGCTCAAATCGCACCCCCTCCTCCGCCAAGCGGTCATAGTTGGGCATCTCGACCACGGGATGTCCATAACACGAGACGCTCTCCGCCCGCATCTCGTCGGGAAAGAAAAAGATGAAATTCACGCCCTCACCTCCTCAGAAAACGAGAAAAAGTCCTTCCATCGAGGACAAAAAGGATGACCAAAGGAACGTCAATCCCCTTCGCACAACGAGATCAGTCCCCCACATCCACCATCACCATGAGGCATTCTACCTTGTGTTCGTCGGCAAAGCGCAGGGCCTCTACCACCTCCACACCGCCAATGCTCTCATGCCCCAGGATCAAGGATCTTCTACAACAACATCTCCAATGTGTTCGTGGGCAAAATAACGCGCGTCGCTTCCACAGATCCCCACCGGCCTGACGCCCACCAAGACTTTATCGAGGGCAGGTTTCGGCGTGGGACGACACTCCATACGCACATCCCCCACCGCACAAAGCATCGTACTATCATCCATGGATCTTCCCCGGACTGCTCTATCATTCAGTCTTGTATTTCTCTAGAGCACCGTCGTGCGCCATAGCAGACACTCGGTCCAATAACTCTGCTTGCCGCTCCTCGGACATTGGCTCCCAGGAACGGACAACCTCCAGATTCTGCTCCAGTACTTCCATGGAATCTATGCCCGTGACCAGAGTGTCGATCGGCTGCGACAGGACATAGGAGATGGCATCGGAAACCTCCACATCCGTCTTGAGCAACCACCCGCCGGACAAACTCTTCATCCCGATAACCCCTATACCACGCTCCCACAGAATGGGCAGGATCTGGCCCGCAAAGCTGCGAAAATGAGCATCCAGCAGATTGATCGGCATCTGCACCGCATCCCATGCGAAATCATACCCCAGCATCTTCTCAAAAAGTTCCGGCCACCGATGCCCGGTAAAGCCGATATAGCGAATCTTGCCCTCATCACGCGCCTTGACGGCTTCCTCAATGGCCCCCTCGGAGAATATGCGTTCTGGTTCTCCCTCCTCGTTGATGGCATGGAATTGTAGCAGATCTATATAATCTGTTCCCAATCTACGCAAGCTCTCCTCCAACTGCTCACGGAATGTATCGGCATCACGTCCATGATTCTTTGTCATAAGAAAGATCTCGTCCCGATAACCCCCTTGCAGGGCGCGGCCCATGATCCGTTCGCTATCGCCATCGTTATAGCACCAGGCATTATCCAGAAAATTAACGCCCTCATCGATGGCCTTGCGGATGATCCGTACACCGAGATCGGCGTTCCCCTGGCCTATGTGATATCCACCCACACCGATGACAGTGACCCGAGCGCCAGTGGCCCCCAGAACGCGCATCGGAATGCCATTTCTGCGATTGCGCTCCACAGTAGCCTCCTTTATCATACAAAAGAAATCAGTGTTGAGCACTTTTTTAATCCTTTTACTGTACACGATTATATATCCTCACTCCTGTCCGTCAAGCAGATATGCACGCGAGGACGTCAATCACATCTCTGTTGTCGCCTAACACGCTTGTGGTATAATCAAACGTAGGAGGTTGAACAAAGATGAATTCCAAGAAACGCTTGATGTTAATCGATGCCCACGCCCTGGCATATCGTGCGTATCATGCCATTCCACCCTTGACCAGCCCTTCAGGTGAGCCCACAAACGCCAGTTTTGGTTTCATGAATATGCTGCTCAAGGCCCTCGACGGCCTGTCCCCGGACTATGTCATCACCACCTTTGACAGCGGCCGTACCTTCCGCCACGAGGAATACGAGGAGTACAAGGCCCATCGCGCCAAGATGCCAGATGACCTGAGTCCCCAAATTGCACACATCAAGGCCCTGGCGGCCGCCTTGGGCATCCCATGCTACACAAAGGAGGGATACGAGGCTGACGACCTCTTGGGCACCCTGTCAAAGCAGGCCTCGCAAAAGGGACTGGAGACGATCATCGTCACCGGAGACAGCGACACTCTTCAACTCGTTTCCGAGGACGTCAAGGTGCTGACGCCACGGCGATCGCTGGGAGAGACCAAACTCTATGATGTCGAAGCCGTCAAAGAGCGCTACGAACTGGAGCCAGAACAGTTGGTCGATCTCAAAGCCCTTATGGGGGATTCCTCGGACAATATACCCGGCGTATATGGGGTGGGGATAAAGACGGCCACCCGCCTTCTCAAAGAGTACGATTCCGTCGAGGCCGTTTACGAACACCTGGATCAGGTGGAACAAACGCGATTTCGGAATGCCCTCGAAAAAGGGCATGATGATGCCATTCTGAGCAAGCGTCTGGTCACCATCGAACGCGAGGTGGACGTTGACCTGAATCTGGAGGAGAGCGCGTGGGGGACATTTGACAGAGCCGAGGTGATGGAGTCACTCCGCGAATTGGGATTTCACTCCCTCGTAGATCGCATTCCTGGCGAGAAAAGGACGGATCCTGGTCAACTCGCACTCTTTGAAAGCGTGGAGGCAGCCGCCGACTCCCAAGAAATGTCGACGTCAGAGCGATACGCAGTCGTCAATTCGGAAAAAGATCTGGAGAGATTGATCGAGGAACTTGTAAAAACATCTCGTTTCGCCCTCGATACCGAGACGACCGGCCTCGATGTCGTCGATGCGAACCTGGTGGGCATCTCAGTGGCCACATCCCCCGGCGAGGCCTACTATATACCCGTGGGGCATGAGGAAAAGCAGGAAGAGCAACTGCCATTGGAACTGCTTCGTGAACGACTGGGGCCGGTGCTCTTGCACGACAGTTATAAAGTGTTCCATAATGCCAAGTTCGATATGATAGCCTTGGAACGTCACGGATTACCCGTCAAAGGGCCCTGTATCGATACCATGATCGCCGCCTGGCTATTGAACCCCTCGGGACGGGGTATCGGGCTGAAGGAACAAGCCTGGCAACGCCTGGGCATCGAGATGACGCCCATCGAACAGTTGATCCAAAAAGGGCGCCAGGAACTCACCATGGCCCAGGTTAGCATTGCCGAGGCGGCCCCCTATGCCTGTGCCGACGCCGATATGACCCTGCGGCTTGCTAATGTCCTCGAAAAAGAACTGAAAGAACGGGAACAATGGGATCTCTTTATGGAGATGGAGATGCCCCTGATTCCCGTACTGGTCAGCATGGAACGCCATGGCGTGGCTGTGGATCCCCAGGCCTTGGAGGCCATGTCCCGCAGAATAGAGGAACAATTAGAGAAACTCCAGGAGCAGATCTACGAATATGCCGGCCACACGTTCAATGTGAGATCGACGCAGCAGCTGGGCGACGTATTGTTCGAGGAGATGGAACTCCCCGTCATCCGTCGAACCAAGACGGGCTATTCCACAGCCAAGGATGTGCTATCGGAACTGGAGGATGAGCATCCCATCGCCACCTTGATCCTGGAGTATAGAAAACTGGAGAAACTCAGAAGCACCTATGTCGACACCCTTCCCGATCTCGTGAATCCCTCCACGGGGCGCATCCACACCTCATACAATCAGACGGGCACAAGCACCGGACGGCTCTCGTCAAGCGATCCCAACCTGCAAAATATTCCCGTGCGGACGGAACTGGGACGTCATGTGCGGGCCGCCTTTGTCGCCCCTCCGAAGCACATGCTGTTGGGCTGCGACTACTCTCAGGTCGAATTACGTCTGCTGGCCCACTTTTCCAGAGATCCCGAGATGATGGCTGCCTTCCAGCGCGGGGAGGACATCCATGCCACCACGGCGGCAGCCATCCATGGCGTGCCTCTGGCAGAGGTGACAAAGGAACAGCGTAGCCTGGCCAAAACCATCAACTTTGGCCTTATGTACGGCATGTCGGCCTATGGCCTTGCCTCCCGCACGGGACTTTCCATCGAGGAGGCACGCCAGTTCATAGAGACCTATTTCGAACGCTTTGGGCAGGTGGAAAAATACTTTGAAGAAATCCTCGCCTTTGCCCGCGAGCACGGCTACGTGGAGACGGTCATGGGCCGCCGCCGCTATTTCCCCATGCTGAAAGCGACGAACGAGGGCAACAGCCGCGCACAACGCGCGGCGGAGCGGGCGGCCATCAATATGCCCATTCAGGGAAGCGCAGCGGATATACTCAAGATCGCCATGATCCACCTTTACCATCTGTTACGAGAGAAGCAATTGAAGGGACGCTTGATCCTGCAGATACATGACGAATTGATTCTAGAAGTACCAGAAGAGGAATTAACGAGAACGCGAGACCTGGTGGTGGACACCATGGAAAATGCCTATGAACTGGACGTACCGCTCAAAGTAGATACGGCCGTGGGAGAGAATTGGATGGAGATAAAGTAGTGAAGCTTTTAGACGTTGAATTGCACAAAGCCCTTATCGAGGCACTGGACTCAGCACAGAAAGCGAAAGATCTGCCTTCTTTTGAACTTCCCAAAGAAGTGACCGTCGAACATCCCAAGGACCAAAGTCTTGGGGATTTTGCCACGCCCATGTGTATGAAACTCGCGGGCGAGGCGCACATGAATCCCTTGAGGATCGCCGAGATCGTGGTGGAGCACTTGCCCAAGATACCCTTCCTGGATAGCGTGGAGGTTGCCCCCCCGGGATTCATAAATTTTCGGCTCAGTGAATCGTGGCTCACCTCCCAGATAGAGGCGATCCTGGATATGCCAGACGATTATGGCAAAATCGACATGGAAGAAGGACAGCGGGTACAGGTAGAATACGTCAGCGCCAATCCCACAGGTCCCCTGCATATGGGATCGGCGAGAAACGCCGTTCTGGGGGATGTTCTGGCCTCCGTCCTCGAAACGGCAGGATACGATATACAGCGCGAGTATTACGTCAATGACGCCGGGAGCCGCATGCGTGCGTTCTATGAGACGCTTTATGCACGCTACGCGCAGGCCCTGGACCAGGACGCGGCCGTGCCAGAGGACGGATACCACGGTCCCTATATGGTGGACATCGGCGAGGAGATCGCTGCCGGGCATGGAAAACGTTTTTTGGAGTTGCCCAGGGAAAAGGCCCTGAAGGAGATAGGCGCGCTGGGGCTCGAGCACGTCGTCAAAGAAGCCAGGGAGGACCTGGCCCTTCTGGGCATCGAATATGATCGCTGGTTTTCCGAACAAAGTTTGTACGAGAACGGGCAATTCGAGCGCGTCATGGGCATCTTGCAAAAGAATGGTTACCTCTACGAGCACGAGGGTGCCACGTGGCTCAAAGCGACGGCCTTGGGTGGGGAAAAGGACGAGGTGGTGATCCGTTCCGACGGCACCCCTGGCTATTTCGCCTCCGATATAGCCTATCATTATAACAAGTTCGTCGAGCGTGGCTTTGACCGCGTCATCGACGTCTGGGGGGCTGACCACCAGGGCCACGTTCCCCGTATGAAAGCCATGATGAAAGCACTTTCGCTGGATCCGTCCCGGCTGGAGATCATCATCTACCAGCTGGTCACCCTCAAGCGAGGCGGAGAAATGGTGCGCCTCTCCAAGCGCACGGGGGATATCGTGACGTTGCGCGAGGTGTTGGACGAAGTGGGCAACGATGCCATGCGCTATTTCCTCCTCTCCCGCTCAGCGGACAGCCAGATGGAGTTCGACATCGATCTGGCCAAAGAACGCTCGCAGGACAACCCCGTGTATTATGTTCAGTATGCCCATGCCCGCATCTGCTCCATTCTGCGCCGCGCAAGGGACGTGGAGCACACAGACGGTGACGTCACACTGCTGACCAGCGAGCCAGAGCAAGCCCTCATCCGTCAGATGCTGCGCCTGCCCGAAGTGGTGCGCATGGCTGCAGATCTTCTGGCTCCCCACCACCTGACCTATTACGCCTACGAGTTGGCGGGCGCCTTCCATACTTTTTATCGGGACTGCCGCGTGCTCAGTTCGGATCCGGAGGACAAGGAGATGACCAAGGCACGCCTCAAACTCGTCAGGGCCTGCAAGATCACTCTGGCCCGCGCGTTGGAAATCATGGGGATGAACGCCCCCGAAAGAATGTAAGACGGAACACAGAAAAAGATTATCACAAAAAGGAAAAATCATGCCCAAAGAGACCATGACCCCCCGTGAACGTTGGCGAGCGGTACTGGAACGCAAAAGGCCAGACCGCATACCCATGGATTACTGGGCAACGGACGAGGCGCAGGAGAAACTGCTGACACATCTGGGGCTGGACAGCGAGCGGGAGATGCTCGAATGGCTACACATCGATAGACCTTTCACTGTAACCCCCCGCTACGTGGGTCCCCCTATCCCCGAGGACGAGGATGTCTATGGTATCGGATACCGTGATATAGACTATGGCACCGGCACGTATCGCGAGGCCGTGTGCCATCCCTTGGCCGAATACAACAGCGTAAAAGAGATCAAGGCGGACTATCGCTGGCCCAGTCCCGACTGGTACGACTACTCCGACCTTCCACAACAGATCGAAAACTGGAAAGAATATCCCATCCGCGGGGGAGGATCGGAGCCTTTTTTAATCTACAAGAACCTCCGCGGTCAGGAGTTGGCCTTTATGGATCTGGTACTTCATCCAGAGATGGTGCACTATTGCCTGGACAAACTGTTTGAACGGGCGTACCAGAACACTTTGCGCATTTATGAGGCGATTCCGGGGGAGGTGATGATCACCTACGTGGCCGAGGACATGGGTAGTCAGGAGGGACTTCTCTTTTCACCGGAACAGATCCACGAGTTTCTCATTCCACGCATGAAACGCATGATGGATCTGGCCCACGAGGCAGGTGCCTTTGTTTTCTTTCACAGCGATGGCGCCGTGCGCAAGATCCTCCCCGATATGATCGAGGCAGGCATAGACGTGCTCAACCCCATACAGTGGCGCTGCAAAGGGATGGAACGCGAAAAGCTAAAGCGCGACTTTGGCGACGACCTCATCTTCCATGGGGCCATGGATAATCAGTATACGCTGGCCTTTGGCACCGTGGAGGAGGTGCGCCAAGAAGTCCTGGACAACCTGCGTTTACTTGACAGCGATGGCGGCTATATCCTGGCCCCCTGCCACAACATCCAGGCCGTCAGTCCACCGGAGAACGTGATTGCCATGTACGAGACGTGCTATCAGCACGGTTGGATTTAGGCTACTTTTACAGAACGGAGGGAAAATGTACATAGGAAGATTCGTCATCTTGGGCAAAACGGATACAGGCAACTGGTATCTGGGATATCGGGTCTCGTCCCGCTCCTTCCCCAACCGCACCATCCGCACGGAGGAGGACCGTGCCGTGGTCATCCCCACAGAGGATGCCCCCCCATCGGACAATCCCTACATCTCTTACAATTGCTTGCGCACATATCAAGACACGCTGGTCGTCTCAAACGGGACCCACGTGGATCCCATCATCGACAAGGTCAAGATTGGCTATGGCCTGCGCGATGCCATGGCCCTCTCCCTCCTGGCCCTGGACTACGAACACGATAGCTACAACACACCACGTATAGCCGCCGGCTTGGACGCTGAGGCGGATCAGGGCTACCTGGGCATCGTCGCTGACGACCAGTTAACGGTCAAGAGCGTGGAGGTGGCGCCGGGGAAAGCCTTTCTCATCGCCACTTACGAGCATACCGCCCCTAGGCCCATCAATCTGGAGGGCGAGACAGTGGAAAGCCTCTGCAAAGAGATCCTCGAATGCGAATACGAGCATCCCGTGGCGGCCCTGGTCACCAAGTTCAAAGATGGCGCGTTGCGTATGGCCACGCGCACGGCAGAATAGTGCTTGTCACGTAATAACGTGGCGTCAGACGTTTGGTCAACGTCTGACGCCACGCCAAAGGACTGGCGATATCCAAAGGACGATTTCCCTAGAGGCTCAGCCCCTCAAGTTGCTCCACAACATAATCCCGAATCTCGGTGGCCAACGGTAGATCAGCCACGATCTCCCCATCCTCTATCAGAGCTTGATTCAGAAACTCGCGCTCCTCCCCACATGCACACCGCCCCGGCCCCCGCCTCCAATAGACGACTTCCGACGCACCGCACGCCGGACAGCGGGCCAGGAATTTGCCCCCTCCCTTTTTACCCCGCTTTGTAAAGGGCTCACCCTCTATCTCCACGATATCAAAAGCGAAATTGATGGTCGGAGCATTGGACAATGACGTACCCACGCCATATCCATCACAGATCGGATTCAACCCGGGGATATTTTCCTCATTCAAACCGCCACTGGCAAAGAACTTGACCCAGTCATAGCCTCGAATATCGAGTTCCCACCGCGTTTCCTCCATCAAGTCGTACAGATCGCCCCGGCGCGAGGAGGGCGTATCGAAACGCACACCAAAAAGCTCGTCGCCCATGGCTTCCGCCACGCGCAGCGTCTCAAACTTTTCATCTTTGAAGGTATCGATTAACACGATGCGTTCCACCTCAGGAGGTACCGCCTCGTCAAAGGCCCATGCCGCCGCCAGCGTATCTCCCAGTATGAGGATCAATGCGTGGGGCATGGTCCCCGTCGGCGGAATGCCCATAAGGTCGGCAGCTGCTATCGTGGACACCCCATCACAGCCTCCCACGTAACACGCTCGCTCGATCATGGGTGCCAGGGAGGGATGCATTCTGCGCGCACCAAAGCTGAGTAGTGCTCGATCCCCAGCGGCCAGGCGGCAGCGCGCCGACTTGGTCACGATACCAGATGCCTGACACAGCAACCCCAGAAACGCCGTCTCAAAGTGGCCAAAGGCTGTATAGGGGCCTTTGATGGTCAGCACGGGGTCACCGGCCCGAAAGACGGTCCCCTCTGGCAGGGCCCAGGCCTGGATTCCCAAGTCCTCCAGTAAATTGGCCACCTCTTCGACGCCCGCGAGAACAGCCCAGGGCATGTCGCTGGGCAAACTTCTGGTGCGCACCTCACCAACCACCATCTTGTCGGCGTCTCGGGCCGCGATCGCTGCCCGCGCCCTCTCAAAATAGATATCCGTCACCCGCCCCTCACGGATCTCTTCTTCCGTGGCGATGTGAAATCTGCGCCTCGTCATAGTGCCTCCCTCCAGAATTAATGCCTGTCGCCGTCAGACGGCATCATAACACCCTGCCGTATCCAAGTTGTCACCTATTATAGTTCGAACCCCCAACCTTTCAAGCTCCATGCATACACGGACGCACTTTCCAACACCTCTTCCCTTTGACGAGAGTCCGCTTCATGTCTATACTGCCTTGGAGGGTAAAATATGGGGAGCAAAATGACAAAGACGAGACGATCTTCTACATCAGATTCCACGTACACCAATTGTGACCTCATTAAAACTCTATCCATCGCTCCCCGGCGATGGGAACAAACGTGGCAGGTGCGGACGGATCATCATCCCTCCGTCATCCACTTTGACCGCCCCTTTAATACCCTTCCCGTGAGCGTCACGGGCGATGCCTGTGCGTTGAACTGCGCCCACTGCGGCGGACGCTATCTGCGCCACATGCATCCCGTATGGGAAGCCCAGGGCGATGGGGCCACAAGCTGCCTTATATCGGGGGGCTGCGATGCAAAGGGGCGCGTGCCGGTGATGTCCCACCTGAAAAGAATCGCCGCGTTGGGCGAGGGGCGGCGGCTCAACTGGCACGTGGGGCTCATTGATGAGGAGGAAATGCGTACCATCGCTCCCCACGTCGACGTGATCTCTCTCGACATGGTGGGAGACGCTACAACAGTACAGGAGGTCTATGGGCTCGATCTGACGCTGGATGACTATGTGCGAACGTTCGACATGATGAGGCGCCACGCCCCCGTGGTGCCTCACATCACCATCGGACTGCGCTGCGGCCAACTGAACGGCGAGCGTGCCGTCCTAGAGGCCCTGCAGGAGAGGAATGTGGAGAGGCTCATCTTTATTATCCTTATCCCCACCGAAGGGACAGCCTACGCTCACTGCTCTCCTCCATCACTGCAGGAGGTGTCCGAGCTCTTTTTGGACGCGCGTACGCGTCTGCCTGATACGGATCTCTACCTCGGCTGCATGCGCCCTCACGGCATCTACCGCCAGCGCGTCGATGAACTGGCCATTCACGCCGGGCTGAACGGCATCGTCAATCCCACCCGTGCAGCGGAGGATATCGCCGCCGACAAAAATCTACAGATCCTTTGGGGGGACGAATGCTGCGCTCTCGATTGACAGAGGAAACACACGAAATCCGGGAAGAGGAAACTTGGTCCTGGAAGGTTTCCTCGGGCACAGCCGCTGTCCTCGGTCTCTACACCCTGCGCATGGACACGCCGCCCACCACCGCCTATTTGATGCTCGGCGAACGATGCCGGCGAAATTGTGCCTTTTGTGCCCAGGCACGAGGCAGTCATGCCCAAGAGAACGCCCTCTCGCGAGTGGCATGGCCGCCCTTTCCCGCCCAAGATATCCTCCAAGGCCTCGAGAGAGCCTATCGTGAAAAAAAGATTCGACGAACCTGCTTTCAGGTGACGGTGAGCGGAGGATATCTCGATCAGGCGGCACGGGCCATAAAAAAAGTGCGTCAAACGTGCGACACACCGATCTGTACATCTGTGGCTCCTCGCAACCTGGAGGACGTGACTACACTTCTCCGCGCCGGCGCCGAGCGGGTCACCATTGCCCTGGACGCAGCATGCCCGCGTGTGTATCGGGCGGTAAAAGGAGGCACGTGGGAAGCGACCTTGCACCTCATAGAGGCTTCCGCCTCACGCCATCTCGGCCACATCGGCACGCATCTCATTGTAGGACTGGGCGAGACCGAACGAGAGATGGTGGAGCGCATTCAGCATATGGTGGATCTCGGGGTAACCATTGGCCTCTTTGCCTTCACGCCCATAGAGGGAACATCTTTAGAAGATCGGACGCCACCATCCCTTCCCCATTACCGCCGCATACAGGTGGCTCATTGGTTGATCTCCCAAAGAGTAGCACGATCCGCCGATTTTTGCTATGATAGCAAAGGACGATTGAAAAACTATGGTCCCGTGACAGCGGCGCTTCCCCGCCTGCTGCCTCGCGGCGAGGCTTTTCGTACGGCGGGATGCCAGGACTGCAATCGTCCCTACTATAACGAACGACCTGGTAGCATCCTTTACAATTATCCGCGGCCTCTGAAGAGCAAGGAGGTGAGGCAAGCGCTGCACGACCTGCACATGATCACAGAGTAAACAGCTATTTGGAAAGGGCGTAAAAAATGGTCAAAAAGACAAAACTCTATGACAGACACGTCGCCCTGGGAGCGCGCATGATAACCTTTGCGGGATGGGCTCTCCCCGTACAGTATCCTACGGGCCCCAAGGCCGAACACCTTCACGTGCGCGAGGCGGTTGGCCTTTTTGATATCGACCACATGGGTCAAATCGTTGTCACGGGCCCAGATGCTATACCATATCTACAAAGGATTATGACCGCCGATGTGAGCAGTTTCTTTGTGGGACGTGCGAACTATTCGATGATGTGCTACCATGACGGGGGCATCGTGGATGATGTCTTTATCTACCATATGCCCAATAGATACTTTATCACCGTCAACGCCGCCAACAATGCCAAGGATACATCCTGGGTAAACCATCATCGATCCGACTTTGACGTAAACGTGGAGAACGTCTCCGAGGAGACGTACATGTTGGCCCTGCAAGGCCCCCTCTCCCAATCCACACTCCAAGGTCTGTGCGCATACGACCTGGATGAACTGGCCTACCACGAGGCGGTCGACACAGAGATCGCAGGAGTAGCCACCCTCTTGGGGCGAACGGGATACACGGGAGAGGACGGGTTCGAACTCTACTTCCCGGCAGATCAAGCCGTCCACGTCTGGGACGCCCTGATGGAAGAGGGAGAGGAATATGGCCTCTTGCCCATCGGCCTCGCCGCCCGGGATTCCCTTCGCCTGGAACCTTGCATGCCCCTCTACGGCCAAGAGATATCGGCCAATACGACACCCATCGAGGCCGGCCTGGGATGGGCCGTATCCCTGAACAAAGAAACCCTCATCGGTCGCCATGCCCTGCTCAAGACGCGCCTGGAGGGCCCCGCTCAAGAACTTTTGGCATTTGAGATGACCGAACGGGGCGTTCCCAGGCACAACTATGCAGTATTTGTGGACGACACCCCATGCGGTCACGTGACCAGTGGTATGTATTCGCCTACCCTGGAAAAGTTTATCGGCATGGCTTACGTCCTCAGTGAGTATTCGGACGTGGGACAGGAAATCGGCATAGAAATTCGCGGTAGTATCAAATCTGCCACCATCGTGGAAAAGCCATTTTACACACCCGCTTATCGAAGATAGTGATCATCGAAAGGAGCTGAAAATGTCTGTAAAAGTTGACGAAACCTGTATGTACACGGAGAACCACGAGTGGGTCCGCGTAGAAGGAGATGAGGCCTATACGGGTATCACGGACTTTGCCCAGGATAACCTGAGCGACATCGTCTACGTCGAGTTGCCCAGTGTTGGAGACAGATTCGAGCAGGGCGAAGTATATGGTGTTGTGGAATCCGTGAAGGCGGCTTCTGACTGCTACCTTCCTCTGGCCGGCGAGATCCTCTCCGTGAACGAGGAACTGGAGATCAGCCCCGAACTGGTAAACGAGGATCCCTATGGAGAGGGCTGGTTCGTCACCTTGAGAGTCGAGAATCCCGATCAGATCAACGCGTTGATGGACCCCGACACATACAAGGAATATGCCGAAAAGGCGCAGGAGGAGGGAACATACTGATGAACTATGTCCCCCATACCAAGGCACAAATAGAGGATATGCTGGAGAGGATCGGCGTGGAAAGCGTCAGAGCCCTCTTTGAAGCTGTGCCTCCCGAGTACCGTTTTCCCTCAATCCACGTTCCCGAGCCAGTCTCGGAAATCGAGATCAAAAAAGAACTGCGGAAGGCAGCCGAGAGCAACACGGATCTACAACATATAAGCTGCTTTCTGGGTGCAGGAGCTTATCATCACTATGTGCCCAGTGTGGTGGATCACGTGCTGAGCCGCTCCGAGTTCTACACAGCCTATACCCCCTATCAACCGGAGGTCAGCCAGGGAACCTTACAGTCCATCTTTGAATACCAGACCATGATCTGTGATCTGACGGCCATGGAAGTCAGTAACGCCTCCCACTATGATGGGGCCACAGCCATGGCCGAGTCGGTGATCATGGCCCAGAATGTTTCCCGAGAGCGCCGCACCAAGGTTGTCATCTCACCAACCGTTCATCCCGAATACCTGGCGACTGTTAGGACCTACACCCAGGGGATGGAGATGGAGATCGTCGCTCCCGAGGATCCGTCCACCGACCTGGATACACTGATCGACCAGGTCGACGAAAATACCGCCTGCCTTATCGTACAGAATCCCGACTTTTTGGGACGCATCCACGACCTGAACGGCGTGGCAGAAAAGGTTCACGCTCACCAGGCGCTGCTCGTGGTAGCCTGCGATCCCATCTCCCTGGGTCTGCTCAAACCTCCCGGAGAGATGGACGCCGATATCGTCTTGGGAGAGGGACAATCCCTGGGCAATCCCCTTAACTACGGAGGACCCTATCTGGGCTTTTTCACCTGCAAAAAAGAGTATGTGCGCCGCCTCGCAGGCCGGCTGGTGGGCCAGACGACGGACGTGGAGGGCAGGCGGGGCTACGTCCTGACCCTGGCCACAAGAGAGCAACATATCCGACGCGAGCGCGCCACCTCCAATATCTGTACCAATCAGGGTCTCAACGCCTTGGCGGCTGCTGTCTATCTGGCTACCCTTGGCAAGTGTGGACTGACCCAGGTGGCCGAGCTCTGTTATCACAAGTCCCACTATGCTGCCAAAGCTATAGACGACCTCGAGGATTACGATGTGGAGTTCGAGATGCCCTTTTTCAAAGAGTTCGTTGTGCGCTGTCCCACATCCGTAGGGGAGATCAACGAAAGGCTTTTACAGGAACACGATATCCTGGGCGGATACGACCTGGGACGAGCATATACCCAGTTCCAGGATCACATGTTGGTATGTGTGACAGAGATGAACTCTGCCGAGCAGATCGACGACCTTGTCAGGGCCTTGGAGGAGGTAGGAGGATCATGAAAGAAACGGAACCCATCATCTACGAACTGAGCACGCCTGGACGTTGTGGAGCGCATCTGCCCGACCTCGACGTACCCCGCAGCGACCTACCAGAAAAAGATCTTCTGCGAGACGATCTCGACCTCCCTGAGGTAAGCGAAACCGACCTTATGCGCCATTACGTACATCTTTCGCAGATGAACTATGGTGTGGACGTGGGATTCTATCCTCTGGGATCGTGCACCATGAAATACAATCCCAAGGTCGACGAGGACGTTGCTCGATTCCCGGGCTTTGTCGAGACGCATCCCTACCAGCCCGAGCGTTCTGTCCAGGGCAACCTGCGCATCATGTACGAACTGCAAGAGTTCCTCAAAGCCATTGGTGGCTTCCATGCCATGAGCCTGCAGCCGGCTGCAGGCGCCCATGGGGAATTGACGGGCATCTTGATGATACGAAACTATCACGAACACCGTGGCGACACCGACCGCAAGATTATGCTCATCCCCGACTCGGCCCATGGGACGAACCCGGCATCCACTAGCATGGCTGGCTTTGAGATGGTAGAACTGGAATCCGATGGACGGGGCAACGTGGACGTGGACGATCTACACCACCACCTGAACGACGACCTGGCCGGCATCATGCTCACCAATCCCAACACGTTGGGGCTGTTCGATGAGAACGTGCTGCAAGTAAATCGTCTGGTACATGAGGCCGGGGGACTTGTTTACTGCGATGGCGCGAACTTGAATGCCCTGATGGGTGTGACTAAACTCGCCGATCTGGGCTTTGACGTCATGCACTTTAACCTGCACAAGACCTTTTCTACTCCCCACGGCGGCGGCGGACCGGGGTCGGGTCCCGTAGGCGCCTCGGAGGTGCTGGCCGATTTCCTCCCCGGACCAGTAGTATGCAAGACGAAAGAAAAAGAAGCTAAAGGCTCCGGGCCCACCTATAGATTAGAGATGCCCTCCAGGTCTATCGGCCGCGTTAAATCCTTCTATGGGCACTTTGGCGTCGCGATCAAAGCCTATACCTACATCCGCATGCTGGGGGCAAAGGGGCTGCTCGAAACGAGCAAGGCCGCCGTACTCAACGCCAACTATTTACAGGCCATCCTCAAAGAGACCTATCCTCTTCCCTATGACCGAATCTGCATGCACGAGTTCGTCCTGGAGGGGCAACTGGAAGAAGCCCCGGATGTCCAGGCCATCGATATATCCAAGCGTCTCATCGACTATGGCATCCATCCACCGACGAATTACTTCCCCCTCATCGTGCCCGAGGCACTGATGATCGAACCGACAGAGACGGAAAGCAAGCGCATGCTGGACTACTTTGCGGACACCATGGAGCAGATCGCCGAGGAAGCAAAGGAGAAACCAGAATTGCTTCACGACGCTCCCGTCAACGCCCCGGTGCGCCGCCTGGATGAGGTATGGGCGGCTCGCAATCTGATATTGCGTTGGCAAAAAGAGCACGAAAAAGAGTAAGCGAGAATCTCGTTCACCATATACGGAGAACACGACGCGATGCTCTATTTGGTCGCCACACCCATCGGCAACCTGGACGACATCACGCTACGCGCCCTTGAGATCCTCAAAAAGGTAGACCTTATAGCCAGCGAGGATACACGCAAGACCGGGCGACTGCTCAAACATTTCGATATTGATAAGCGCCAGATCTCGTTCCACGAACACAACAAGGAGCGCGCCAGGGAGCGTATCATGGCCCTTCTCCAGGAGGGGGAATCTGTCGCCCTGGTGACCAGCGCCGGAACACCCGGCATAGCAGATCCGGGATTCACTCTGGTGCGCGCCGCCATCCGCGAGAATGTGGACGTGACCATGGTTCCCGGGCCCACCGCCTTTGTTGTAGCCCTGGTGCTCTCCAATCTTCCACTGCACAGTTTCACCTTCCGCGGCTTTACACCGCGTAAAAAGGTGGCCCGCCAAAAGTTTTACGCGGCGGATCGTGATTCTCCCTATACCCTCATATATTATGAGAGCCCCTATCGTCTCATCCGCTCGTTAAGAGACGCCCTGGAGGTGTTCGGGGACAGGCAGGCGGCCCTGGCCCACGAACTGACCAAACTACACGAATCGGTCATCAGGGGAACACTGTCGCAAATCCTGGAACGGGTGAGTCAGCAGGAGGTGCGCGGCGAGTACGTGCTCCTCGTCGCCGGTACCGAGGCCTCCTGACCCCGCCCACTCATTCTCCCAGGGCGAACTCGGCCACGACAAA